>LWDI01000079.1:0-207 GCA_002083475.1 Proteobacteria bacterium SG_bin5
GCCCGCGCCCGCGCCCGCGCCGCCGGCTATGGCGACGCCCGTTTGGTTCAAGAGTAAGCGTGTGAGATCAGCCATGTTCAATAAATTCGCCGCCGCCCTATCGATCGCGGCCCTCGCCGCGGCGCCGCTCCACGCCGCGAGTGTGCCGCCGTTCAGCACGCCCGCCCCGGTCGCTTATATGGAGGATCTGTCGAGCGGCGCGGTGCT
>LWDI01000079.1:244-8447 GCA_002083475.1 Proteobacteria bacterium SG_bin5
TGGCGAAGATGATGACGGTCTATGTCGCCTTCGAGATGATCAAACATGGCGATCTGAAGCTCGATCAGCTGCTCACCGTCCGTCCCGAAACCTGGCAGAAATGGCACGGGCCGCAGGCCGGCTCGACCATGTTCCTCTCGCCGAACGAGCAAGTGAGCGTCGCCAATCTGCTCTATGGCATCATCACGCTCTCGGGCAACGATGCCTGCGTCGTGCTCGCCGAAGGCGCCTCGGGCACCGAGGAGGCGTTCGTCGCGCAGATGAACGCGGCCGCCAAGAAGCTGGGGCTCGCCAACAGCCATTTCGGCAATTCCAATGGCTGGCCCGATGGCGGGGTGACCTATGTCACCGCGCGCGATCTCGCGCATCTCGCCTCGGCGACGATCCGCGACTATCCGCAATTCTACAAGCGCTTCTATTCGCGCCCCGATTTCACCTGGGGCAAGACGCTGGGGAGCGGCAGCCCGATCACCCAGGCCAATCGCGATCCGCTGCTGGGCCGCGTCGCGGGTGCCGATGGCCTCAAGACCGGGCATACCGAGGAGGCCGGCTATGGCTTCACCGGCTCGGCCGAGCAGAATGGGCGGCGATTGGTGATGGTGCTCGCCGGGCTCACCAGCTTCAACCAGCGGATCGAGGAATCGGTGCGCTTCATGGAATGGGGTTTCCGCGCCTGGAAGGCGAAGAAGCTCGTCAGCAAGGGCCGCCAGGTGAGCGAGGCCGAGGTGCAATTGGGCGACCGCGCCAAGGTCGGCCTGATCGCGCCGCGCGATCTGAGCATCGCCTTGCCGGGCGGGCCGACGCCCGAGCTGACGACCAAGGTCGTCTATCAAGGGCCGATCAAGGCGCCGATCAAGGCGGGGCAGCATATCGCCGATCTGGTCGTCACCTCGCCGGGGCTGCCCGCGCAGAAATTGCCCCTGGTCGCCGCGCGAGACGTGGGCGCGGCGGGCTTTTTCGGGCGCGCCTGGGCGGGGTTTTGGTCGCTCTTCGGCTGGTGACGCCGCGCTTCATCACGCTCGAAGGCGGCGAGGGCGCGGGCAAATCGACCCAGGCGCGCGCGCTCGCCCAGGCGATGGAGGCACGCGGCGCGCGCGTGCTGGTGACGCGCGAGCCGGGCGGCAGCGACGGCGCCGAGGCGATACGCACGCTGCTGCTGGAAGGCGCGGCGGGGCGCTGGAGCCCGCGCGCGGAAACCCTGTTGTTCGCCGCCGCCCGCGCCGATCATCTGGAAAAAACGATCCGCCCCGCGCTCGCCGCCGGTAGCTGGGTGATTTGTGACCGGTTCGTCGACAGCACCCGCGCTTATCAGGGCGCGAGCGGGATCGACGACGCGGCGATCCTCGCGCTCCACGGCTTCGGCGCCGAGGGGCTGTTGCCCGACCGGACCTTCGTGCTCGATCTGCCCGTC
Organism: Proteobacteria bacterium SG_bin5; assembly: GCA_002083475.1. Lineage (GTDB taxonomy): Bacteria > Pseudomonadota > Alphaproteobacteria > Sphingomonadales > Sphingomonadaceae > Sphingomonas. Next base: position 1,656 of record LWDI01000079.1, read on the forward strand.
GCCGAGGGGCGCGCGCGGGCGGAGGCGCGCGACGGCGCCGCCGCCGATCGCTTCGCGGCGCGCGGCGATGCCTTCCACGAAGCGGTGCGCGCGGGCTTCCACCGCATCGCCGCCGCCGAGCCCGCGCGGGTGCGGCTGATCGATGCCGCCCGCCCGCCCGAGGCGGTGACCGCCGCGCTGCTCGCCGATCTGACGTCATGGCTTTGATCGGCGCCATGATCGCCAGGCGCCTCCCGTTCGTGCTGAGCTTGTCGAAGCACCGTCCTTCTTCTCGACGGTCGCGAGGCAGTACCGCCCTTCGACGAGCTCAGGGCGAACGGAGGAAGGCAGTTCCGTGCATCAGCCGCTAGTCGGGCATGCCGAGGCGCAGCGCGCCTTTCGCGCGGCGATCGATTCGGGCGCGCTCCACCATGGCTGGCTGCTCACCGGGCCGCAGGGAGTGGGGAAGGGGATGTTCGCGCGCGCGGTCGCGCGGCGGTTGCTCGCCGAAGGCGCGGGCGCGGCCTTGCCGCCGGGGCTCGACCTGCCCGAGGAGGATCGCACCGCCAAGCTGATCGCCGCCGGCGCGCATCCCGATTATCGCGAACTCACGCGCCTGCCCAAGGACCCCGACAAGCCCGAGGGCGATTTCGCGCGCTCGATCACCATCGCCCAGGTGCGCCAGCTTCAGCCGATGTTCGCGACCAAGCCCGCGCTCTCGCCGCGCCGGGTGATCGTGATCGACGCGGTCGACGAACTCGAACGGCCGGGCGCCTCCAACGCCTTGCTCAAGAATCTCGAGGAGCCGCCCGCCGGCACGATTTTCCTGCTCGTGAGTCACGCCCCGGGCAAATTGCTGCCGACGATCCGCTCGCGCTGCCGCCGACTGCGCTTCGATCCGCTGAGCGACGCCGAGGTGCGGCGCGTGCTCGCCGAGTGCTTGCCCGAGGCGAGCGCTGACGAACTGGCGGCGCTGGTGCGGGTCGCCGAGGGCGCGCCGGGGCGCGCGTTGCGCTATGCCGGGCTCGATCTCGCCGCGCTCGACACCGCGCTCACCGCGATCGCGCGCGATGGCGATCCGAACAATGCGCGCCGCGCCGCGCTCGCCAAGACGCTCGGCGCCAAGGCGCAGCAGCCGCGCTACGAAGCCTTTCTCGACCGCGCGCCGAGCTTCATCGCGCGCCAGGCGGCCGACCGCGAGGGCGATGCGCTCGCCACCGCGCTCGATGCTTATGCCGCGGCGCAGTCGGTCGCCGCGATCGCTCGCGCGCAATCGCTCGACGCGCAGGCGACGGTGTTCGAGCTCGCCGGGCTGGTCGCGCGGCTCGGGCTTCACCCGCCGCGCGCGATCGATTAGGGGCACGGCATGGCCGAGCCCTTTTACCTCACCACCGCGATCAACTATCCCAATGGCCGCCCGCACATCGGCCATGCCTATGAAGCGATCGCGGCGGATGCGATCGCGCGCTTCCAGCGGCTGATGGGGCGCGACGTCCGCTTTCAGACGGGCACCGACGAGCATGGCCTGAAAATGGTGCAGACCGCGCGCGACCGGGGCGTGGCGGTGCGCGCGCTTGCAGACGAAATGTCGAGCGCGTTCAAGGAAATGGCGGCGAAACTCAACATCAGTTGTGATCGTTTCATCCGCACGACCGACGCCGATCATTACGCCGCCAGCCAAGCGATTTGGCAAGCGATGGCCGACGCGGGCGACCTTTATCTCGCGCGCTACGAAGGCTGGTATTCGGTGCGCGACGAAGCCTTTTACGACGAGAAGGAGCTGGTGGGCGAAGGCGACGCCAAGCTTTCGCCGCAGGGCACGCCGGTCGAATGGACGGCGGAAGAAAGCTGGTTCTTTCGCCTGAGCCGCTATCAGCAGCCCTTGCTCGATTTCTACGCGGCGCACCCCGAGTTCATCCAGCCCGAAAGCCGGCGCAACGAAGTGTTGCGCTTCGTCGAAGGGGGCCTCAGCGACTTGTCGGTCTCGCGCACCAGCTTCGATTGGGGGGTGCCGGTGCCGGGGGCGCCCGGGCATGTGATGTATGTGTGGGTCGATGCGCTCACCAATTATCTCACCGGCACCGGCTATCCGGGGTGGGACGGCGATCTGAAGCGCTATTGGCCGGCCGACCTGCATCTGATCGGCAAGGACATCGTCCGCTTCCATGCGGTCTATTGGCCGGCGTTTCTGATGTCGGCCAAGCTGCCGCTGCCGAGGCGGGTGTTCGGCCATGGCTTCGTGCTCGCGCGCGATGGCGCCAAAATGTCCAAATCCGCCGGCAATGTCGCCGATCCGCTGGCGCTCGCGGAAAGCTATGGCGTCGATGCGCTCCGCTATTTCCTGCTGCGCGACATCAGCTTCGGCCAGGACGGCACGTGGAGCGAGGAAGCGATCGTCGCGCGGGCGAACGCTGATCTCGCGAACAGCTTCGGCAATTTGGCGCAGCGCACGCTGAGCTTCATCGCCAAGAATCTCGACGGCGCGCTGCCCGAGCCCGGCCGTGCCGAGCCAGCGGACGCCGAGCTGCTCGCCGCCATCGCCGAAGCCGCCGCCGCCTATCGCGCGCAGTTCGCCGACCTCGCGCTGAGCCAAGCGGTCGAGAGCTGGATGAAAGCGGTGTTCGCCTGCAATGCCTATATCGACGCCCAGGCGCCCTGGTCGCTGCGCAAGACCGATCCCGCGCGGATGCACGCGGTGCTCGGCACGCTGGTGCGCGCGATTCACGATCTCGCGCTGCTGATCCAGCCGGTGATCCCCGAATCCGCCGCGAAGATCCTTGCCCAGATCGGCGCCCCCGCGGGCGACTTCGCGCGGCTGGGCGATGACGGCTGGTATCGCGCGCTCGCCGCCGCCGGCCATCGCATCGCTCCGCCGAGCGGCGTCTTTCCCCGGCTCGAGGCTCCGGCCGCCTGATGTTCGTCGATTCGCACTGCCATTTGAACTATAAGGGGCTGGTCGAGCAGCAGCATGACGTCATCGCGCGGGCGCGCGCGGCGGGGGTCGGCACGATGCTCACCATCTCGACGCGCGAGCGCGAATGGGACGAGGTGGTCGCGATCGCCGAGGCGCAAGACGATATTTGGGCGAGCATCGGCATCCACCCGCACGAGGCCGACGCCCACCCCCATGTCACCGCCGAAACACTGATCGCGCGCGCGGCGCATCCCCGGGCGATCGGCATCGGCGAGAGCGGGCTCGATTATTATTACGACCATAGCGACCGCGCGGCGCAGGCGCGCAATTTCCGGGCGCATATCGCCGCCGCGCGCGCGACCGCGCTGCCGCTGATCGTCCACACCCGCGATGCCGAGGAGGACACGCTCGCGATATTGGTCGAGGAAATGGGGAAGGGGGCTTTCCCCTGCCTGATCCATTGCTTCACCGCGAGCGCCGCCTTCGCCGACGCGGCGCTCGCGCTCGGCTGCTATATCTCGATTTCGGGAATCGTGACCTTCAAGAACGCGCGCGACCTGCAAGACGTCGCCGCGCGGCTGCCGATCGAGCGGCTGCTGATCGAAACCGACGCGCCCTTCCTCGCGCCGGTGCCGCATCGGGGCAAGACGGCGGAACCCGCTTTCGTCGCCGATACCGCGCGCTTCTTGGCCGATTTGCGCGGCACGAGCGTCGAAGCGCTGGCGGCGGCGACCACCGCCAATTTCTTCGCCCTTTTCGCCAAGGCGCGCGCGTGAAGCTGCGCATCCTCGGCTCGGGCACGTCCTCGGGCGTGCCGCGCATCGGCAATGATTGGGGCGATTGCGACCCGAACGAGCCGCGCAACCGGCGCACGCGCGTGTCGATCCTCGTGGAAACGGCAAGCGCCCGCGTGCTGGTCGATACGGGGCCCGATATGCGCGAGCAGTTGCTCGCCGCCGGCGTCGACCGGGTCGACGCGGTGATCTGGACGCACGACCATGCCGATCACTGCCACGGCATCGACGATTTACGCCAATTGTTCCACGCCCGCGGCCGGCCCGTGCGCGGCTTCGCGCGCCCCGCGACGATCGCCACGCTCGCCGAGCGCTTCGGCTATGTGTTCGCGGGGCGGGGCGAATATCCGCCGAGCGCGACGATCGAGCCGCTGCCCGATCGGCTGGTGATCGGCGATTTGTCGATTGGCGCGGTCGATCAGCCGCATGGATCGATCTTCTCGGCCGGGTTGCGCTTCGATCATGATGGCAAGAGCATCGGCTATGCCACTGATTTTCATGAACTGACCGACGCGATGGGGGCGCTCTATACCGGGCTCGATCTCTGGGTGGTCGATGCCCTGCGCCGCCGCCCGCATCCCTCGCACCCGCATCTCGCCCGAACGCTCGGCTGGATCGCCCGGCTCGCGCCGCGCCATGCGGTGCTGACGCATCTCGACCAATCGATGGATTATGCGACGCTCGCCGCCGAACTACCCGGCGGGGTGGAGCCGGGCTATGATGGGCTCGAGGTCGTCTTATGAATCCCGCAACGTCCGATGTGATCTTTTACGCGCTGCTGCTGGTGCTGCCGGCGTCCGCCTTGTTCGCGCGCCAAGTGCCGCTCGGGCAGATGGCGCGGATGGCGCTCGCTTGGGCCGGCATTTTCGCGGTCGGGCTGCTGATCGCGACCGCCTATACGCGCAATCGCGGCACGGTCGACGAATGGCTCGTCTCGGCGGGGTTGAAGCGCATGGCGGTGCGCGGCGGCAGCGTGATGATCCCGCGCGCGCCCGATGGGCATTTCTATGCCGATGTCCGGCTCAACGGCGTCGAGCAGCGGCTGATGATCGACACCGGCGCCACCGAAACCGCGATCGATCCCGATCTCGCCAAGGCCGCCGGCATCGCCACCGATCCGAGCCGGCAGCAGCTGGTGAATACCGCCGGCGGCGAGGTGAACGCGCTCGTCGGCCAGGTCGAGCAGATGCGGCTCGGCCCGATCCGCGCCGAAGGATTGACCGTGCTCGTCGCGCCGAGCTTCAAGGGTGGCGTGTTGGGGATGAATTTCCTCTCGCGGCTCAGCAGCTGGCGGATCGAGGGCGATATGATGATACTCGTCGCGTCAGGCGGCGCGAACGCGGATTATACATAATGTTGATTATCGGGTTTGCGGAGGTGTGATGGTTGATCGGCTGGTAACCATCATGGCGCGGCTCCGCGATCCCGAGCGCGGCTGCCCCTGGGACCTGGCGCAGGATTTCGCCTCGATCGCGCCCTATACGATCGAGGAAGCGCATGAAGTCGCCGATGCGATCGCGCGCGGCGATATGGCGGAGCTGAAGGACGAGCTCGGCGATCTGCTCCTCCAAGTCGTGTTCCACGCGCGCATGGCCGAGGAAGCCGGGCATTTCGCGTTCGCCGACGTCGTGGCGGCGATCAGCGACAAGATGGAGCGCCGCCACCCGCACATCTTCGGCGATGGCCAAGGCGGCCCCGAGCAATGGGAAGCGATCAAGGCCGCCGAGCGCGACGCCAAGGGCGATGCGAGCGCGCTCGCGGGCGTGGCGCTTGGCCTGCCCGCCTTGATGCGCGCCGAAAAGCTGCAGAAGCGCGCCGCGCGCACCGGCTTCGACTGGCCCGACGCCCAAGGCGCGCGCGCCAAGATCGACGAGGAGCTCGCCGAGGTGGCGGCGGCCGATAGCGCCCACGCGCTAGAGGACGAAATCGGCGATCTGTTGTTCGCGGTGGTCAATTGGGCGCGCAAGCTGGGCGTCGATCCCGAAGCCGCGCTGCGCGGCGCGAACGCCAAGTTCGAGCGCCGCTTCCGGGCGATGGAGACGCAGGCGGGCGATGGCTTCGCCGCGCTCGACCTCGACGCCAAAGAGGCGCTCTGGGCCCAAGCCAAGGCGGCCGAGCGCGACGCTTAACGTTTCGCCAATGCTCTTGCGTTAGATCGATTGGCCTTTCACAAGGTAAGTCGATGCTCGCCGCCGTCCGCAAATTGTCCCGCGCGTTCGCCGGCCGATCGCCGGGGGAAATCGCGCGTCTCGGCGTCAAGACCTTGGCCGCGCGGGCACGCGCGCTGAGCCCCGCCGCGCGCCGCGCCGCGCGTGCCGATCGTGCCTTCGATACGCGCTGGGGCACCGATACCAGCGCGCAAATGACGATGAGCGCGCTCGACTTTCCGCTCGAACTGCGCCGCCAGAGCCATCATTATCAAGCGAGCGGCCCGCATCTGCTCGATCAGGCGATCGCGGCGGCGGGCATCGACCCCGCCGGTTTCACCTTGATCGATTATGGCTGCGGCAAGGGCCGGATCGTGCTGCTCGGCGCGCAGAAATTCGCGTATGCGATCGGGGTCGAATATTCGCCGATCCTCGTCGCGATCGCCGAGCGCAACGCGGCAACGTTCATGGCGCGCGGCGGCGCCCCGCGCCCGCCGCGGTTCTGGCAAGGCAACGCCGCCGATTTCGAGCCGCCGGCTGGGGATTTATTCTGCTATCTTTACAATAGCTTCGGTGAAGAAATTCTGAACGATTGTCTGGTCCGGTTGGAAGCGGCCAAGGCCGCCTCCCCCGCGCGGCGCATCCTGCTCGCTTATGTCGACCCCCGCCACCGCGCCGTCGTGCGCGCGCGGGGGTGGCGGGTGATCGGGGAAACACCGGCGCTGGTCGTGTTCGACGCTTGACGCCAAGGCTCGGTCGGCACCGCCCAGTGTTCGCGAGAGCGGCGTTGGCGGGCGGCGCATCGATCGAGCGTCACCTCGCCTTCCGTTCATGCTGAGCTCGTCGAAGCACGGTTCTTTTGTTCGACGCTCCCGAAAAAGGACGGCCCTTCGACAGGCTCAGGGCGAACGGTTTAGAGCGATGTCCAGGCAGGTGGAATCACCTGCCGACTCGGAAA
>LWDI01000079.1:8470-22662 GCA_002083475.1 Proteobacteria bacterium SG_bin5
CGATCCGATGCAATCGGATCGGAAACCGCTCTAGAGGCTGGAAGGCACCCCCCCTCAAAACGGCAGTTTGAACCCCGGCGGCAGCGGTAGGCCGCTCGTCATCTTGGCCATTTCGGCGTTGGAGGCGGCATCGGCCTTGGCGCGTGCGTCGTTGATCGCCGCCGCCACCAAATCCTCGACCATCTGCTTCTCGCCCGGTTGCAGCAGCGATTCGTCGATCTCGACAGCCGTGATCCGCCCCTTGGCGGTCGCGCGCACCTTCACCAACCCGCCGCCCGCCACGCCTTCGACCTCGATCGTGTCGAGATTGGCCTGGGCGCGCTGCAATTCGGCCTGCACGCGCTGCGCCATTTCCAGCGCTTCCTCGATACCCTTCATGCTCAACTCCGTTTGCTGATTTCCCATCCCGTAAGCTCGGCCGCCGGGAAAGCGGCGAGCGCGGCGGCGACCGCGGGCTGTTGCTTCACCCAATCGCGCTCGGCGGCGATGCGCGCCGCTTCGGCCTCTTGCGGCGTCGGCGCGCCGGGGGCGTCGCGCGTTTCGACCGACCAAGCGGCGCCGGTGATCGCGCGCAGCGCCTCGGCGAGGTCGCGGGGGAGCGTCGCCGGCAGCGGCTTGGTCGAACTGAGCACGATTTCGCCGGGCGCATAATGGACCAAACGCGCGACGACCCGCAGCGTGCCCGCGAGCGTCATCTTGCCGCGCGCGTCGAGCAGCGCGATCATCTCCTCGAAGCTCGCGGGCAGCGCGTCGCGCGGCGCGGCCGGTGGCGGGGGATTTGGGGGCGCGGGCGCGGGCGCGGGCGACGTTTTCGCGGTCGGCGCCCCCTGCCCGCTCAATTGCTTCACGAGCTCGCCGGGATCGGGCAAGGTCGAGGCGTGGATCACGCGCAGCAGCGCCATTTCGGCGGCCTCGATCGGCAGCGCCGCGCGCCCGACTTCCTCATGGCCTTTCAGCAGGAGCTGCCACAAGCGGTGGAGCGCGGGAAAGCTCAGCCGCGCCGCCCATTCCTCGAGCGCGGCGCGTTCCTCGGCCGATTGCGCGGCGTCGGCGGGGGTGCCGAGCTTGGCGAGGGTGACGGCATGGCTCGTCTCGAGCAGCGCGCGCAGCACCGCGAGCGGATCGACCCCCAGATCATATTGCCGGCGCAAGGCGGCGAGGCTCGCGCGCGCGTCGCCCCCGAGCAACAAGCCGAACAGATCGCGCATCGCGCCGCGATCGGAAAGGCCGAGCATCTCGCGCACCGCCGCCGCGCGCACCCCGCCGCCTTCCATCCCGGCGTGGGCGATGGCTTGGTCGAGGATCGACAGCCCGTCGCGCGCGCTGCCCTCCGCCGCGCGCGCGATCAGCGCGAGCGCCTCCTCCTCGGCCGCGACGTCTTCGAGCCGGCAGACCTCGGCGAAATGCGCGGCGAGCTTGTCGGCCGGGATGCGGCGCAGATCGAAGCGCTGGCAGCGCGAGAGCACCGTCACCGGCACTTTGTTCACCTCGGTGGTCGCGAACAGGAATTTCACATGCGCCGGCGGCTCCTCGAGCGTCTTGAGCAGCGCGTTGAACGCGCTTTTGGAGAGCATGTGGACTTCGTCGACGATGTAGATTTTGAACCGCGCCGAGACGGCCGCGTAGCGCGACGCCTCGATGATCTCGCGCACGTCGTCGACCCCGGTGTGGCTCGCGGCGTCCATCTCGATGACGTCGATATGCCGCCCCTCGGCGATCGCGCGGCAGGGCTCGCACTGGCCGCAGGGGTCGATCGTCGGCCCGCCCTGCCCGTCCGGCCCCACGCAATTGAGCGCCTTGGCGATCAGCCGCGCGGTCGAGGTTTTGCCAACCCCGCGCACGCCGGTGAGCAAAAAGGCATGCGCCAGCCGCCCGCGCCGGATGGCGTTGCCGAGCGTCTGCACCATCGCATCCTGCCCGATCAGCGCGGCGAAGCTCTGCGGCCGATATTTGCGCGCGAGGACGCGATAGGCTTCGGGCTTGGCCGGCTGGGGCGGCTCGCCGAGATCGAGGAAGGAATCAGCCATCGGGAAGCGGTGTTAGCGCGTGGGGGGCGGCTTGTCGAAGCGACGGAGATGGCGGGGGGCGTGGCGGCGGGAAGGATATGCCCAGCCAGCACAGCGATCTCGTGACACCGTTGATCGGTGTCACGCGGATCGAGCTCGGATGGTGACCCTTACTCGCGCCGAAATTTTGCCCGGGCCTCGGCGATGATCGCCTCGAAATCACAGTCGACGAACGGACCTCGCTCCCCTTCCGCGAGCGCCTCGGCGAGCGCCGGATCGCATTCTTCGTCATCATCGGCGCGCACCAAGGCGGCGAGATACGCACTCAGGTCGGCGAAGCCGCCGGCTTGGGCCCGCGCCTGGGCCAACGCAGCGACATCATCGGGCAAGCTGATCGAAAGATGCGCCATGACCCGCTCGCTCAAAAGGTGGGAGCCGGAACGACCCGTTGCGAAAATCGTTGTGGCTGCTTCCTTCCGGACCTGACCAGGTTGGCGACGGCACCGTCCGCCCGACTCCCAAGCGCCATATGGGGGAAAGCCGCGTTACGATCAAGTTACCGGCCGCCGCCATTGCCCGCCCCGCCCCAAAGCGCCTAACGCGCGCGGCATGACCCGTTTCGCTTTCACGATCCACGCAACCGACGGTCGCGCGCGCGCCGGCACGGTCAGCATGGCGCGCGGGGAAATCCGCACCCCCGCCTTCATGCCCGTCGGCACCGCCGCCACCGTCAAGGCGATGAAGCCGCAAGACGTGCGCGCCAGCGGCGCCGACATCATCCTGGGCAATACCTATCATCTAATGCTGCGCCCCACCGCCGAGCGGATCGCGCGGCTGGGCGGGCTGCACGGCTTCATGGGCTGGGAGCGGCCGATCCTCACCGATAGCGGCGGCTATCAGGTGATGAGCCTCGCCGAGCTCACCACCCGCGGCGAAGACGGGGTGACGTTCAAAAGCCATCTCGACGGCGCGCGCCACGCCATGTCGCCCGAGCGATCGATGGAAATCCAGCGGCTGCTGGGGTCGGACATCAATATGTGTTTCGACGAGCTCGTCCCCACCACCGCCTCGCGCGACGTGCAATATGAAGCGATGCGGCGCTCGATGCGTTGGGCCAAGCGCAGCCGCGCGGCGTTCGACGCGGGCGAGGCGCATGCGGCGGGCGCGGCGATCTTCGGCATTCAGCAGGGCGCGCTCGACGAGACCATGCGCCGCGAGTCGGCCGAGGCGCTGATCGAGATCGGCTTCGATGGCTATGCGGTGGGCGGGCTCGCGGTGGGCGAAGGCCAGTCGGCGATGTTCGGCTGTCTCGATTTCGCCCCCGAGCAATTGCCCGCCGACAAGCCGCGCTATCTGATGGGGGTCGGCAAGCCCGACGATATCGTCGGCGCGGTCGAGCGCGGGATCGACATGTTCGATTGCGTGCTGCCCACGCGCTCGGGGCGCACCGGCCAGGCCTTCACGCGCGTCGGGCCGATCAACATCCGCAACGCGCGCTTCGCCGAGGATCAAGGCCCGCTCGACCCCGCCTGCGCCTGCCCGGTGTGCGCCGGCTGGAGCCGCGCCTATCTCCATCATTTGGTCCGCGCCGGCGAGATATTGGGCGCAATGTTGATGACAGAGCACAACTTGTTCTTTTATCAAGCGTTGATGGCGGACTTGCGCGATGCCATCGCCAAAGGGGGCTTGAGCGATTTCGCGCGCGCGTTTCGCCGCGATTATTATCGAGAGGATCAACCATGACCGACGCCCCCCAGCCCATGAACGAGATCGAGGCCGCCGCCCATCACGCCAAGCGCGCGGCCGAAGGCGCCGCCGACGCGATGCCCGAGGAAGCGCCCAAGGGGTGGAGCAATTTGTCGCTCGCGATCGGGGTCGGGGTCGGCTCGGCGGCGATCGCCGCGGCGCTGCTCTATGCCAATTCGGGGCGCGGCAAGAAAAAGGGCGAGTGACCGATTCGCCCCGCGCCGGGAGGATATCGGACCTGCCCCACCCGGCCCGTGCTGATTGACAGCCGCAATACACGCCGCCAGTCTCTCCCGCGTCCTATCGCCGGAGATTTTCATGATCCTTCGTGCCGCCCTGCTGCTCGGCGCCGCGCTCCCCCTCGCGCTCCCCGCCGCCGCCGCGCCGCGCCAACCCGCCCCGCGTCCCGCCGTCGCCAAGCCGGCGGCGCTCCCGGTAAAGCCGCTCGCTTTCACCGAACGCACGCTCGCCAATGGCTTGCGCGTCTATGCGGTGCGCGATCCTTCGGTCGCGACCGTTTCGGTGCATGTCTGGTATGACGTCGGCAGCAAGGACGATCCCAAGGGTCGCTCGGGCTTCGCGCATATGTTCGAACATTTGATGTTCAAGGCGACGCGCAATTTGGTGCCCGAACAATTCGACCGCCTGACCGAGGACGTCGGCGGCTATAACAACGCCTCGACCGATGATGATTATACCAATTATTTCGAGACGATCCCCGCCAACCACCTCGAACGCCTGCTGTTCGCCGAGGCCGATCGCATGGCGAGCCTGGTGGTCGAGCCCAAGAGCTTCGCCTCCGAACGCGATGTGGTGAAGGAGGAGCTGCGCCAGCGCATCCTCGCCCAGCCCTATGGCAAGCTCTTCGGCCTTTATCTCTCCGAGATCAGTTACAGCCGCCATCCCTATGCGCGCCCCGGCATCGGCAGCCTCGAGGATTTGGAAGCCGCGTCGATCGAGGACGTTCGCGCTTTCCACGCGACTTATTATCGGCCCGATAACGCCGTGCTGGTCGTCGCGGGGAATTTCGATCCCGCCCAGCTGAACGCCTGGGTCGACAAATATTTCGCGCCGATCGAGCGCCCCGCCACCCCGATCCCGCGCGTGACGGTGCAGGAGCCGCCGCGCACCCAGCCGGTGACGCGCACGGTTTACGAAGAGAATGTGCCGCTGCCGGCGGTGGTGATCAGCTATCAAATTCCGCCCGATCGCGAAAAGGACAGCGCGGCGCTCGCGGTGCTCGACGCGGTGCTCTCGGCGGGCAACAGCTCGCGGCTCTACGAGGCCCTGGTCTATCGCGAGCAAGTCGCGGCGCAGGCGGGGACCTTCCTCAGCAGCCGCCAGGCGACGGGAACGCTCGCCGCTTATGCGATCGTCGCCGGCGGCAAAAGCGCGGGCGCGGCCGAGGCGAGCCTGAAGCGCGAAATCGCGCGGGTGCGCACCGCGCCGGTGACGGCCGCCGAACTCGCCGCCGCCAAGAACCAGCTGCTGACCGCCGCGATCAAGGCGCGCGAGACCGCCGATGGCAAGGCGCGCGCGATCGCCGAAGGGGTGATCATCGACGGCGACCCCCGCGCCGCCGATCGCGAACTCGCCGCGATCGCCGCCGTCACCGCCGCCGACGTCCAGCGCGTCGCGCGCGCTTATCTGGGTGACAATCAGGCGGCGACCTTGCGCTACCTCCCCAAGACGCCGCAAAGCCCCAAGGGCGATGTGATCAGCGTGCCGGCGACGGTGCAGGTCGCGCCGCTGGCGGCGCCCGCCGATATCGCGATCGTCACCCCCGCGCCCGAGGCCGAGCGCGTCCAGCCACCCGCCCCCGGCGCGGCGGTCGCGGCGACGGTGCCCGCGCCGGTCGAAACCAGGCTCGCCAATGGGTTGCGCCTGATCGTGGTCGAAAAGCACGAATTGCCGCTCACCTCGGTGGTGCTCACCGTGCCCGGCGGCGCGGCGAGCGATCCGGCGGGGCGCGATGGTCTCGCCGATCTCACCGCGACCCTGCTCACCAAGGGCACCGCCACCCGCTCGGCGACGCAAATCGCACGCGAGATCGAATCGCTCGGCGGCGCGATCGACAGCGACGCCGATTGGGACGGCGCGAGCGTGTCGCTCAGCGTCAAGGCGGACCAATTGGCCAAGGCGCTGCCGATCCTCGCCGATGTCGCGCAACGGCCGGCATTCGCCCCCGAGGAACTCGAGCGCGCGCGCGCCCAGGCGATCGACGCGATCGAGGTGTCGCTCAAGGATCCGGCGCAGCTGGCGAGCTATGTCGCCAATCGCGCGGTGTTCGGGCTCGGCGCTTATGGCGGGGTCGCGAGCGGCACCCCCGCCTCGCTCAAGGCGATCGACCGCGCACAAGTGCAAGCCGCTTATGGCGCGCGCTGGCGCCCCGACCAAGCGACGCTGATCATCGCCGGCGACATCAGCCCGGCCGCCGCCCGCGCCCTCGCCGAGGCGCAGTTCGGCGGCTGGCGCGCGAGCGGCCCCGCGCCCGCGGCCAAGGTCGCCGAAGGTGCGTTCCCGGCGCCGCGCGTGATCGTGGTCGATTTGCCCGGCGCGGGCCAGGCCGGGGTGGTGGTCGCGCGGCGTGGCATCGCCCGCGCCGACGATCGCTATTATGCTGCCGCGCTCGCCAATGCCGTGCTCGGGGTCGGTTTTTCATCGCGGCTCAACCAGGAAATCCGCATCAAGCGCGGGCTTTCCTATGGCGCGGGCTCGAGTCTGGCCGCACGGCGGCTCGCCGGCCCGGTTTCGGCGCGCACCCAGACCAAGAACCCCTCGGCGGCCGAAGTGGTGGGGCTGATCCGCGCGGAGATGGCGCGGCTCGGCGCGGAACCCGTGCCGGTGGCCGAGTTGCAGACGCGCAAGGAAGTGCTGATCGGCGGCTTCGGGCGCAGCGCCGAAACGGTCGAGGGGATCGCGGGGCTGGTGAGCAGCTATGTGATCGACGCGGTGCCGCTCGACGAGTTGAAGCGCTATACGCCGGCGATCGGCGCGGTCGATCCGGCGGCGGTCGAGAAAGCGGCGGCGCAGCTGCTCGACCCCGCGCAGGCGAGCATCGTCGTGGTTGGCGACGCGAAACAGTTCGTCGAGGCGCTGCGCAAGGATTATCCTGGGCTCGAGGTGATCCCGGCGAGCGAGCTCAAGCTGGAGAGCGCGACGCTGAAATAGCGGGCGGGGTCGGCCCCTCCACCATTCGCTCGCGCGAATGGTCCCCCTCCCCAAGCGAGCTTGGGGAGGATTTTAGGGAACCGCCTCTGGTCCTCCCCAAGCTCTGCTTGGGGAGGGGGACCGTTTTGCGAAGCAAAAGGGTGGAGGGGCATCGCGCAACGCCCAAGCTAGCCCGGCGCGCCATTTCCCCCTAAACCCGGCGCCATGCTCAAGCCGCGCCCGCACCCGTTCTTCTCGATCCACCGCCACGAGCTGCTCCGCGTCGCCGCCGCCACCCCGCGCGCGAGCGTCGCCGATCCCGATGCCAATGCGAGCGCGCATATCGCGATCGTCCAAGCCGCGCATGGCGAGGGCGTCGATCTGATCGTGTTCCCCGAGCTCAGCATCACCAGCTATGCGATCGACGATCTGCATTTGCAGCAAGCGGTGCTGCGCGCGAGCGAGGCCGCGCTCGCCCGGCTCGCCGCCGCCACCGCCAAATGCCGCCCGGCGATGCTGGTCGGCGCGGCGATCGAGCGCCAGGGGCGGCTCTATAATTGCGCGGTCGCCATCGCGCGCGGCCGCATCCTGGGCGTCGTGCCCAAGATCTTCCTACCCAATTACCGCGAATATTATGAGAAACGCTATTTCGCGAGCGGCGCCGAGCTGGATGGGCTGAACATCACCCTTGCGGGGCAGGAAGTGCCCTTCGGCCCCGACCTGATCTTCGCGGCGAGCGACCTGCCGCATTTCATCTTCCACGCCGAGATTTGCGAGGATTATTGGGCGGCAACCCCCCCTTCGACCCAGGGCGCGCTCGCCGGGGCGCTGGTATGCTGCAACCTCTCCGCCTCGAACATCGTGATCGGCAAGGCGCGCGAGCGGGCGCTGCTCGCCGCCGCGCAAAGCGCGCGCGCGATCTGCGCTTATGCCTTCGCTGCCAGCGGCCCGGGGGAAAGCACCACCGATCTCGCCTGGGACGGGCAGAGCTTCATCTATGAAGCGGGCGAACTGCTCGCCGAAAGCGCGCGCTTCCGCTGCGAGCTCGATTATGTCGTGGCGGACGTCGATTGCGGGCGGCTGCGGCAAGAGCGGCTGCGCAACGGCACGTTCAACGACGCGGCGCGGCTCGCGGGCGATCCGGAATATCGCTTCCGCCGCGTCGAGTTCGAGGCCAAGCCCGATTTCGCCGACCAGGGGCTCCGCCGGCTGCAACGCCGCTTTCCCTTCGTGCCCAACACCCCCGAAAAGCTCGACGCCGATTGCTATGAGGCGTTCAACATCCAGGTCGAAGGGCTCGTCAAAAGAATCGAGGCGGCGCGCGCGCAGCGGCTGGTCATCGGCGTTTCGGGCGGGCTCGATTCGACGCACGCGCTGATCGTCTGCGCCAAGGCGATGGACCGGCTCGATCGCCCGCGCGACCATATCCTCGCTTACACCCTCCCCGGCTTCGCGACGAGCGAGGGGACCAAGGCCAATGCCTGGGCGCTGATGCGCGCGCTGAAGGTCGCGGGCGACGAGATCGACATCCGCCCCGCCGCGCAGCAAATGCTCCACGATCTGCGCCACCCCGCCGCCCAGGGCGAGCCGGTGTATGACGTGACGTTCGAAAATGTGCAGGCCGGCTTGCGCACCGATTATCTCTTCCGCCTCGCCAATCATCATGAGGGCTTGGTGGTCGGCACCGGCGATTTGTCCGAATTGGCGCTCGGCTGGTGCACCTATGGCGTGGGCGACCAGATGAGCCATTATGGCGTCAACGCGGGCGTGCCCAAGACGCTCATCCAGCATCTGATCCGCTGG
Source organism: Proteobacteria bacterium SG_bin5 (assembly GCA_002083475.1). GTDB lineage: Bacteria > Pseudomonadota > Alphaproteobacteria > Sphingomonadales > Sphingomonadaceae > Sphingomonas. The sequence goes on from LWDI01000079.1 coordinate 17,176, forward strand.
ACGATCGCGACCGACCAGTTCGACGCCGAGACCGATCATGTGCTCGAGGCGATTCTCGCGACCGAGATCAGCCCCGAACTGGTGCCGGCGAGCGCGGGCGGCGCGCTGCAATCGACCGAGGCGCGGATCGGGCCTTATGCGCTCAACGATTTCTTCCTGCACCATGTGGTGCGCCATGGCCTGGCGCCGTCGAAGATCGCCTTTCTGGCGTGGCACGCCTGGCGCGACGCGGACGCCGGGCGCTGGCCGCGCGGCTATCCGGCGGAAGCACGGCGCGCGTACGATCTCGCCGAGATCAAGGGCCATCTCGAACGCTTTCTGTTCCGCTTTTTCGAGATCAGCCAGTTCAAGCGTTCGGCGCTGCCCAATGGGCCGAAAGTGTCGAGCGCCGGGGCTTTGTCCCCCCGCGGTGACTGGCGCGCCCCGAGTGACGCGAGCGCGCGAGTGTGGCTCGAGGAATTGCGCGCGGGGGTGCCGTGAGGGCGATCATCGCGGATTGGCTCGACCTTTGCCCGTGATCGTCATGCCGGACTTGTTCCGGCATCCACCGCTGTGCCTGGCTATTCACGCGCAAGGCCTGGCGTGACCGTAGACCCCGGGCGAAGCCGGGGGTGACGCCTGAGATGGTGGTCACGCGAGGGCGCGATCGCAAGCGCCGCTGACGAAACGCTTTCCAGCTGAGAGAGCGTCGCCCCGGCGAAAGCCGGGGCCTTTGGCAAGTGAAGCGCTCCATTGGCACGAGGCCCCGGATCACGTCCGGGGCGACGGGTGGTTTAGATGACCCCCTAAGCCGCCACCGTCGCCCCGATCACCTGCGCGGCGAAGCGCTCCATCTCTTCCTCTTGCGGGCTCATCTGGAGCAGCAGCAGGTCGAGCCCGGCGGCTTCATATTCCTCGATCCGCTCGCGCAATTGCTCGGGGGTGCCGACCAAGTTCGGGCGCAGGCCGCGGTTCGAGACCGCATATTCCTGGATCTTCATCTCGCGCTCGAGTTGCGTCCCCGAGAGCCATTGGTCGAAATTGTCGTAACCCGCCGGCAGTTCCTTCACCTCGGTGATGCGCGCCAATTCGCGCTTCGCCTCGGCCTCGCTGTCGCGGACGATCGCATAGGCCGCCATGCCATAGATCATCGGCGGCTTGCCGGCGGCCTCGCGCCGCTCGGCCATATTGGCGATCTTGGGGGCGATCGCCTCGGCGGGGTCGCCGTGCATCACATAGGCGTCGCATTGGTTGGCGATCATCGTCTTCGCCGCCTCGCTCTCGCCGCCGGCATAGATCACCGGGGGCTTGACCGGCTTGGGGCTGCAAATCGCGCGCTCGGCGGCATAATAGCGGCCCTGAAAGTCGAATTCTTCCTCGGTCCACAGCCCCTCGACCATCTTCAGCCATTCGCTGGTACGCGCGTAACGATCGTCATGCTGATCGAATTGCAGGCCGTACCGCTTGGCCTCGTCCGCCCACCAGCTCGACACGACGTTGAGCGCGAGCCGGCCGCCGGCGATCTGGTCGATATTCGCCGCCGCTTTGGCGAACAGCGCGGGGTGGTGGAAATTGGGGCGGACGGCGACCATCAGCTCCAATTCCTCCGTCACCGCCGCGAGCGCCGCCGCGGTCGACCAAGCATCGAGCGTCGGCGCGCCCGGCCCCTTGATGTCGTTCATGTTGAGCTCGGCGATCAGCGACAGCGAATAGCCGATCTTTTCGGAGCGCTGCGCGAGCCGCTTGGCATAGGCCCAGCTCGCCTCCATCCCCTCATCGGGCACGTTGCGCAGCCAACCGCCGAAAACCGGCATCCAATACCCAAAGCGCATCACTTCACCTTCGCGATTTCGTCGACGAGATAGTCGACCAATTGTTCGTGCGGATCCCAGCCGAGCACCTCGAGCGGGCGCGCGACGAAATTGGAGAGGGCGTTGATGTCGTAAAAGCGCGCCGAGCCGTCGCGCGCGTCGATCATCACTTCCACCCCGCCGACATCGAGCCCGGCGGCGCGCGCGATGCGCTCGGCGGCGTCGATCAGCGCATGGGGCGGATTGGCTTTCACCATTTCGATCGGCTTGCCGTCGGCGAGGCAAGCGTCGGCGGGGCACAGATCGAACCCGCCGCCGCCCGAGACGTCGATCGCATAGAGATATTTGCCCGCGAGCGTTTCGATCCGCGTGATCCGGCCATGTTCGGCGGGGACGAATTCCTGCACCAGCAGCACGCCGTCGATGCTCTTGGGCAGGAAATTCTCGGCGACCGCCGCCGCCAATTCCTCCGGCGTCTCATAGCGCATGATCCCCGCGCCCGAGCCGCCGACATTGGCCTTGACGACGATGGGAAAACGCAGCTCGGCGGCGGCCGGCACCGTATCGATCGGGCGGTGGACGACGCGCGTCGCCGGCACCGCGAGCCCCAGCCCCGCCATCAACGCGAGCTGCCGCGCTTTGTTGGCATCGATCGCGAGCGCGTCGACGCCGTTGATCACCCGCGCCCCTTGCGCGCGCCAATGGGCGAACAGCGCTTGGCTATAGTAAATCGCATGATCGGGCGAGCGCAGAAAACTCGACATCGCGAGCCGGCTGAGCACCACGCGCCCCGGCGGCGGGGACCCCGCCGGATCGAAGCGATGCCCCTCGATCGCGATGCGGACGTAATCGACCCCGCGCGCGTCGAGCGCGGCGAAGAGCGGGGCGAACCAGGCGGGATGTTCGTAGAAAACGGCGAGATCGTGCATGAACCAGGCTGCTAAGCGGGTGCCGGCCCGGATGGCACGGCTAGAAATGCTTTGCTTGCCAAAAGCTGCGCTGCGCTCCAAGCGCCAAGGGCGTCCGCGCAACGAACGCGAGACGTTAGCGCACCGGTTTCTCGGGAATGGGGGCGTCGATCTCGCACACCAGCCCGCTCGGCAGGAAGGCCATGCGCACTTCGCCCTGGAGTTCGGCGGCGAGCGCCTGCTCGATCATCCGCGAGCCGAAGCCGCGCCGGCTCGGCCGCGCGACCGTCGGGCCGCCGCGCTCCTCCCAGCGCAGCTGCAAGCGCGGGCCGCTGCGCCCGGCGAGCGTCCAGCTCAGCCGCACGCGCCCGCTCTCGTTCGATAGCGCCCCATATTTGGCGGCGTTGGTGCAGAGTTCGTGGAGCGCCATCGCGATCGTCACCGCCGCCTTGGGGCTGATGCGCAGGCTCGGCCCGTCGATGATCACCCGCCCCTCGGCGCCGATATGCGCCGCGCACGCCTCGGTCGCGACGTCGGCGAGTTCGGCCGATTCCCAGCTTTCGCGCGTCAGCAGCGAATGCGCGTTGGCGAGCGCCGCCAGCCGTTCCTCGAAGGCGCGGCGCGCCTCGGCGGGCAGATCGAGATGGCGGAAGGTCTGGTGGGCGATGCTCTGGACGATCGCGAGCGTGTTCTTCACGCGGTGGTTGAGCTCGTCGACCATCAATCGCAAATGGCGTTGCTGGCGGTTGCGCTCGGTGACGTCGCTCGCCACGCCGACCACGCCGACGATCGCGCCCGCCTCGTCGCGCATCGGCGCCTTGATGCCCTCATAGACCCGCTCTTGCCCATCGGGACTGGTAAAGCGCTCCTCGACGCGCAGCGTCGCGCCCGAGGCCAACACTTCCTGATCATTCTCCATGATCGCGCGCGCTTCGTCGCCGCCATGCCATTCGAGTTCGTTCCGACCGAGCACCGCGTCGAGCGGCTTGCCGATCACGGTGAGCGTCGCCGCATTGGCATAGAGCATGCGGCTCGTGCGATCCTTGGCGAAAATCAGCTGCGCCGAACTGTCGCCGATCGCGCGCAACAGGCGCTCGCTTTCGACCAACGCGCGATGCGCGCGGGCACTCGCCAGCGCGGCGGCGGTGCGTGCGGCGACTTCGACCACCAGCTGCACCTCTTCGGGCCGCCAGCCGCGCGGGTTGGCTTGGTGCACGAACAAGATACCGCGCAGTCCTTCTTCCTGCAACAGCGGCGCGAGGATCATCGCGCTCACGCCGAGCGCGGCATAGGCCGGCAGCACCTCCCCCGGCAGGCGCGGGTCGCGCGCAATATCCTCGACCGCGATCGGCGTGCCACGGCGCAGCTCGGCCATCATCCGCGGCCCATAATCGTCGAGCCGGTGAACGCCGATCACCGCCGCCCCGCCCAGCCCGACCCAATCGCGCTCGACCGTCGCGGTGGCGCCGCTCGCATCGACCTCGGCATAGCCGACGCTGCTCGCGCCGAGATGCTCCCCGAGCGCTTCGGCGGCGGCGGCGAGCACCTGCGGGGGTTCGGTGAGCGCGCGCAGCCGATCGGAGAGGCCGACGAGAAATTGGTGGCGGCGCTCGGCGAGCACGCGCTCGGTCGTCTCGGTGCAGATCACCATCACCCCGCCGACGCCGCTCGGCGCCTGATCGTCGTCGATCGGGCTGTAGCTATAGGTCCAATAAGCGTCGTCGAGCCGGCCGTGGCGCAAGATCGGCACCAGATGATCGCGGTGCCAGGTCGCACCGCGCCCGGCCATCACCAGCTCGATCTGCGGGCCGATGATCGGCCAGATCTCGGACCAGGCCTCGGCGGCGGGCATCCCCAGGATCGCCGGATTTTTCTCGGGGCCGAGCGAGGCGCCATAGGCATCGTTGAAAAGGCAAATCGCCGCCGCGCCCCAGAAAATGAACATCGGGTGATTGGTGCTCAGCATCAGCCGCACCGCAGTCCGCAGGCTTTGCGGCCAGTCCTGCGGGGGGCCGAGCGGGGTCGCCGCCCAATCATGCGCGCGCAGCCGTGCCCCCGCGGTGCCGCCGTCGCGCATGAAAACCAGCGACGCGCCCTCGCCCGGCGCCCGAACCGAAGCACGGACGCGATTTTGCTCTTGCAAGGGGGTCATTCCCCGCTCCGGGGCAAGTTGGGCATCGCGCATCGATTACCGCATGAATTCCGCTTCGTCCTTGATAATTGATAGCTTTTACTGCCCCCGTTCCAGAACGGGTGCCGCGCCGAGCCGATCACCAGCGGCCATGCTATCAAATTTCGGACGATATTTCGAGCGCGAGACGGGGCTTTACGAAGCGTGTGCGGCGCCGCTCACTCGCTCAACCGGCGCCGCATCCGGGTGACGAAAGCGGCGACCCCCAAGACGACCACGGGCACCGAGAGCGCGATCGCCAGCTCATGGTTGATCCCCGGCACCGCCTTGATCGGATAAGCGAGCAGCGCGACCGCATAATAGCTGATCGCAACGATCGAGAGCCCCTCGACCGTTTGCTGCAGCCGCAGTTGCAGCCGGGTGCGCCGGTCCATCGAGCCGAGCAGGTCGCGATTCTGCTTGGCGAGCGCGATGTCGATCCGCGTGCGCAGCAGCGAGCTCGTCCAGGCGGCGCGCTGTTGCAGATCCTCGATCCGGCGCGAGAAACTGTCGCAAGTGCGCACCGCCGGGGTCAGGCGGCGCTCGGTGAAGTCGCTCAGCGTCTCATGGCCGCGCACCGGCGCGATGTCGAGCGCGTGGAGCCGCTCGAGCGACAATT
>LWDI01000080.1 GCA_002083475.1 Proteobacteria bacterium SG_bin5
GGGCGGCGCGCCAAACGCCGCGCGCGCCGCCGCCTCGAGCGCGGCAAGCGCCCCCGGCTCGGGCAGGCGATCGATCGCGGCGGGCGGCGCGGGATAGGGCCAGGGCGCGATCCCGGTCGACAGATCGATCCAATCCCCGTCGCCGAACGCGGCGCGCGCGGCACCCAGCCGCCCGCCATGTTCGGTGAAGGGCGCCAGATCGATCACCTCGGCCGATCCGTCACAGCGCCAACCGCACGCCGCCATAGGCCGCGCGCCCCGGTTGGCCATATTGGAAGATCGTCTGGTAGCGCGCGTCGGCGACATTCTCGACCCGCGCATAAAGCGCGACTTGCTTGGTGAGCGGATAGCTCGCGCGCAGATCGAGCAAGCTATAGCCCGCCAAGCGGCGGCTGTTGGTGGCATTGTCGAAGCTCGGCCCGACGTTCGTCAGCGTCGCCCCGGTCTCCAGCCCGAAGCGCCAGCGATAATCGGCGAGCAGCGTCAGGCTTTGCGACGGCCGCCGCGCGAGGCGCGCGCCCAAGCTCGCGCCCGGCGTCTCGTTGATCGCGCGCAAATAAGTGTAATTGGCGGTGAGCCGCAGGTCGCTCGTCGGCCGCAGCGTCAGCCCCGCCTCGAGTCCCTCGGCGCTCGCGCGCGCGACATTGTCATAGGTGCCGCTCGGCCGACCGACGCAAATGCCGGTCAGCGGCCGCGGGCAGGAGACGAAGACGATCAGATCGCGCGACTCGCGGCGGAACCACGTCGCCTCGGCGACGATCCCGCCGCCGAGCAGCCGCTGCGTCACCCCCGCGTCCCACCCGCGCGAGGTTTCGGGGCGCAGGCCGGCGTTGCCGAACTCGCTCTGCAATTGGAACAAGGTCGGCGCCTTGAAGCCCTCCGAATAGCTCGCGCGGAAGGTCGTCGCGCCGCGATTGGGCGACCATACCCCGCTCGCCGAGGTGGTCGTCACCCCGCCGAACAGATTGTGATCATCATGCCGCGCCCCGCCGGTCAGAGTCAGCCCCTTGATGGGGGTGACGAGCAATTGCCCATAATAGCTGTTGATCCGCGTCCGCCCGCGCGTCGCCGCGCCGCCGAAGCTCGACGAACTGAACCGCGTCACCTCGCGCTCGGCGCCGAAGGTCGCGCCGACCACGCCCAAATCGAGCACGCCCTGATATTCGATCCGCGCGTTGCGGCCGACGCCGCGAAACGTCTCGGGCGCGGGCAGCTGGGGTCTTCGTTGCGCCGCCGCGTGTCGGTGAGCGCATAGCCGAGCCGGTTGCGCCATTTGCCGTCGAACAACGCGACATTGAGCCCGGCATAGCCGAGCGCCTGGCGGTTCAGCCCATATTCGGGCGTGTCGCTCAGCCCGCGCGCGGTGAAGCCGTCGATATCGGTCCGCGAATCGGCATAGAAGCCGCGCAGATCGACCGACACGTCGCGCGTCAGCGTCAGCGTCGCGCTGCCGTTCAAGGCATAGGTGCGATAGCCGTCGGGCTCGGTGCCGCTCGCCGCCGCCGAGATGCCGTCGGTCCGCAACCAGCCGCCGCCCAGGCTCAGCGCGAGCGGCCCGGCCTTGCCCGAGACGTTGCCGAACGCTTGGCCGGTGCCGAACGCGCCCCCTTCCGCGCGGGCATTGGCGGTTAGCCGCGCCGTCGGCTGGCGGGTGATGAGATTGACCACGCCGCCGATCGCCTGGCTGCCCCAAAGCACCGATTGCGCCCCGCGCAGCACCTCGATCCGATCGATATTGCCGACCAGCAGTGGTCCGAAATTGAACCCGCCGCCGGGCGAGGATGGATCGTTGAGCTTGATCCCGTCGATCAGCGCGACGGTCTGGTCGGTCTCGGCGCCGCGGATGTTGACGCTGGTGTTGGTGCCGACCCCGCCGTTGCGCGTGACGGTGACGCCCGGCGTCTGGCGCAGCAAATCGGTGACGACGATCGCTTGGCGGCGCGCGATCTCGGTCGCGTCGAGCACCGTCACCGCCTGGCCGACGCGGTCGAGCGGCTGGGCGGTGCGGTTGGCGGTGACGACGATGGTCTCGCCGTTGCTATCGCCGCTGCTCGCTCGTTCGAGGCCGGCGGTCGATTGGGCGGGCGCGGCGGTCTGCGCCCAAGCGGGCGCGCCGGCCGCGACGAGCGGCATCAGGCTTAGGAATGTAAGGCGGTTCATCATCTCTCCCCGCGTTGCAACAACGGGCGCGCAGGGCGCCCCGACGATGTCGTCACGCGAGGAAAACCTCGATCGCCCGGCACACCCCGTCCGCGCGAAGGACCGACCGCGACGGGCAGGTCTCCTGGCTCCCAGGTCGTCGGATCGCCCGGCCTTCCCAGGCTCGGGAAAGAGCCCAGTGGCGCGCGAGGGGCGATTCTCGCTGGTCACAGTTGCGGGGGCAGCCCCGGCCTGCCTGGCGGTGCCAGGCTTTCCGGGTTCCCTTTTGATCCCATCGCTGGGAACCTGTCGCCCCATCGCCTTAAGCGCGCGACCCTTCTATGGCAAGCCGATGAACCGATCGATCCTCTTCTTGGGCGGCGCGCGTTCGGGCAAGAGCCGGCTGGCGCAAGCCGAGGCCGAACGGGGCGCCGACCCGCTGACCTTCATCGCCACCGCCCAGGCGTTCGACGACGAGATGACCGAGCGGATCGCCCGGCACCAGGCCGATCGCGGCCCGCGCTGGCGCACGGTCGAGGCGCCGCTGGCGCTCGCCCCCGCGATCCGCGCGGCGGCGCCGGGGACGGTGCTGGTCGATTGTCTGACGCTCTGGCTCTCCAACCTCATGCTCGGCGACCATGATATCGACGCGGCGCGCGCGGCGCTCGTGGCGCTCGTGCGCCATCCCCCCGGCCGGTTGATCCTGGTGTCGAACGAAGTCGGGCTCGGCATCGTGCCCGAAACGCCGCTCGGCCGCGCCTTTCGCGACGAAGCCGGCAGGCTGAACCAAGCCGTCGCCGCCGCCGCGGCCGAGGTGCGCTTCGTCGCGGCGGGATTGAGCATCGCGCTGAAGTGATGGGCTGTCGTCGTACCCGCCGAGCGATGAACGCGGCGCTATTCCGGATCATTGGCGAAAGTCGGGAACGCTGTCGTCGTACCCGCCGAGCGATGAACGCGGCGCGTCGTCGCGAACGCGCGCGCGTTGCACCGGGCGAGGATCGGCGGGGTCGAGCGCGATCCATGGCCCTTGAGCGCGGGTCGCCGAGCCTGCGCGATGGAGCGGCTCACACCCGCCGGTAGCGGAAGTACCACAGCTCATGCCCCTGGCGGCGCGCCTTGGCTTCGTAGCGCGTTTGCGGCCAATCCGCCGGGCGGGTGAGGAAATCGGCGGCGCTTGCCGCCCGCCAGCGAAAGTCGCGGCGCTGGCGCATCACCATCATCGACCAGCGGCAATAGGTCGGGTCGTCGGTGCCGAGGCGGAACTCGCCGCCGGGCTGGAGCTTGGCCGCGATCAGATCGAGCGGCCCGTGGTTCATCATCCGTCGCTTCGCATGGCGCGCCTTGGGCCAGGGATCGGGGTGGAGCAGATAGACGCGCGCCAGCGACGCATCGGGCAGCCGCTCGAGCACTTCCAGCGCGTCGCCCATATGAAGGCGGATATTGGCGAGCGCGCCTTCGCGAATATGGTTGAGCGCGCTCACCACGCCGTTCAAGAACGGCTCGCAGCCGATGAAGCCATGATCGGGCCGCGCGGCGGCTTGCGCGGCGAGATGCTCGCCGCCGCCGAAGCCGATCTCGAATTCGAGCGGGCGGGGGGCGCCGAACAAGCTTTTGCTGGAAAGCGCGCCGGCCTCGGGCACGGCGAGGCGCGGCAGCCATTCCTCGACGAGCGCCGCCTGGCCGACGCGCAGCTTATGCCCCTGGCGCCGGCCATAGAGCCGGCGGATGGTGGTGGGATCGTTCATCGTCGGCAGCCGATAGTGCGCCGGGCGCGCTAAGCCAACGGGGTGGGGCGCGCATCAGGCGGGCGGGTCGCAACCCATTTCAGCCATCAAGGCGATGAAGGCGGGGTCGGCGCGGATGGAGTCGAAGTCATGGTCGTTTCGAACCGCGTCACAATCGAACGCCCCCTTATGCGCGGCCCAATTCCGCAAACTGGCGATCGTAGACGCGACATCGCCTCGCCGCGCTAAGATGCACGCCTTATTGAAGAACGCATTTGCGACCTGTTCGCGCAAAGCCGGCGCGTCGCTGGTGCCGAAGCGGGTAATCACTTCGTCATAGGCAGCGGTTTCGTCGTCGGGACGTGCGAGCTTTCCAAGCGCCACACCCTTGTTGACCAGCGCCTTAGCGACCCGTTCGCGCAACGCAGGCGCGTCGCTGGTGCCGAAGCGGGTGATCAATTGGTTATAGGCGGCGATTTCGTCGTCGGGACGTTTGAGCTGCCCGAGTGTAACACCCTTGTTGACCAGCGCCATCGCGACCGGTTCGCGCAAAGCCGGCGCGTCGCTGGTGCCGAAGCGGGTGATCACTTCGTCATAGGCGGCGATTGCGTCATCGGGTCGTTCGAGCTGCCCAAGCGCCACGCCCTTGTTGACCAGCGCCTTAGCGACCCGTTCGCGCAAAGCGGGTTCGTCGCTGGTGCCGAAGAGGGTTATCAATTCGTCATAGGCGGCGATTTCGTCGTCGGGACGTTTGAGCTGTCCGAGTGCCACACCCTTGTTCAACAGCGCGTTAGCGACCCTTTCGCGCAAAGCGGGTTCGTCGCTGGTGCCGAAGCGGGTTATCAGTTCGTCATAGGCAGCGATTTCGTCGTCGGGACGTTTGAGCTGCCCGAGTGTAACACCCTTGTTGACCAGCGCCGTCGCGACCGGTTCGCGCAAAGCCGGCGCGTCGCTGGTGCCGAAGCGGGTGATCACTTCGTCATAGGCGGCGATTGCGTCGTCGTGTCGTTCGAGTTGCCCAAGCGTTATACCCTTGTTGACCAGCGCCTTAGCGACCCGTTCGCGCAAAGCGGGTTCGTCGCTGGTGCCGAAGAGGGTTATCAATTCGTCATAGGCGGCGATTTCGTCGTCGGGACGTTTGAGCTGTCCGAGTGCCACACCCTTGTTCAACAGCGCGTTAGCGACCCTTTCGCGCAAAGCGGGTTCGTCGCTGGTGCCGAAGCGGGTGATCAGTTCGTCATAGGCGGCGATTGCGTCGTCGTGTCGTTCGAGTTGCCCAAGCGTTATACCCTTGTTGACCAGCGCGATTGCAACCTGTTCGCGCAAAGCGGGATCGTCGCTGGTGCTGAAGCGGGTGAGCAATTCGTCGTAAGCGGCGATCTCATCCGCAGGGCGTTTCAGCTCCCCATAGGCATAGGCTAAATTGAACAGGCCCATTGCTGCCGCTTTTGCATCGTCCCCGTGTAGATAGAGCAGGGCGCGAGCGTGATCGCGCATGCTCTGCCAATCGGCCTTGTCGAAACTGTCGACCAATAGCGCCCGCAAATCATCGAGCGAGCGTTCTGCTGGCGGCTTTTTGCGGGCAAGAGTGGCAGCGTCTTCGACGATCTGGCGCTCGGCGGGTGTCGCCGGTTTTTGTCCCGGACCCAGGCCTGCGATGATTTTCTTCGATTCCGCTTCAAGCCTTCGAATGCTGTCAGCCATAGTCGTCGCGTTTTTTAGCATCGCCTCGATCTGTTCCTTGGCGAGCGCGACCTCATCCTTGGCAGCTTGGCCAGCGGCGGCGATCGTGTGCCGCTCCACGCGGAAGGCGAAGAAGATGCTCGCCGCCGTGATCGCGGTCCCGAGGAATCCGATCAGCGCGCTCAGCCACATGCCATATACTTGCAGCCGTGAATTGCCCGCGTCCTCGATCGCCGCGCGCGTTTCCAATATTTCGCGCTTCAGCGCGAGATCGGCCTCGCGCTTGGCGAGTTCGTCGCGTTGCGCGCGTAACTCGCTTTCATGCTCGGCCAGCGCGGCTTCGCGCGCGGCGGGGGGCGCGCCGGTGTTCGGGCGCGCCCCGGTCGCCGCCAAGGGCGCCAGCAGTAAGAGCAAGACGATGAAGAAGCGGCGCATGATGTCCCCCGTGAGCGGAGGTTAAGCGGCGCGGCTTACCAAGATCAAGTTGGGACCCGCGCCATTGCACCCAAAACGAACGCATCGTGCGCCAAACCATCTCGCGACGCGGCGGCGCGCGCCACATAAAAAAACTCCCCGGGAATCGCTTCCCGGGGAGGCTAGTCGAGCTACAAATCAAAGCAAGTCAGGCGACCGCGGCTTTCAGCGCGTCGACCAGATCGGTCTTTTCCCAGGTGAAATAATCGCCTTCCGCCTGGCGACCGAAATGGCCGTAAGCCGCCGTCTTTTGGTAGATCGGCTTGTTGAGCTTCAGATGCTCGCGAATGCCCTTGGGGGTCAGCCGCACGAGCTGCGGCAGCACGCGCTCGAGCACGGCTTCGTCGACCGTGCCGGTGCCATGGGTGTCGACATAGACCGAGAGCGGCTCGGCGATGCCGATCGCGTAAGAGAGCTGGATCGTCACCCGGCGCGCGAGGCCCGCGGCGACGACGTTCTTCGCCAAATAGCGCGCGACATAGGCGGCCGAGCGATCGACCTTGGTCGGGTCCTTGCCGCTGAACGCGCCGCCGCCATGGGGCGAGGCGCCGCCATAGGTGTCGACGATGATCTTGCGGCCCGTCAGCCCCGCGTCGCCGTCCGGCCCGCCGATTTCGAAACGTCCGGTGGGGTTCACGTAAATCTTGGTCTCCGGCGTGATGAAGCCCTCGGGCAGCACGTCGCGGAACACGCCCATCACATAATCGTGCAGCTGTTGATATTTGGCCGGATCGCCCTCGCCGCCGTGATAGAAATAGCCCGGCGCGTGCTGGGTCGAAACGACGAGCGCGGTCGCGCGCACCGGCACTTCGTTTTCATAAGCCAGCGTCACCTGGCTCTTGGCGTCGGGCTCGAGGAAATCGACGACCTTGTTATGCCGGTCGGCGGCCATCCGCTCGAGGATGCGGTGCGCGTAATAGAGCGTGGCGGGCAGCAGATCGGGCGTCTCGTCGGTCGCGTAACCGAACATGATGCCCTGGTCGCCCGCGCCCTCGTCCTTGTTGCCGGCCTCGTCCACGCCCTGGGCGATATGCGCCGATTGGCCGTGGAGATGGTTGGCGAAGTCGAACTGCTGCCAGTGGAAGCCCGATTGTTCATAGCCGATGCGCTTCACCGTCTCGCGCACGACCTGCTCGATCTCCTCGGGCACGCCCGGCGCCCAGCCGGTCGCGTCGTCATAAATGCCTTGCCCGCGAATTTCGCCCGCGAGCACCACGCGCTGGGTGGTGGTGAGCGTTTCGCAGGCGATGCGCGCCTGCGGGTCCTTGGCGAGGAACAGATCGACGACCGCGTCCGAAATCTGGTCGGCGACCTTGTCGGGATGGCCTTCGGAAACCGATTCGGAGGTGAACAGAAACGACGAGCGCATGGATTTCCCTCTTTGATGTGCCGTTGGGCGCATCGCCGCTGTCGCGGCGATGACATATAAAGCTTTCCTTATATGTGCCCCTAGCGGCCCCATCGGCGGAAGGCAACAGCGCTCGCGCCCAGCAGCCCGCCGACGATCAGCGCGAGCCAATTGCCCAGCCGCGCGAAGAGCGTGGGCGCGGCGGCGGGCGGGATCACCGCCTCGATCGCCCCGGCGCGCTCGGGCGGCACCGTGCCGAGCAAGCGCCCGTCGGCGGCGATGATCGCGGAGATGCCGGTGGGGGTCGCGCGGACGATCGGCAGCCCTTCCTCGATCGCGCGCAGCCGCGCCATCGCGAGATGCTGCGCCGGGCCCCATCGGCCATACCAACTATCGTTCGAGGGGTTGAAGATCAGCCGCGGCCGCCGCGCGGGATCGACGATATGGCCCGAGAAAATCACTTCATAGCAAATCAGCATCCCGACCGGACCAAAGCCGGGGAGCGCCATGCTGCGCGGCCCCGGTCCGGGCGCGAAATCATAGCCGCCGGGCACCAGCCGCGCGAAGCCGAGCTTCGAGAGCAAGGGCCGCCAGGGCAGATATTCGCCCCAGGGGACGAGGTGCGCCTTGTCGTACCGCCCGCGCAAAGCGCCTCGCGCGTCGACCGCGAAGATCGAATTGGTGACCGTCTCGATCTCGCCTTGGCGTGTGAACTGCACGCCGGTGCCGCCGGTGAGCAGCAGATCGCGCGGCCCCAGCAGTCGCGCGAGCCGGGCGCGGACGCGCGCGGGGCTCTCCTGGCGCCAATAATAGTCCGCCGGATAGCCGTCCTCGATCAAATAGCGCAGCGCCCCCTCGGGCCAGACGATCAGGCGCGGGGCGGCGCCGGGGCGGCCGCTCAACCGCTCGAGCGCTTGCAGATTATGCTCGGCATAATCGGGGCCGGGGCGCTCCTCCTCGGGCAGATCGGGCTGGACCGCGCGCACGCGCGGCGCCGCGTCGGGCATCGGCGCTTGGGGAACGCGCGGCGGGACGAGCGCGAGCAGCAGCACGAGCGGCAGGCCGACCGCCGCCGCGCGCCAGCGCCGCTCGGCGAGGAGCAGCAACGCCCCCGCGAGCACCACCGTCAGCCCCGAAAGCGCATAGGTGCCGACCCAGGCGGCGAGCTGCGCCACGCCGCGGATTGGCACCCACAGGCTCGCGAGCGGTGGCCAGGGATAGCCGGTGAGCGCCCAGCCGCGCAGAGCCTCGGTGAGCACCCAGGCCGCGCCCGCCATCAGGACGAAGCCCGGCCCCGGCCGTTCGCCGGCGGCGTGGCGCTTGCCCCAGCGCCAGGCGAGCCCGGCGGCCATCATCGGGTATATCGCCAGATACAGGCACAATAGGCCGACCGCGGGATAGCCGAGCCAATGCGGCATCGCGTCTTGCAAGGTGAACGCGCGCGCGATCCAATTATTCGCGACCGACAGATGCGCCCAGCCGAACAGCCAGCCGCGCGAAAGCGCCGCGCGAACGCCGGGCGCGCGGTGGACGAGCGCGAGCCAGGCGGCGAAGCACAAGAGCGTCAGCGGCCACAGATCGAGCGGGGCATAGCCGCAGGCGGCGAGCGCGCCGAGGACGAGCGCGGCGAGGCGGGGGTGGCGATCGAGCAAGCGCATGGCGCCCGCTATGGGGCGCGGGCGCGGGGGGCTCAAGGGGCCGCCGTCGCCGGTCTGCGATGCCGGCCGCGCAACATCATGCCCAGCAGTATGACTCGTCACCCCGGCCTCGAGCCGGGGTCCCGCTTTTCTTCGGCTGGCGCAAGGCAGCGGGACCCCGGCTCGAGGCCGGGGTGACGGTATGAGGTCTTACTCAACCCCCTGCTTTCGCCCGGAGCGCGCTGATCGTGGTCGAATTGGTGATCGCCTCCATCTCGGTCTTCAGATGGAGCAGCCGCACGCCCGTCGCCGCCAGCGCGCGGTCGAGCGCGGGGGCGAAGCCCTCGGTCGTCTCGACCGTCTCGGCCCAGGCGCCATAAGCGCGCGCGAGCGCCGCGAAATCGGGGTTGGCGAGCGCGGTGCCGCTCAGCCGGCGCGGATAGTCGCGCTCCTGGTGCATGCGGATCGTGCCATAGCCGCCATTGTCGACCACGATCACGAGCATATCGGCGCCGTGCTGGAGGGCGGTCGCGAGTTCCTGCCCGTTCATCAGGAAATCGCCGTCGCCCGCCACCGCGACCACGGTCTTGTCCGGGCAGCGCAAGGCGCCCGCGACCGCCGCCGGCACGCCATAGCCCATCGCGCCCGCCGTGGGGGCGAGCTGGGTGCCGGGGCCGCCATAGCGCCAATAACGGTGCCACCAGCCGGAGAAATTGCCCGCGCCGTTGCAGATGATCGTCGCCTCGGGGCTTAGCCGCTCGCGCATCGCCGCGACGCAGAGGCCGAGATCGAGCGAAACGCCCTCGCGCGGTTGGGGCGTCGACCATTCCAGATAATCGGCATGCGCGCGGTGGCCGAGCATGCTCGTCGCGACTTCGCTCGTCGGCACCGTCATCGCCTCGGCGAAAGCGCCGGGATCGGCGCAGATCGCGAGATCGGTGCGATAGACCCGGTCGAGCTCGCCCGGATCGGGATGGACATGGATCAGCACCTGCCCCGGATGATCGGGCGTGATCAGCGCATAGCCGTCGGTGGTCGCCTCGCCGAGCCGCGCGCCGAGCACCAGGATCACATCGGCGGCGCGGATGCGCTGGACGAGCTTGGGATTGGGGCCATAGCCCAAATTGCCGGCATAGACCGGGCAGTCGTTCGGCACCGCATCCTGCCGGCGAAAGGCGGCGGCGAGCGGCAGGCCGAATTCCTCGGCGAAGGCGCGGACATGGCCCGCCGCCTCGGCGTCCCAGCCCGCCCCGCCGATGATCGCGATCGGCGCCGCCGCTTCCTGGATCAGCCGGCGGGCATGGAGCGTCGCGGCGGCATCGTCTTTGATCGGCGCGCGCGCGACGCGCGGCCGATCGACCGCCGCCACCTCATCGCGGAGCATATCCTCGGGCAGCGCGATCACCACCGGCCCTGGCCGCCCGCCGATCGCGGTGCTCCACGCGCGCGCGACATATTCGGGCAGCCGCCGCGCATCGTCGACCCGGAGCGCTAGCTTGGCGAGCGGGGTGAACATCGCCACCAGATCGACTTCCTGAAACCCCTCGCGGTCGCGCATCGCGCGATCGACGTCGCCGACGAACAGGATCATCGGCACCGAATCCTGCATCGCGACATGCACGCCGATGCCCGCATTGGTCGCGCCGGGGCCGCGCGTGACGAAACACACTCCCGGCCGCCCGGTGAGCGCGCCATCGGCGCACGCCATGAACGCCGCCCCGCCTTCCTGACGGCAGGTGACCAGGTCGATCGCGGGCGTATCGTGCAGCGCGTCGAGCACGGCGAGGAAGCTTTCGCCCGGCACCTGGAAAATCCGGTCGCACCCCTGCGCCACCAGATTGTCGACCAAAATCCGTCCGCCGCTCCGCATCACGCTCTCCTTGGCGCCGCCATAGCCAAGCGCTAGCCTGGCGCCAAATCGCGCGGGAGGGGAAGCATGGCCGAATTGACGATCGCCGCCGAAGGGCTGCGCTTTCCCGAAGGGCCGGTGGCGCTCGCCGATGGCAGCGTCGCGCTGGTCGAAATCGCCGCCGGACGGGTGACGCGCATCGCGCCCGATGGCGGCAAATCGGTGATCGCCGAGCCCGGCGGCGGCCCCAATGGCTTGGCGCTGGGGCCGGACGGCAAGCTTTATTGCTGCAACAATGGCGGCTTCAACTGGCGCGAGATGAACGGCTTTCTGATGCCGCACGGCCAGGCCGATGATTATTCGGGCGGGCGAATCGAGCGAATCGATCCCGAGACGGGCAAGGTCGAAATCCTCTACCGCGACGGTGATTTCGGCGCTTCGCTGCGCGGGCCGAACGATTTGGTGTTCGACGCGCATGGCGGCTTCTGGTTCACCGACCATGGCAAAACACGTGAACGCGAGCGCGACGTGACCGGCATTTTCTACGCGCGCGCCGATGGCAGCTTGCTGAAGGAAGTGATTTTCCCGAGCGAGAACCCCAACGGCATCGGCCTCTCGCCCGACGGCACGATGCTCTACGCAGCGGAGACCTATACGTGCCGGCTGATGGCCTTCCGCGTGACCGCGCCGGGCGAGGTCGCGCTCGACGCGGGGCCGGGCGGGCCGGGCATCCCGCTCTACCGGCCGGCGGGCTATAAATTCTTCGATTCGCTCGGCGTCGAGGAAAACGGCAATATCTGCGTCGCGACGATCGGCGAAAGCGGGATTTCGGTGATCTCGCCGATGGGGGAATTGGTCGAGTTCGTGCCGACGCCGGATATTTTCACCACCAATATCTGCTGGGGCGGGGAGGATAGGCGCACGGCGTACATCACCCTCTCTGGCTCCGGTCGGCTGGCGGCGATGGACTGGCCGCGCGCGGGGCTGCGGCTGGCGCATGGGTGAAGCAGCGCGTTGACCCTAATACCCGCGCCGGACTATCGCCCGTTGCAACCAAGGAGAGTCCCTCATGAACAAGCTCTTCCCCAATGCCGCCGCCGCGCTCGAGGGTGTGCTGAAGGACGGCATGTTGATCTGCGCGGGCGGGTTCGGCCTGTGCGGAATCCCCGAACGGCTGATCGATGCGATCCGCGATTCGGGCGTGAAGGACCTGACTTTCGTCTCGAACAATGCCGGGATCGACAATGAGGGGCTCGGCAAGCTGCTCCGCACGCGGCAGGTGAAGAAGATGATCTCCTCCTATGTCGGCGAGAACAAGGAGTTCGAGCGGCAATATCTCTCGGGCGAGCTCGAAGTCGAATTCTGCCCGCAAGGGACGCTCGCCGAGCGGTGCCGCGCGGGCGGGGCGGGCATCCCGGGCTTCTACACCAAGACCGGCGTCGGCACCCAAGTCGCCGAGGGCAAGGAAGTGAAGATCTTCGACGGCGAGGAGTATATTCTCGAGCGCGGCATCGTCGCCGATCTGTCGATCGTCAAGGGCTGGAAGGCGGACGAAGCGGGCAATCTGATCTTCCGCAAGACCGCGCGCAATTTCAACCAGCCGATGGCGACGGCGGGCAAGCTCTGCGTCGCCGAGGTCGAGGAGATCGTGCCGGTCGGCAGCCTCGATCCCGATCAAATCCATCTGCCCGGCATCTATATCAACCGCCTCATCCTGGGCGCGCCCTATGACAAGAAGATCGAGTTCGTCACCACGCGCGAACGGGCGGCGGCTTGAATTAGCTAAGATGGTTAGCTAAGTTGGCCGGCATGGCGACGGTCACGGTCCACGAAGCGAAAACGCATTTGTCGAAGCTGCTGGCGCGTGTCGAAGCGGGCGAGGAGATCGTGATCGCGCGCGGCTCGACCGAAGTCGCCAAGCTGGTGCGGATCGCGCCGCCCGAAAAGCCGCGCCGCGTGCCGGGGCGGCTCGCACATGAACGGCCGCCGGGCAGCGCGAGCATCACCGATGCGGGCTTTTGGGACCCGCTGACCGACGAGGAAATGGGGCTCGGCCCCGATCCGCTGCTCGACGCGCCCAGCCCGCGTTCGTGAGATATTTGCTCGACACCCATGCCCTGTTGTGGTGGTTCAACGAGCCCGAATTGCTGAGCGCCGCCGCGCGCGCCGCGATCATGGACGGCGATGACATCATGGTCAGCGCGGTGTCGGCGATGGAAATCTCGATCAAATATCGAAAAGGTCGGCTTCCTTATCGAACCTCGCTCGCCGTGCGCTTCGCCGAGACGGTGGCGACCGAAGCCTTCACTCCGCTCGCGATCACCGTCGATCACGCCCAGCGCGCCGGCGCTTACCCCGGCGACCATGCCGATCCCTGGGACCGGCTGCTCGCCGCGCAAGCCGAACTGGAGGGGCTCCAGCTGATCAGCTGCGACGCCAAGATCGCCGAACTCGGCGTGGCGGCCTTGTGGTGAGCGAGCCGCGATCGGGCCGGCGCTTAACGGTTCTCGTCGCGCCGCGGATGCGAACCCCATTCGACATCTGGTCGTCGCTCATCGTGCTGGGCTATGGCGTGGTTCACGCGCTGAGCACCTGGCGCGCCTGGCCGCAGCTTTCGCCTAAGAGGATCGCCGCATGACCACCGACACCCACACCAAAGGCTGGACCCGCGACCAAATGGCCGCGCGTGCCGCGCAGGAATTGCAGGACGGTTTCTATGTGAACCTCGGCATCGGCATCCCGACGCTCGTCGCCAACCATATTCCGCAAGGGATGGACGTGACGCTGCAAAGCGAAAACGGGATGCTCGGCATCGGTCCGTTCCCTTACCCCGATGAAGTCGATCCCGATCTGATCAACGCCGGCAAGCAGACGATCAGCGAGCTGCCGCAATCCGTCTATTTCAGCAGCGCGGACAGTTTCGCGATGATTCGCGGCGGCCATATCGACCTGACCGTGCTCGGCGCGATGGAAGTCTCCGAAGGCGGCGACATCGCCAATTGGATGATCCCCGGCAAGCTGATCAAGGGGATGGGCGGGGCGATGGATCTGGTCGCGGGCGTCAAGCGGATCATCGTCGTGATGGAGCATGTTTCCAAAAATGGCGATCCCAAGTTCATGCCCGCGTGCAACCTGCCGCTCACCGGCAAGAACGTCGTCGACATGATCATCACCGATCTCGCGGTGTTCCACCGGGTGGACCATCAAAGCCCGTTCGAACTGATCGAACTCGCGCCGGGCGTGACGCTCGAGGAAGTCCGGGCGAAGACCAGCGCGCGGTTCCAGGTGGCGGCGGCGCTGGGATAGGGCGCCGCGCGCGCCCCGCTCACGCCCGCGCGCGGCGGCGCCATTCGGTGGGGCTGGTGCCGGTTTCGGCGCGGAACATGCGCGCGAAGGCCTGCGGGGTTTCATAGCCGACCGAAAAGGCGATCTGGCCGATCTCGAAATCGCTCGAGCGCAGCATCTCCTGCGCGCGCTGGCAGCGCAGCCGGCGCTGATAGGCGGCCGGGGGCAGCCCGGTCGAGGCTTTGAACAGCCGCGCGAAATGGAAGGGCGACAGCCGCACCAGCCGCGCCAATTCCTCGATCGTCACATTCTCCGCCAGATGATCGCGCAGATATTCGGTGCAGCGCCGCTGCTGCCAGCCGAGCAGCCCGCGCGGGCCTTCCTCGGCGGCGGCATCGGCCAGGCGCGCGAGCTGGGCGAGGAAAGCGAGCGCCGCGCCTTCCAGATAGAGCCGGCTCGCCGCGTCGCCGTGCAGCGCCTCTTGCCACATCGCCTCGATCAGCCGGCTGAGCTGCGGCGCGCGCAACCCCTCGCCATGGAGCGCGCCGAAATCGAACGGATCGCGGTTCGGCCGCAGCTCGGCGAGCGACGCGCGGAAGCGATCACCGTTGAACGCGATCACCCGGATCGCATGCGGCTCGTCGACCATGATATCGGTCGCCACTTGTGGCGCGACGCCGCTGAACATGTCGGGATCGAACCGCTTCGACCAACGGCCAGCGCCGAAATCGGCGCGCCCGACGCGCACCGGCGCGAGCGCGGTGAAAAGCGTCAAATCGCATGTCGGCGGATCGGACATGTCGCCTGCGGGCTGCGCGGCTTCCATCAGCATCACGTCGCCGGCGACGTGCAGCGCGCGGACATAGGGGCTCAGCCGCCCGCCGCTCATCCATTCGGCATAGGATTGGACTGTGGATTGGACCGCGTTCATTCACCGTTCCTCGCGCCACCGCGCATATCCGTTGGCGCTCCTTTTAGCCAATCCGCGCGCCTTTCCCAAGCGCTCGCGCGCCGCTCGGGCGCCGGCATCGCAAGGACCCAATCGCCGCGCAAGATCGGGACCATCATGGGATCGGGCTCGGATCGAGGTGGAGCCGCAGGTCGAGCAGCTCGGCGTCCGCCACGCGCGCGACCATGGTGCAGGGGATCGACGCCTCGCGCCTGGGTCCGGCGCGATAGGCGAGCTCGCTTTCGACGAAGATCGCCTCGTCGAACCGCCACGCCGCCCAATAATCGCGCCCCACGCCCGTCAACCGCGCCAGAAACGCCTCGAGCGCGTCGAGCGCGTCGGCGCGGCGGGTGATCGCGGGGGCATTGCCCAGCCGCAGATGGAAATCATCGCCGGTGATCGCCTCCCACAAGGGGCGCGGCATCGGCGTCGCCATCAGCAGCCGCAGCGAAGTTTCGGTAAGCACGTTACTTTTACGGGTCCCCATGCCGGTCACATTAGCCGGGGGCACGCGCCTTCGCGGTCCCGATCCGGCGCGGCGGTCCCGATCTTGCGATCCAGGCGCGCGCGCGGTGGCGCACGCGGCGCGCTTCGGGCTGGGCGGCGCGGCGCGGGGCGGCTATGGCGGCGCGCGATGCGGATTCTGCTCACCGGATCGTCGGGCTGGCTCGGCCGCCATGTCGCGCGGACGCTGGCGGCGGCGGGGCATGGGGTGGTGGGGCTCGATCCGCTGCCCGGCCCAGCGACCCAGGCGATCGGCTCGGTCGCCGATCGCGAACGGGTGGAGGCGCTGTTCGCCGCGCATCGCTTCGACGGCGTGGTCCATGCCGGCGCGCTCCACCAGCCCGACATCGCCCGCCACAGCGCGCAAGCCTTTGTCGACGTGAACGTGACCGGCACGCTCAACCTGCTCGAAGCCGCGTGCCGCCACCGGGTCGGGCGCTTCGTCTTCACCTCGACCACGTCGCTGATGATCTCGGCCGAAATCGCCGCGGGCCAGGGCCGCGCGGCGGCCTGGCTCGACGAGGATCATGCACCGCTCGCGCCGCGCAACATCTATGGCATCACCAAGCTCGCCGCCGAACAGCTGTGCCGGCTCTATCACCAGCGCCATGGACTGGCCTGTGTGGTGCTGCGCACCGCGCGCTTCTTTCCCGAACGCGACCAGGATTGGGAAGGCGCGAGCGACAATGCTCGCGCGAACGAATATCTCAACCGGCGGCTGAGCGTGGCCGACGCCGCCCAAGCGCACCGCCTCGCGCTCGACCGCGCGGATCAATTGGGGTTCGATCTGTTCCTGATCGCCGCGCCCACCCCCTTCGCGCCCAGTGACGCGGTGCCGCTGAAAGTCAACGCGGCGACCGTGATCGCGCGCTATTTCCCCGAGGCGCCAGCACTTTACGCCGCGCGCGGCTGGCGGCTGCCGGCGACGCTCGACCGGGTCTATGACGCGCGTCGCGCCGAGCGCGTGCTCGGTTTTCGCGCCACCACCAGCTTCGCCACGATCCTCGCATCGCTCGCGCACGGCGCCCCGACCCCGGTCGAGTGAGCCCCGAGTCGCGCTCCGGCGACGCGCGGGGGCGCACGCGATCGCGCGATTTTGGACGATTCGGCACGGAATTTTCTAAGCTTGGCACGAAAGGTGTCAGGATGGGCCAGGCTTGTCCGTTCCTGCTTGGCAGCGCGAACCCGTAGTTTTACCAGATATTGCGACAGCCGGCGGCGCAGCGCCGCGGCGGCAGGGTTCGGGGGCTCGATCAGTGGAACGGCGCGTCTATATCGTCGACGATGATGCATTGTCGCGCGATTGGCTGGAGGAGGCGATCGCGCTGCTCCCCGAGGTGCGTTGCGAGCAGATCGCCTCGGGCGGGGAATTGCTCGCGCGGCTGCCGGGGCTCGCGCCGGGCGTGGTGCTGATCGACCTGAAAATGCCCGATCTTTCCGGGCTCGACGTGCTCGCGCGCTTCGGCGACGCGCGCGAGCGGCTGCCCGCGATCATGATGTCGGTCGCGGGCGACATCCCCGCCGCGGTCGAAGCGATGCGGCTCGGCGCGCTCGATTTCATCGAAAAGCCCTGCACCCCGCGCGTGCTGATCGACAAGCTCGGCCGGGGCTTCGCCGCGCTCGAT
Source organism: Proteobacteria bacterium SG_bin5 (assembly GCA_002083475.1). Lineage (GTDB taxonomy): Bacteria > Pseudomonadota > Alphaproteobacteria > Sphingomonadales > Sphingomonadaceae > Sphingomonas. The sequence goes on from LWDI01000080.1 coordinate 17,218, forward strand.
GCCTATCGGCGCAGCAGCGCCGCCCATGCCGCGCTGCAAGCCCGGTTCGATTCGCTCAACGAGCGCGAGGCCGAGGTGCTGCGGCATTTGATCGACGGCAAGGTGAACCGCGAGATCGCCGCTTTGCTCGAACTGAGCGTGCGCACGGTCGAGGTATATCGCGCCAAGCTGATGATGAAGCTGGGGGTCGAATCGCTCGCCGAATTGGTGCGGCTGGCGATCGCGAGCGGCTTCGTCCAGGCAGAGGCCGCCTGAGGCTGCCCCTGGTATAAACGCCAGGCGGTATAAACTCTAAGCCGCCGTTAACCTTTTCCTAAGCCCTGTTGCTTACGTAATAGTACGACTCCGGTCGCTGACGGGAGCGAAGCGCGCGGCGCCGTCCGACACCCCTTGGCGCCGCTCGCTTCCGGTCGCGTGCCCCGCGTTTTCCAGCGGCGCGGGCATCACGGCGCGGCTGATCGATCGGCCGGTGCGCGTTCCGCCGAAGGCGCGCACCGGCCGAACCGCCGACTTGGCGAAGCCCGCGCGCCCTCCTACAAAAGTTCGCGCCGCGCGCGCGGCAGGCTGGGGGAGGCGATGACGTTCGGGCAGCGAGGCCGGTCGATCGGCGACGGCGCGCGATTGTTCGCCGCCGTGCTGCTGTTCGCGGGGCTCGCTTATGTCGGCATCGAGACGACGCGCGAGAGCGGGCGGATCGCCTTGCTCTGGCTGCCCAACGGCCTCATCGCCGCCTGGCTGCTGCGCGACGGCGCGCGGCTGACCGTCCCCGCGCTGATCGGCTGCGCGCTCGCCGATCTGATCGTCAATCTGGCGATGGGCGACCCACTGGGGATCGCCGCCGCGCTCGCGCTCGCCAATGGCGTCGAGATCGGCGCGGTCGTCGCGTTGCTGCGGCGCAGCTGCGGGCCGCGCCCCGATATGGCCGAGCCGCGCTGCCTGGCGTGGCTGTTGCCGATGGCGCTGCTCGCTGCCGCGCTTTCGGGCGCGGTCACGCAGAGCGCCTTTTGGCTGTTCGAGCGCGCGCCGGGGCTCGTCATCTGGCGCACCTGGTTGCTCGCCGATGGGCTGAGCCTGGTGATCATCTTGCCGATCGCGCTGATCGCGATCGATCAATGGCACGCGCGACGCTGGCCGACCTCCGCCGAGGCGCGCGATTGGCTGGCGATGATCGCGCTCGCCGCCGCCGGCACTTGGCTGATCTTCGGCCAGAGCGCGGCGCCTTGGCTGTTTCTGGTCGGGCCGATCGTGCTCTATGCCGCGTTTCGCACCGGGCTTTCGGGCACGGCGGTCGCGATGGCGATCGTCACGCTGATCGCCTCCTTGGCGACTTTCGAGGGGCTGGGGCCGATCACGCTGGTGCGCGGTCTCGGCGAGCGCGTGCTCACCTTCCAGCTGTTCCTGATCGCCAATTTCGCGATGGGCATTCCGGTCGCCGCCTTGCTCGCCGCGCGCGCGCGCGATCGCGCCGCGCTCGCCGCCGGGGGCGCGGCGATGCAGGAAATTCTCGACAATGTCCGCGACGTGATCTTCCGCACCGACGCGCGCGGCTGCTGGAGCTCGCTCAACCCCGCCTGGACGACGCTGACCGGCTATCCGGCCGAGACGAGCCTGGGCTGGCCGGTCGACGCGCTGCTCCCCGAAGACGAGGTCGCCGAGGTGCGCGCGCTCCACCCCCAGCTCGTCTCGGGCGCGCTGCAAACGTGCAACCGGGTGCAGCGGATGCGCCACGCCGATGGCGGCTGGCGCCATGTCGAGCTGCGCTTCCGCCGGCTCGCGGCGCCCGGTGGCGGCTTCGCGGGCACGATCGGCTCGATCCGCGACATTAGCGAGCAGGTGCAACAGGCGAACGCGCTCGCGGCGAGCGAGGAGCGGTTCCGCCGCCTCGCCGAAACCGCGCCGGTCGGCATTTTTCGCACCGATGCGCAGGGGCGGCCCTTGTTCAGCAACCCCGCCTGGCGCGCGCTCGCCGGAGTCGCCGCCGACGCGCCGCCGACGCATTGGATCGACCGGCTCCACCCCGACGACCGCGACGCGATCGCCGAGGCATGGGGGCAGTTGCTCGCCGCGCCGCGCCCGATGCGGCGCAGCTTTCGCTGGCGCCGCGCCGATGGCGGCGTCGTCTGGGTCGATACGATCGCGCGCCCCGAATATGATCGCGCGGGGGTCTGCACCGGCTTCATCGGCGTGTCGTTCGACGTGACCGAGCAGCGCGCCGCGCTCCAGGCGAAATCGAGCTTCCTCGCGCAGATGAGCCATGAAATCCGCACGCCGATGAACGGCGTGATCGGCTTCACCGATCTGCTGCAGCGCACCGCGCTCGATCCGGTGCAGCGCGATTATGTGCGCCTGATCGCCGATTCGGGGCGCGCGATGATGCGGCTGTTGAGCGACGTGCTCGATCTCTCCAAGGTCGAGGCGGGGCATTTGCGCCTCATCAGCGAGCCGATCGAGCTGCGCGCCAAGCTCGATCACGTCGCCGCGCTGATGGCGCCGCTCGCGCGCGAGAAGAAGCTGGCGCTCAGCGTGGACGTCGCGCCCGACGTGCCGCAGCGGGTGATGGGTGACACGCTGCGGCTGCGCCAGGTGCTGCTCAACCTGGTCGGCAACGCGATCAAATTCACCGGCGCGGGCCAAGTCGCGATCCGGGTGGCGCGCGCGGGCGAGCGGCTCGAAATCAGCGTGCGCGACACCGGCATCGGCATCGCCCGCGATCAGATCGACGCGGTGTTCCAGCCCTTCGTTCAGGCCGATGCGAGCATCGCGCGGCGCTATGGCGGCACCGGGCTGGGGCTCGCGATCACCGCTGAATTGGTACGGCTGATGGGCGGCGCGATCGCGGTCGAGAGCGTGCTTGGGCAGGGGTCGTGCTTCACCGTCGCGCTGCCTTTGGTCGTCGCGCCCGATCCGCCGGCGAGGGTGGCGCCCGCCGTCGCCGCGCCGCCGCCACGCCCGCGCGCGGGGTTGCGGCTGTTGATCGTCGAGGATCACGACATCAATCGCCAGCTGATGCAGGCGATGGCGCGCGCGGGCGGGCTCGAGCCCGATTTCGCGGGCGATGGCGGCGAGGCGCTCGATCGGGTCGCCGCGGCCGAGGCGGCGGGCGCGCCCTATGAGCTGATCCTGATGGACGTGCAATTGCCGGGGCTCGACGGGCTGGCGACGACGCGAGCGCTGCGCGCGCGCGGGGTGACGGCGCCGGTGATCGCGCTCACCGCTTATGCCGCCCTCGAAGACATCGCCGCCACGCGCGCCGCCGGCATGCAGGATCATCTCGCCAAGCCGATCGAACTCGCCGCGCTGTTCGCGATGATCGCGCGCCACGCGCCCAGCGCGCCACGCGCGGCGTCCGATGCGAGCGCGCCGCGCGCGGTGCCCGATCAGCTCGCGCCCTCGCCCATGCTCCAGGCGCGCTATGCCCAGCGCAAGGCGGCGCTCGTCGAGACGCTCGCCGCCCTCCCCGAGGCACCGACCATGGCGCAGGCGGCGGTGATCGAGCGCGAGCTCCACCAGCTCGCCGGCACCGCCGCGCTGTTCGGCGACGCCGAGCTGGGGGCGCGCTGCGCCGAACTCGAGCGCCGCCTCGGCGCGGCGGCCACGCCCGGCGAACGCGCCGAAGCCTTAGCGGCGGCGCGCCGCGCGCTCGCCGCGCCGGCCGCTAAACCCGATCGCCGGGCGCGCGCCACGCCGCTGTGAGCGCCCGGCGGGGAGCGGCACGAACGCGCGGTGTTCTTGCTAGAGCCGGGTCGCGCGCGCGCGCTAACGGGTCACGCCCCTCGTCCGTCCAGGAGACGTCCATGTCCGCCATCGCCCCCAGCCGTGTTCAAGCGACCCGCGCCTATCGCCGCAAGCTCGGCGATTATGAGATCACCGCTCTGTCCGACGGCTTCGTCGATCTCTCGTTCGGCGTGTGGCAAGGCATCGACGCCGAAAGCTTCGACGCCGCGCTCACCGATCATTTCCTGCCGACCGGCGGCTTTCGCAACGGCATCACCTCGTTCATCGTCAACACCGGTAGCAAGATCATCATGATCGACGCGGGCGCGGCGGGGTTGTTCGGCCCGAATTCTTATCATTTTCCGGACAATCTCGCCCATGCCGGCATTACGGCGGCCGATATCGACGTGGTGATCCCGACCCACGCGCATCCCGATCACGTCGGCGCGCTGCTCAAGGACGGCCAGCCGACCTTGCCCAATGCCGAGATCCGCATCAACCAAACCGAGCTCGATTTCTGGACCAGCGAGGCCGAACAGGCCAAGGCGCCCGATTTCATGCGCAGCTGGTGGGACCTCGTGCGCGGGATCGACGCCGCTTATGCCGGTCGGGTGAGCAGCTTCGCCGCCGAGGCGTCGCTGGGCGATGGCATCACCCATATGTCCTTCCCCGGCCATACCCCGGGGCATAGCGGCTATCTGATCGAAAGCGCGGGCGAAAAATTGCTGATCTGGGGCGATCTGGTGGTCCACCACGCGATCCAGTTCCAGCACCCGCAGGCGAGCATGATCTTCGACATCGATTCGGCGGTCGGCCATCAATCGCGGCTGCGCGGGCTCGACATGGCGGCGACCGACAAATTGCTCACCGCCGCCACGCATCTGCCCTTCCCGACCTTCGGCTATGTCGCGCGGCGCGGCGACGGCTATCACTGGGTACCCGAGACCTGGCGCTACGACGTGTCGGGCCTTGCTTGGCAGCCGGTGGTCTGAGCCGCGCGAAACCGCAAGTCTCGCACCTTCCGGCAAGCCGGGGACTGAACGCGCGCGGGCGGCGCGATAGCTTCGAGCATTGCTTGGAGTGGCGCGCGTCCGATGATGAAACCCTATGCCCTGACCCCGTTGCTATTGCGTCAATTGTTGAGCGTGCCGATGGTGCGCCAGGATTGGGAGCAAGCGGCGGGGCCGGATTTGCGCGTGCGCATCGCCAATGATCCGCCGATCCTGGAGCGCGACGCGGCGATCGACGGTATCGCCGCCTTTCTCGCGCGGGTGGAGGCGGTGGGCAGCGGCTTTTGGGCGGCGTGGCGGCTGGAGGAAGCGGTGTTCGCCGAATGCGACCTGGGCTTTCGCGCCGGTGCCGGCTTGACCCAGACGATCCCTTGCACCGTCGTCGCGCGGCTCGCCGATGCCGAGCTGATCGATCTGCGCGTCCACTGCGATCCCACCCCGCTTCCCGCACCGTGCGGAATCGATTACAAGACGCCATTGCCGCCGCCCGCAGAGGAATCGCGCGATGAGGGTTGATCCATCCACGGGGCGCGCATGAGCCCGGCGACCAGCTATATCGACTGGATGCGCGGCGGGCGGCTGAGTTCCTATGTGCGCGCGCTTCATGCCCAGGGGCCACTCGGCTTCGTCGAGTCGGCGCAGCCCGCCGGCGACATGTCCGATCCGCCCGTCGACGATCTGGTGCTCATCCAGGCGATGTCGCCGGGGATGCGCCAGACCAGCGACCTCGGCGCCGGACGGTTCAGCGATGTCGCTCCGTTCGGCGCGCTGCTCGCGATGCCACCCGGCGTCGCGACGGCCGTCCATGTCGATAATCCGCATGTCATCCGCACCATCGCCTTTCCCGCCGCCTGGTGCCGGGACACGCTCGCCGAGCTGCGCCCGAGGGGCGATCCGTTCGATTTCGAGCGTTTTCACACCGGCCATGTCGTCGCGCCCGAGTTGCGGCGGCTGTTCGACCTGAGCTTCGCCGCCGCCGACCGGCCCGACACCGCCAGCCGCTTGTTCCAGGAGGGCATGGGCCTCGCCATGCTCGCCGAAATGGCGCGGCTGATCGACGCCGCCCCGCCCCCGCGCGTGGGCGGGCTCGCGCGCTGGCAGGAACGCCGCGCGATCGATTTCCTGCGCAGCCATCTTGCCGAGGAGGTGTCGCTCGAGCGCATCGCAACCGAGGCGCGGCTCTCGCCCTTCCACTTCGCGCGGATGTTCAAGGTGAGCACCGGCTTGCCCCCGGCCGCTTATCAGCGCCGGTTGCGACTGGAGGAAGCGCAACGGCTGCTGCTCGAAACCGATCTGCCGATCACCGAGATCGCGCTGCGCATCGGCTATGAAACGCCCCAAGCCTTCGCGCGCATGTTCCGCGCGGCGACCGGCGCTTCGCCCAGCGATTGGCGAAGGGAGCGGCGGGGATGAGCGTCGCGCGTTTCTTGGCGTGATTGGCCCTTGCCGAGGCGCCGCGCGCCGCCACAATGCGCGCCGATGGACCGGATCGACCATGTCCGCACTTTCATCGCGGTCGCCGAGCAGCTGAGCTTCGCCCGCGCCGCGCGCGCGCTCGGCATTTCGCCCGCCGCCGCGAGCCGCGCGGTGATGGCGCTCGAAACCGAACTCGGCGCGAGCCTGTTGCGCCGCACGACCCGCGCGGTGAGCCTGACGAGCGAGGGGGCCGATTTTCTCGACCGCGCCCGGCGCGCGCTCGCCGAGCTCGACGATGCCGCGCGCGCGGTGCGCGGCGAGGACGGCGCGCCGGCGGGGATGCTCGTCGTCTCGGCGCCCGTCGCCTTCGGGCGGCTGCACGTGACCCCCGTCGCCGCCGCGCTGACGCGCGCGCATCCCGGGCTCTCGATCCGGCTGTTGCTGGCCGATCGGGTGGTGCGGATCGTCGAGGAGGGAGTCGATGTCGCGGTGCGGATCGGCAGCCTGCCCGACAGTAATTTGCGCGCGGTGCGCATTTACGAGGTTCGCCCGGTGCTGGTCGCGAGCCCGGCCTATCTCGCCGCGCACGGCTTGCCGACCGCGATCGAGGCGCTCGCTTCGCATCATCTGCTCGGGTTCGACGGGCTGGAGACGCACGACTGGCGCTTCGCGACCGGCGCGGTGCGCGTCGCGCCGCGGCTGCTCGTCAATAATGCCGAGGCGCTCGTCACCGCCGCCGTCGCCGGCGCCGGGATCGCGCGCGTCTTTTGCTATCAGGCCGATGCCGAGGTCGCCGCCGGGCGGCTGGCCTATCTGCTCGCCGAGCACGAGCCGCCGGGCACGCCGGTGCAGCTCGTCTTCGCCGCCAATCGCGGCCGCGCGCCGAGCGTGCGCGCGCTGATCGAGGCGATGCGCGGCTATTTCGCCGAGCGCGCGGCTTTGTGTCGCGCATGAAAAAAGCCCGGGCGGAAGCGTTCCGCCCGGGCCTTTTCGACCGGATCGCGCGGCGATCAGGCGCGCTGCAGCGTCGGCGTCACCGCCGGGGTGCGGCGGTGCAGGCCGACCACGACCAGCACGGTCGCGCCGAGGCCCGCATAATAGAAGGCGTCGAGGCCCTTGAAGCCGAACAGGATCGGCGCCGCGACGAAGGCGAGGCCGACCAGGCCGTCGACCGCGAGGTGGAAGCTATAGGGGAGAATGCGGACGACCCCGGTTTCATGATCGGTGAGCAGCGTCAGCGCGAGCGCGGCGACGCCGGTCGCGACCGACAGCCACAGCGCGATCGGGTTGGTCGCGCCCAGGCCCAGCAGGAAGGGCAGGGTCATCAGCGAAAAGGCGACGGGGTAATCGAGATAAGCGTGAATCTTCTGAGTAACGAAACGCGGATCCATGGTTGTGCTCCTGGCTCAAAAAATGGGCGGCAGAAGCCGGTCTAGTGCTGCGTGGTGCAGCCCTTGGGATCGGCGCTTGCCCTTGTGCTTGCCGTGTTGGCAGGCGCGATTTGGGGGCGGGCGCCGGCGAGGATTAGTGCGCCCGCGCGCAAGACTGCGGCGCGGCGGGGACAACAACCGCGCGCATCGGCGCGCGCGGGAAGGGGGGCGCTGGCGGGGCGCCGAACCACGCCTCTTTCACCAGCGGAGGCAGGGTTTGGACCTGCGCCGAGGAAGGCAAAGCCGGCGGGCGCCCGCGCTCATTTCAGCATGGCGAGATAGCCGATGATGAGCTTGCGCTGCGCCGGATCGGTGACCATCAGATACATTTTGCTGCCCGGCGCCAGCTTTTGCGGGTTCTGCAGCCATTGGTCGAGCCGCGCCTCGGTCCACACCCCGCCCAATTTCTTGAGCGCGGGCGAATAAGCATAATCGGGCACCGACGCGACCGCGCGGCCGACCACGCCCTGATGCTTGGGGCCGATGCGATTGGTGCCGGGCGAATGGCAGCCGCCGCATTTGGCTTCGTAAACGGCCTTGCCGTCTTGCGCGAACGCCGGGGCGCAAAGCCCCCCGGCGATCACGAGCGCGAGGATCAGCCGCATGGCTCAGGCGAAGATGAAGGGTTGCTGCGGCACGCTGCCGCCGCTCGCCGCGGTCAAGGTCGCCCAATGCACCGCCTCGTCGGCGCCGATCGGGCTGAAGATATGCGTGGTTTCGCGGTCCTTCAGCGCCTGGATCTGGCCGATATAGGCGTTGGCCGCGCCCATCTCGAGCTTGATCGCGAGGGTGACGACATCGCCCTCGGTCTTGAGCGCGCCGAGGTTCAATTCGCTCACATAGTCATTGTCGGCGCGCGGCTCGACCGGGGTGCCACCCATCTTGCGGACGAGCGTGGCGAGCCGGTCGCGATGCCCCTCGTGATGGCCCTTGAACACCAGCGCCGCCTTGAGCGTGCCCGGCGACAACAGCCCCGAGCCGCCGGCGAGGCGATAGGCGGCGATCCCTTCGTGCTCGATCGCCAGCGCGCTGTTGATGACGCCGACGTCGCCCGAGCCGCCCGCCGCCTTCTTGACGGCGGCGGCATTGGCCGGACCGCTCAAAAAGGCGAGCGCGCTGATCGTCGCCGCCGAAAGGCCCGCGTCGCGCAAAAAGGCACGCCGATCGGCGACGATCGGCTCCCGGTCCGAAATGATCATCTTGGCTTCTCCAGTCGCGCGACGGGCAACGCCGAACGGCGGCGGTGCTCACCGCATGTGATGGGGGGTAAGGAAAGCGCCGATCGCCACTTTTGCGATGGCTTGTCCTTTTTAGCTTATTCTTGCCCGGCGTCTTGTAGAATCCGGAACGGGGGCGTCGCGGAAACGTCGCGACCGCACGCGTCGTGCTTTCGTGGCGCTGGCCCGGCTTTCCGGGGGAATTGGCGCGCTTAGCCCGAGCGGCGGACGCGCTTCGCCCGCGCGGTGCGGCGAAACGGCGCCAATTCTTGCGCGAAAACGCCGGAAGTTTTTCGCGCGCGGCAATTGCGTGGTTCGCACAAGCCTCGCTGCTGCGAATCGGTCATCTAAGGAGCGCAATCATTGAAGAGGAACGGCCATGAATCGCATTGCCCTCAGCGCGTTAGCCGCCGTCGCCGTCACGTCGGTCGGCCTTGGTAGTGTTGCTTTCACCTCGCGTAGCGAAGCCGCCGGCAAGGCGGCCGCCGCCGGGCCGCGCCGTTATCTTCCCGAATATACGCCGAGCGGCGATCTGATCCTGCCCAAGAATTTCGAGCGCTGGGTCTATGTCGGCTCGCCGCTCACCCCCGATGCGCTGAACGACGGCAAGGCCGGCTTCCCCGAATTCCACAATGTCTACATCGAGCCGGGCTCGTATGACATTTACAAGCGCACCGGCACCTTCCCCGAAGGCACGATCATGTTCAAGGAACTGCAGCGCGTGCAGACGGCGGGCGCCGATGCGAACGGGTCCACGTCCCAGCCCTCGGGCCGTGGCTATTTCCCCGCCGCGCTCAACGGCGCCGACGTGTCGGTGAAGGACACCAAGCGCTATGCCAAGACCGGTGGCTGGGGCTATTACAACTTCAACCACCATGAGCCCAAGGCGGCGACCGCCAAGCTCAACAATGATTGCGCCGGCTGCCATACCGCGGGCGCCAAGAAGGACATGGTGTGGACGCAATTCTATCCGCGGCTCGACAGCTGATGCGGGCTCATCCTTTTCCGGTGCTCGCCTTGGGCCTCGCCCTGGCCCTTGGCGGGTGCGGCAAGGTCGAGCGCAGCCTGGGCGGGGCGGAAAACCCCGCCCCGGCCGGCGGCGCGGCGACGACGGCGGCGGCGACGCTCGCCGATGTCGGCGCGGACGCGAGCGGCAATTTGCATGTCCCCAAGGCCTATCGCGACGCTTATCAATATCTGGGCACTTGGGCGCCGGCCAATGACCCCGGGGTCGGCTCGAAGGAAATGCACATCGTCTATGTCGCGCCCGGCGCGGTCGCCCAGTTTCGGAAAGCCGGCAAATTCGCCGACGGCACGACGCTGGTGAAGGAAGTCTACGAAGCCAGCACCGCGCCGATGACGACCGGCACCGTCAGCCGCCCGCAAAAGCTGAAGGGCTGGTTCGTGATGGTGAAGGACAGCAGCAACCGCCACGCCGCCACCAATAAATTATGGGGCGACGGCTGGGGCTGGGCGTGGTTCGACGCCGCCAGCCCGACCAAGACCGCCTCGACCGATTATCAAAGCGATTGCAAAGGCTGCCACGAGCCCGCGCAAAAGACCGATTGGCTCTATACCGATGGGTATCAGCCGCTGAAGGGTCCCGGCGCCTGATCGGCCCGATCAGACCCTGACCACGACTTTCCTCCGCGAAGCATTGCCCCGCCACCTCGACCAGGTGGCGGGGTTTTTGTTCGCACGATCGCCAATTCAACACGGCCTTCCACGAAATTTTACGATCGTGAGCGTCAAACCACGCGCGTTCGAGACAAAAGCGCGCTTGCCTCGCGCCGCCACCGGGTCGATCATTCGGTCGCGGGTGCGTAACAATTGACTTTGATTAGGAGGTGGTGATGGCGCACGGCCTCTCCCCCCAATGTTTGTCGACGCTGATCCACCAGCCCAGCAGCGGGCTACGGTCTTACGACCAGCTGCGCACCGATAAATTGCCCCGCGTGCGGGCCTTGCGACAAGATGGCTTCGCCGCGCTCCACCAAGCATCATTGCCCGAGGCGAGCGTTCAAGACGTGCCGGCGGTGGCCGATCATGTGATCTTCGTCAATTTGCGCCGCTTCGTCCGCTCGCGCGCGTGGATCGGCGGGCGCGAACTCTCGCTCGCGGCGGCGCCGGGGCATGTCGCGATCCTGCCCGCCGGGGTGCGCTCGTATTGGCAGATCGCGGGCGAGGAAGGCGAGGTGGTTCATCTCCACCTCGCGCCCGATTGCATCGCCGCGCTGATGCCCGAAGAGGCGCCGACCGGCGATCTCGGGCTGCGACCGCGCCTGGGGGTCGACGATGCGGTGATCGCCCAGATCGCGCGCAATTGCCTCGCCGAACTCAGCGAGCCGCTGCCGGCGTGCGCGCTGATGCTGCAAAGCCACGCGCTCGCGCTCGCGGCGCGGCTGCTGCGCGTGCATGGCCGCCGCGCGACGGCGGGCCGCGCCGCGATCCATTGCGACGCGACCGCGCGCCTTGCCCGCGCGCGCGACTATATCGAGATGAATCTCGGCGCCGACATCGGCCTGGTCGATATCGCGGCGGCAGCGGGCTTGTCGGTCGCGCATTTCAGCCGGGGATTCCGCGCGATGCACGGCAAAAGCCCGCATCGCTACGTGGTCGAGCGTCGCATCGCGCGCGCGCAGCGGCTGATGGCCGATCCCGAGCAGAGCCTCGCCCGCATCGCGCGCGCTTGCGGCTTCGCCTCGCAGCCGCATTTCTCGCGCTGCTTCGCGCTCGTCACCGGCATGCCGCCGGGGCGCTGGCGGCGCATGGCGTTGCCGGGCTGCCCATGAGTGCCGCGGGCAGGCGTCGCGGCTTTAGGCCGCAAGCTCGCCAGGCTCGGCGGCCCCGTCGTGGGGCGCCGCGAGCAGCGCCGCCATCGCGCCGCGCTCTTGCAACAAATCCGCGAGGGTGAAGCCGTCGAGCGTCGCGAGAAACGCCGCCGCCGCGCGGGCGAGCGCGCCGCGCAGCCCGCAGACGGGCGCGATCACGCAGGTCGCGCAATCGGCCATGTCGAAATCGCGCTCGGTGAGCCGCACCACCGCGCCGACGTTGATCTCGCGCGCCGGCCGCGCGAGCCGAATACCGCCGCGCCGCCCGCGCACGCTCGCGACGAGCCCCGCGCGGCCGAGATCGTTGACGACCTTCATCAAATGATTCTGCGAAATCCGGTGCGCGCGCGCCATTTCGGCGATCGAGCACAGCCGCGCCTCGTCCGCCCCCAGATGGAGCAGCACGCGCAGCGCATAATCGGTGTAGCGGGTGAGGCGCATCGTCGGCGATGAATATATGTATTCCGCTTGCATCTTTCCAGCGGCGAATTAGATGCGTTTGCGATACATGATTTAGCGAGTCGCCGATGCCCGCCCCGTCCCGAACGCCCGCCGCGCCGCCAATGCCGGATGTCGCCGCGCCCGCCGCGCTTTTCCCCACGGACGCGCTCGCGCGGTTGGTCGATCATTTCTACGCCGCCGTCCGCGCCGACGCGCTGCTCGGCCCGGTTTTCGCCGACGCGGTCGAGGATTGGCCGCAGCATCAAGCGCGGCTCACCGATTTCTGGTCGTCGGTGATGACGACGAGCGGGCGCTACAAGGGCAATCCGGTCGCCGCGCATGCGGCCCATGCGAATCGAATCTCGCCCGAAATGTTCAATCGCTGGCTCGAACTTTGGGCCAAGAGCACGCGCGAGACCATGCCGCCCGAAGCCGCGGCGGCGCTCCAGGCCAAGGCCGCGCGGATCGCGATCAGCCTGAAGCTCGCGCTTTATTTCCGCCTTCCCGCCCGCGCTGGGGCGTAACCACAGGACCAAGCCATGCTCACCCCCGAACAGATTCCGCTCATCAAAGCCACCGTTCCCGCGCTCGAAGCGCATGGCGTCGCGATCACCGAGACGATGTATCGCCATTTGTTCAAGGACGCGACGGTGCGCGACCTGTTCAACCAGGCCAATCACGAAAACGGCATGCAGCCGCGCGCGCTGGCGGCGGCGATCCTGGCTTAGGCCAAGCATATCGACGCGCTCGGCGCGCTTTCGCCGATGGTCGAGCGGATCGCGCAGAAACACGTCGGCTTGCAGATTCTGCCCGAGCATTATCCCTATGTCGCCGCCGCCTTGCTCACCGCGATCAAGGAAGTGCTGGGCGACGCCGCGACCGACGAGATCATGGCGGCCTGGGGCAATGCCTATTGGGCGCTCGCCGACATTTTGATTGGGCGCGAGCGGACGCTGTACGGCGCGATCGCCGAAATGCCGGGCGGCTGGAGCGGCTGGCGCGATTTCGTGATCGAGGCGGTGATCCCCGAATGCGCGGTGATCAGCAGCTTCGTGCTGCGCCCGGTCGATGGCGCGCCGGTGATGGCGCACAAGCCCGGCCAATATCTGACGTTCAATCTCGATCTGGGCGATGGCGCGCCGACCAAGCGCAATTATTCGATCTCGGGCGCGGCCAATGGCGAGACCTATCGCATCTCGGTGAAGCGCGAGCCCGAGGGGCGCGCCTCGGTGTGGATGCATGACGAAGCGCGCGTCGGCACGGTGCTGCGCGTCGCCCCGCCCGCCGGCGATTTCTTCCTGCCCGACGCGCCCGAGCGCCCGGTGGTGCTGATGAGCGGCGGGGTGGGGCTGACGCCGATGGTCGCGATGCTCGAGACGATCGCCGAGCGCCATCCCGATCTGCCGGTCCATTATGTCCATGGCACGCTCAACGGCGAGACGCATGCGATGCGCGACCATGTCGCCCAGCTCTGCGCGGGGCGCGACAATTTGCGCGCGAGCGTCTTTTACGAAGTCCCCCGGCTCGAGGACGCGGCGGGGCGCGATTATGACCATGACGGGCGCATCACCCCCGCCTGGCTGCTGAGCCAGACCGAGACGAGCGAGGCTGAATATTATCTCTGCGGCCCGCGCCCCTTCCTGGCGGCGATGGTGCGCGCGCTGAACGAGGGCGGGGTGCCGCGCGAGCGCGTGCATTTCGAATATTTCGGTCCGGCGGACAGCGATTTGGTGTGAGCGGCGCCCGGCTCGGCGGAAGACTGGCGCCCCGCGCTGGATAAAAATAACGAATATGAGTCGCCGTTCTCACTACTCTAGCGCCGCTTCTTGGCGCCGGCTACCGACCAGCGCCGCACCACAGCGCCGCTGAGTCTATGAAGGGTACGCTGAGTTGGACCAACTCGCGAGCAACGAAACCCGCGTTGACGGTCCGACCGGGCTTCACAGGTGCCGGTGGCAGGGACATTCGCAGGAGGACGGCCGAGAACATATAGTAAACAGACAGGGTGTTCACCCCCGATTGATAAGTGCGTGTTTCCCGGCTATCAGAGTATATGCGTTACACTCAAAGCCAGGTTCGTGGACTGATTTCGATTTCGGTCGATGACTTCAAGACGTGGCGTAAGCTCATCTCGGCCTTGGCTGCGCACAAAGGACACGGCCCGACGTTCACGCCGGGCGACGTCGTGGCCCTGGCAATCGTCGCCGAGTTAGTGCGGGATTTTGGAATCCGAGTCGGGACGATAGCGGCTCAGCTCGATCGCCTTTTTGCCGACTGTCATGGTCGATCCTGGGTTTCGTTGGAAAGCTGCGTGGTGCTCCTCAAAGTTGACGAGGTTCAGCTGACAGATGAAGCCGCGGCGCAGGGCCGGCTGAGCGAGCAGACCACGATCGCCGTTCCCTGCGGTCGCATCATTGCGCGCCTTCAATCCGCGCTGACGGACTCAGAGGCCGATACAGCACAGGGCTATCTGCATTTTCCACCCACGTCGCTCACCGGCGCGCTCGAACGCAGCGGTAAGCGCGCATGACGACGGTGACGCCTCGGCCCCTAGACCAGGGTTGGAAGGACCGCCTTGGCCTAACCCACCGGCGCTCACCCGAACTCTACGAGTCCGTCGCAGCCGTCCGGGATGTCCCGCACGCCGCAGCCATCCGGGCGGCATTGGAAGAGATGGGCCTATCCGCGGTCTTCTGCGTCCAAGGCGTCCCGACCGTCGCGATCCTCGCGGCCGATGAATACGATCGCGCCGCCGTCGTCGACCTTCACGGCGCGCTGTGGAATCAGGGCTTGGCGAGCCTGCTCCTCGTTATCGCCAGCGATACGTTGCGCGTTTTTTCACTCGCTCGCACACCGCTCAAGGATCCCGGCGACGTCTTCGAAACCCGGTGTCTCATCGAGACACTGAGCCTCACGGCGGAAGTCCTGCAGTTTCAGAACCTGATCTATGGCGCAGAATCTGGCCGCCTTTGGCGCGACTACGGCGACTTCTTCAAGCCGAAGGAGCGCATCGATCAGGTACTGCTCGATAATCTCAATGCATCCCATACGCTGTTGCAGACTGAGGGACTGTCTTCGGATTCCGCGCAGGCGCTTCTCATCCAAGCGATGTTCATTGCCTACCTCGAAGACCGGGAAATCGTCACACCGGCCTATTTCGCCACCGTTTCTGAAAAGGCCTCGAACAGCTTCTTGGAGCTGCTCGCTTCAAACGACGTTGCAGCGTTTCGAGCCTTTTTCCAAACGCTTCGCAACGATTTCAATGGCGACCTGTTTGTCGCACCCTGTTCGTTCGAACCCGATTCCGAAGCACCTGAGATTACCATCGCGCAGTTGGCGATCCTCGCTCGGTTTCGATCTGGGCGCGAGGAGATGGGCCAAGGCGGCCAGCAGCGCTTTTGGGGCTATGACTTCCGCTACATACCAATCGAACTGATAAGCGCCGTCTACGATCGCTTCCTCGGCGAGAGGGAAGAAGAGCGGCGGGCGAAGGGTGCCTACTACACGCCGATGTTTTTGGCCGACACGGTCGTGTCCCAAGTTTGGGACATGCTGTCGGATAAGGTCCGGACAAAAGGTCAATTTCTCGACCCGGCGTGCGGATCGGGGGTTTTTCTCGTCCGTTCCTTCCAGCGTCTTTGCGAACACTGGCGCCTGAATCATCAGAAGCGCACGATCCCCTGGAAGACACTGCAAGGACTCCTTAGCCAAATTCACGGTTGGGATCTGAATGGCGGTGCGATCCGGGTGGCCGTCTTTTCGCTCTATGTGGCTTTGCTGGAGGAGGTTTCACCTCGGGATATTCGGGAACTCATCACCCGCGGAAAGATCCTGCCCGAGCTGTGGGGCAAGACGTTGGTCTGCCGTGATTTCTTCGACGTAGAGCCCGACGTCACTCAATTCGACGTTATCATCGGCAATCCGCCCTGGACCAGCCGCCGTGGACCAGACCGGTCGTCGATCAAGTGGAGCAAGGCAACCTCGCACCCGATGCCGGGTAAGGAAGACGCATGGGCGTTCAGTTGGAAGGCGCTCATCCACCTGGCAGATGAAGGAGTCATCGCCTTCCTCCTCCCTTCGATGGAGTTCCTGCACAATCACGCCCAGAACACGGTCGATGCTCGCCAAGCCTTCTTCAGAAAGGCATTGGTTCGTCGTGTCATTAACTTCGCCGACTTGCGCTTCCAGCTCTTCGAAAAGGCGCATCGCCCTACCGCTCTTATTATCTTCGGCAAGATTAAGGCGGACGAATTTCCCTACCGCTTCGACTATTGGGCGCCGAAGGCCGATCTCAATCTGCGGATAAAGCGGGTCATTACTCTCAGCAGTGCGGACAGGGTCGAACTCGATGTTGAGTCAGTTTTCGACAACTCGCTGATCTTCAAACAGCGGCTCTGGATGCGGGAACCCGATGCAAAGCTTTTCGGATATTTTGCAAGGTTTCCCAAGCTCGGCGCGGTCGTGACGGACTTTGGAAGCCTGAGCCGCAAACGGACACCGCTAACCGGGCAATGGGTCATCGGTCAGGGTTATCAGCCTTACACCGGCGGCGACGACGAAGATGAAGCTGAAGAGAATGCGACGAAAGCCAAACCCCTGCAGAGCGACTATGTCGGCAAACTGCCCGATCTGCCGGTAAACGCCTTCTCTCGCCTGTTCCAATCTTCGCGTGACCTGCTACCCGCGCCTTCCACCATTGTGCGGCGGCGCGGTTTCGAAGCCGGCTTCAACGGGAACCGCGTTTTGGTTCCTCGCGGTGTGGAGAAAAACCGACTGCGCGCCGCATATTGTACGGATCCCCTCACGTTCGAGGACATCCTTCAGGCG
This sequence comes from Proteobacteria bacterium SG_bin5, assembly GCA_002083475.1. Taxonomy (GTDB): domain Bacteria; phylum Pseudomonadota; class Alphaproteobacteria; order Sphingomonadales; family Sphingomonadaceae; genus Sphingomonas. The sequence continues at coordinate 34,104 of LWDI01000080.1, forward strand.
ATCGTCGTGCCGGAAGGCGGCGGCGACCGTGCCAAAGTATTGACCGCGCTTTTGAACAGCCGCGTGGCGATCTGGTATGCTTTCCACGGGACGGCGTCGTTCGGCTCGGACCGACCGGAGGTAAAACAAGCCGACCTGCGCAGGTTGCCGTTCCCAGCGGCGTCGGACCTCCCTGACGCGAAGGCCGCGACCCGTGCTGCTGAAGCGATGATCGCGATCATCGACGCTGCCCAGGCCCGCGACCAAAGAGCTTTTTCGCTCGATGCGGACGCTGGTGACGTCCTCGGCGAAATCGACAAGTTGGCTTACGCCTATTTCGGGCTTTCGGACGATGAGATCGCGATCATTGAGGATACGGTCTCCACGATCCTTCCCGCCCTTCAGCCCCACGAAGGCCACTTCCCGAAGCTTTGGAACGCGCCTGATGCCGACGATCGTGCGCGATATGCCCAAACCCTTTCGACGAGCTTGGCCGACTGGTTTTCCGGAGAAAGGATCGGCACTCGTCTCGTCGCCAAAGGGGCTGATCTGGCGATCCTACGGCTTCGGTTAGGCGGAGACGAGGATTATGCTGAAGACCGAAACGGCGAACTAGGATCGGTACTAGAGGAACTCTCAAAGCACATCCATCGCCCGCTCGATGGAAATTTCCAGCTGATGCCGGATCTCCGCGTCTTTGCGGGTGAGTGCCTCTATCTGATTAAGCCGCTGCAACTGCGCTTCTGGCTGCGCTCAGCGGCGCTCGCGGATGCTGATGAGATCGCCCTTGATCTCCAGCAGGCGATTGACCCCAGCCCTTCCCGCTGGAGTCAGCATTGATGGTGGTCGGCGATGCGCAGGCCTGGGCCGATAAATTTGTAACCTTCGACAACCGCTTCCTACAGCGGATCATCGCCGTATGGCCGTCCTGCATGGCGCTCCTGCCAGGGCAACCTCACGAAGACACAATCACTATCAACCTCGTCGACTTGCTATGGAAGGACGCGACTGTCCGTCGCCTTTGCCATTGGATAGAGTATCAGTACGAGCCCTTTGGGCTGGCGCCGGATGGCTCAAAATTCAGCAAGGGCAAGATCGACATCGGCGTCCTGCTCACTTGGAAACGCGATCTCTACCTGGCCTATGAATGCAAGCGGCTGAACGTTGTCGGACCAAGCGGACGCAGTTCTCTTGCGACAGCCTACGTAACGCAGGGGATGATGCGCTTCTTGACGGAGCAGTATGCCGAGGGCCTGCCGGTCGGTTGTTTGCTCGGCTATGTGATGGATGGCGATGTGGCGTTTGCCAGCACAGCTGTGAACGCCGCGATCACGGCTCATGCGCCCTTGCTACTCCTGGCAGGCCCGGACCCAATGCCGCCGGTGGCCGGAACCTCAAGATTTGCGACGCTTCACAATCGGTCGCCGGCCGCCAACATCAGCCTACGGCACGCGCTCTTGCCGCGCTGACGTCGAGTATCCGATGCCTTCATAGGCCGACTGGGCAAAACGGCCGCTCCAGCAAGCCGCTCGCCAGGTCTGCCGGATGATAAGCGTGGCTTATCGCAGTTAGTTGCGGGAGATATTGGCTTATTGAGCCAGACCGCTGGATAACTGCTGGAGACACGTGGATCGGTTCTCTTTTGCCGGACCGTGGTTCGCGTGACTGAAAATTTCGTCACGCAGCAAGGAGTCCGGCGTGTTGAAGACCGTAGTGGCGATCCGGCACATCGAATTCGAAGATCTGGGCTTCTTCGAGGCCCCGCTGAAAGCTGCCGGTTACAAGGTGCACTATTACGACGCGGGAAAGGACGATCTTTGGACGCTTGACCCGCTTCGCACTCCCCTGATCGTCGTGCTCGGTGGACCGATGGGCGTCTATGAAGGTGACCGATATCCGTTCCTCAAGGAGGAACTGCAGATTATCCGGGATCGGATCGCGGTCGACAAGCCGATTCTCGGTATCTGTCTGGGCGCGCAGTTGATTGCTCACGCGCTCGGAGCCCGCGTCTATCCGGGCTCAGCCAAGGAGATCGGCCTGTCTCCGATCAAATTGACGGACGCGGGGCGGCTGTCCCCTTTGTCGGTTATCGCTCCTGAGCAGCCGGTGCTTCACTGGCATGGCGACACGTTTGATCTTCCCAGAGGAGCAACCTTGCTCGCGTCGACAGACGCATACCCCAATCAAGCGTTCGCCGTCGGCCGCAATATACTGGCGTTACAGTTCCATCTGGAGGCCGGTGCCAGCATCGAAGAATGGATTGCCGGGCATTCCCGTGAACTGAGATCCGCCGGCATCGACCGTGACGATCTTCAACGTCGGGTGTGCAAGGCGGCGCCGGGCCTGAACGGGGTTGCGACACAGGTTCTCACCGCTTGGCTTGCCAAGATCGACAACTGAGACTGGCGGGCAAGTGGCTACGGTGAAGCGAATCATCTCCATTCAAAGCCACGTATTGCATGGCCATGTGGGCAACGCGGCCGCAGTGCCGGCGATGACGGCGCTGGGATGCAAGGTGACCGCGGTCCCGACCACGCTTCTGTCCAACCATCCGCACTATCCGACAATGCGCGGCCAGATCCTGGACACGAATCTGGTGGCTGACCTCCTGACGGGCATCGAAGAACGCGGGCTGGTGGAAGATGCAGCCATGCTCGTCACAGGATATCTTGGCTCCGCCGAGAATGGGCTAACCGTCGCCGACTTCGTTGATAGGGCCAAGGCGCGCAACCCTGACTTACTGATCGTCTGCGATCCGGTGCTGGGTGACGAGGATCTCGGGCTCTTTACTGACCCACTGCTCATAGAGGTCTATCGCGAGCGGCTCATGCCGCAGTCCTGGCTCGTCACCCCGAACAGGTGGGAAGCACAGCTTCTGGTTTCCGCCGACCCGCGCGGCGAGTTGGAACTTCTTCAGCAACTGCGCCTGACGGGGGCGACGAACGTAGTCGTGACCGGCGGCACCATCCAGCCCCGTCCGCTGCGGACGATCGGCTTAGACGGCGGGGGATGCTGGGCGATCGAAACACCGTGGCTGCCAGCGCGCGCCGCTGGAACGGGCGATTATTTCACGGGGGCCTTGGCGGGTGCAATCATGTCCGGAGAATCGATCAGGGCCGCAGCGGAACGCGCGGTCACAATGACCCATCGGCTGCTCGCTCGAACTTCGGCACTTCCCTGGTCGGAGTTGCCGATTGACGATTACCCGGCAGCGATAGAAGCCGATCCACGCTTTCGTGCGGTCTCCTTATTCCAGGCTGCATCGTGATCCGCTTCAGCATCGACGTCGCGAAGCACGGAAAGAAATGGTGCACCGTCATCGTGGAGGCTTCGGATGCCAATGGCATCCTGAAAGATGTCCTCGGCCAATTTGCCGAGGACCAAGGCTATAGGCACACGATCTGGCGTGAACGCGAAGCCAGACGCATTGTCGAGGTCACCGATCAGGCGAGGATCATCGGCGCCACCTACGACCGCGAACGGATCGCTGCGGAGACGTTGTCCGATGGAGATACCGAAAACCTCGCTGCAGGTGGGTCCGACCAATGAGCGTGTGGCCAATCAAGGGCCTGTGCGTTGGATCAGTGCGGCCACTTGGACCGAGCGCTGTTGCGAGTGGCATCATCAAGCAATCATCCGATCGACCGATCCTGCTCACCAAGACCGGCTTCGTCGGGGACGAGCAGGGCGACAAGCGACACCATGGCGGCCCCGACAAGGCTGTGCACCATTACCCGCATGACCACTACGCTGCCTGGACTGCCGATCTCGGCGAACACCCGCTGCTTCGTCGTCTAGGCGCGTTCGGGGAAAATATCTCCACCACTGGGCTGACCGAAGCAAACGTCGCCATTGGCGATCGTTTTCGCTTGGGCAGTGCGATCGTCGAGGTATCCCAGGGTCGCCAGCCATGTTTCCGGCTGAACCTCAGGTTTGAGATAGGCGATATCGCGGTCAGAATGCAGCGCACCGGCCGCACGGGGTGGTATTATCGCGTCGTCGAAGAAGGATTAGTCGCGCCTGGCGATACACTTCGGCTTCTGGACCGCCAGACACCCGGCTGGACCATCGAGCGGCTACGCCGGATTCTTTACGTCGACATGCTCAATCAGGCGGAACTCCAAGAGGTTGCCGCCTTGGCGCACCTTCCGGAGCGCTGGCGCCGCACCGCTGAGCTTCGCCTTCGAACAGGGGTCGTCGAGGATTGGAAGCCTCGGCTCGACGGGCCGTGATGCAAAGCCTGCTGACAAAGCATCGTACAAACTCAAGGAGTATCAATCAATGAAACGGCTTTCCCAGTCTGCTATCGAGCGCGTCAACACGCCCCTGCACGAGGCGGATATATTCCTCTGCGGCCCGAAGCCGTTCCTCCGAGCGATAGTTAACGGGTTGCGCGGCATCGGCATTCCGGAAAACCAGGTGCATTTCGAGTTCTTTGGACCTGCTGAGGCGCTCTACGCTTGACCCGTTGATGATGATCAATCGGCGCTTATCCGCGTAGATCGATCACCCGATGTCTTGTCTGCGGCGGGCGGATCATCATGCCGACGTTCCATGCTCGAACACACGGGGTTGAGGCCGGATGAAGTTTCGCCAGGTCGCCTCCTGCTCCTGCAAACCGGCTTCCTCATGCTCTGCGCAGTTGAGCCGGAGATGGCGATCGCCGAAGGGCGCATCGACAAAGGCGCAATGGTGAGGATTGAGCCTATCCTCGTGGACGTACGGGCGAAAGAACCGGCAACTCACGCACATCCGCTGCCAAGGGATGTCGCCGGTGGTCTGGAGTGACCGGATCACCTTCACCAATGCCCGAAGCAAAGCGGCCTGTTCGTCGGCTTCCAATGTCTCGACTGCCTCAGCCAGGAAGATCGGCCATTCCCGGGTTCGATCGGCGGCCGCCTCACCCTCCGGCGAGAGAACAAGGTTGATCGAGCGACGATCCGGTCCTGGTTCCTTGACCACAAGCCCCTTGGCAACCAGCGAGTTCATCGCTTCGCTGGCGGTGGGCGCGGAGATACCAAGCAGTTTCGCTACTGCCGCCAGCCGCATCCCACCGGGTGCATCGCGAAGCATACCAAGCGCATTTCCCTGCGTCGGGGTGAGTCCGGCCGACCCGGCACCCTTCCAGGCGTGGCTACGCAGGAGCAAGCCAATCTTGGTGAGACCAGCGGTTACTCGCCGCGAGATCGGTTCGGATATCGAGTCAAAAATCGCCGACAAAAGTTCGGACTCCTAACATTCTCTTGACGGGTCGCGCTGCGATATTTAGCACTCCTAACACTCTCTGTCGATTCAATCGGTTTCGACACCAACAGGAGGATGAGATGAGCATATATTCGAAAAGGCTGACGCTGTTGAGCTGCGCTGGCGCGCTCCTCGCGCTGTCAGCCGGCGCGGCCGCACACGACATCAATGCGAAGCCGGGCAACACCAATTCGACGAGCTTCGACATCGTGCATACGGAGATCGTGCGGTCGGGGACCGACCTGATCTTCCGGATGGCGGTGAGCGGCAAGGCAGGCGCGTCAAGGCCGTCGAAGTCCGGCAAGTTGGCCGGTTCCACCGTCTATTCCTATGTCTGGCCGACCAGCATCAATTCAAGCGCGGTCGGCTTTGATGCCGATCAGGGAATTTTGGCGTTCGCCGTCACATCGCATCCGGATTTCGACGACACGCCGCTCTATGATGAGAATGGTGACGGCGACAAGACGAACGATGGCGACCTTTGGCACAGCCATTGGGTCGTGCTGGTTCCGGATGATGCCTGTGGAAAGGGATCGCTGAAGATCCGCGACATCCCGGAGGGGACCAAACCCCGGCTCCCAGCCACCTGGCCAGGCCTGCCGATCCTGATCGACAGCCCCGAGCTTACTCCGCGCATTGCCGGCAAACAGGTGTCAGTCCGGGTGCCAGCCGCGACGCTCGGGCATACGGCCGGCGTGAAATTCGACGGCGTCACGGCCGGCCTCAGGATCAACGCTTCGGTGCATGCACCGCTGGTATGCGTGGCCGATGTGTTCGACGTCGCCAGTGGCGACCTCAGTCTGCCCGGCCGCATTATGAGATAGGCGTACCGCCCTCGGTTCAGCCTGAACCAATCGGGAGCGGCTGCGCCTGGGCGGCCCCTTCCGCGCTTTCCGCTCAAAGGAATCCGATATGGATACTATGCACCTAGCCCCGGAATGGGATTGTTCCGCCTGGCTCAACACGGATGCGCCGTTGGCGTTGGCATCGTTTCGCGGCCGCCCGGTCGTTGCCGCTGCATTCCAGATGCTATGCCCAGGATGTGTCGCCGAAACCATCCCGCAGCTCAATCGGGTGGAACAGCTTTTCAGCAAGGATCAGGTCGCTGTCCTCGGTCTGCACAGCGTTTTCGAGCATCACGACGCCATGGGAGAAGCAGGCTTGCGTGCTTTTCTGCACGAATATGCAGTGCGATTTCCGGTGGGGATCGATCGGCATTTGGTAGGCGACCCTGTGCCGGTGACGATGCGAACATACCAGTTTCGCGGCACGCCGACGCTGATGCTGATCGACTCCAACGGACGGCTTCGGCGTCAGCACTTCGGCCGTCTCTCCGATCTTCAACTCGGGGCCGAGATCATGGCGTTGATCCGAGACATACCTGTCTCTGCCTTAGCAGGCGACGAGCCTCCCGGGTCGCCGGCCCGTTGCGAGTTGGGTACGGCATCGTGCTGAAGATAGCGCCAAGATACGGAACACTGGCCTCGTTGAGCTGCTCTTTCCATACCCAGGAACCGAACTTCAGCGAAACCTGTCCCGCAGGATGTTGCCGAACGCGACTGCAGCAGGCGACCGCGCCGCCGTAGAGGGCAGTAAGAGCTGGATGTCCCGGATCGGCGGAGCGGGATCGAGTTGCCGAAACACCACTCCACTCTGAGCGGGAGTGGCATCGATCGGGGATCCCGGCATCACCGAGATGCAAAGCCCCGTCTCGACCAGCTTCAGTATAGATGCGAAAGTGTTCAGTTCGATGATCCGATGCGGAGAGAGTTCCTGCACCTCGAAGAAGCGATCCAACGCCTGGCGCGTGCCATAGTCCGTGGTCAGCAGCGCAAGGGCTTCATCGGCAAGGGCGTGTAGTGAAATGCTTTCGAGTGAGGCGAACGGGTGATCCTTCGAACAGGCGAGCATCAGCCGATCTTTGTAGAGAAGCTGCATTGATAACGGCACTTCGATGGGACCGAAGGCGACGCCGAGATCCAGCGTACCGTCCGCCACTCCCGCTATGATCTCGCTATTGGCCCACTCCAGTGCTGTGACGTCGATTGCAGGGTGTTCTTGCAGAAACGACGCCAGCACGGGCGTCAGATGTAAAGCGTTGAAGCTCTGCGTGACAGCGAGGCGCAACTTGCCGCGTTGCAGACCACGGAATGCATCGACAGCCTCACGCAGGCGGCCGGCACTATCGAGCGTACGCCTGGCATGTTCGACCACCAGTTGTCCGCCCTGGGTGACAGCGACACGATGTGGCGTCCGCGCGAACAGTTGTATCCCAAGCTCTTCTTCGAGCTGACGGATCTGCTGCGACAAGGCGGGCTGTGAGACGTTCAGATCGCGTGCGGCTGCAGTGAAGCTGAGCCGGTCGGCGACTGCCACCAAATAGCGCATGGTTCGAAGTTCCATGGCAATAAGTATTGCTTATCTTAGAAAGAAGATCAAGGTATTGGCCTTATATTACCGTCCGCGCGACAACGCTCGGGACACCACGAGCAAATGCCGTGGCGGTCAGAGCCAGTTCAAACCAGCCATTTCGTTTACGAAAAAGGCGCAAACCGCGGAGATTGCCAATGCAACGTGCCCCCATTCACGGCATTATCGCCTATCCGGTCACACCATTCCTCGCCGACGGCTCCCGCATCGATGAGCCCGCATTCCATAAGGTTCTCCAGGCGCTTCTGGCGACCGATCCCGCCGCCATCGCTATCCTCGGGAGCGCCGGCGAGAGCGCCTATCTTCGGGAAGAGGAATGGCGCCGGGCGGTCGAGTTGGGGGCCGAAGCAGTCGCCGGCTCGGTTCCGCTGATCGTCGGCATCAGCGAGCTTACCACCGATGCGGCGGTCGCCAAGGCGCGGTTCGCCGAACAAGCCGGTGTCGACCGCCTGATGGTCATTCCCATCTCCTACTGGAAGCTCGACCAATCTGAGATCTTCGGCCATTTTCAGGCGATCGCCGAGGCGACCACGCTCCCGATCATGGTCTATAACAATCCAGCCACCAGTGGCGTCGACATGCCCCCCGAACTGATGGTGCGCATGGTCCGGGAGATCGAAGGGGTCGACCTAATCAAGGAGAGCAGCGGCGATCTTCACCGAATGCATGCCATTCACGAACTGTCGAACGGAACGATCCCCTTCTATAACGGTGCCAACCATCTGGCGCTCGAGGCTCTGGCGGCCGGCGCGGCAGGATGGTGCACCGCTGCACCGAACCTGCTCGGCAAGGATCCTGCCCGCCTCTTCTCCCACGTCGCGGCGGGCGAGTTGGGACAAGCACGGGAACTCTTCTACAAGCTTCTCCCAGTCCTCCGCTTCATCGTGCACGGCGGCCTGCCGACCACGGTGAAGGCGGGATTGCGTCTCAAGGGGCTGGAAGCGGGCGATCCGCGACGGCCGCTTCTGCCGCTCGGCGGCGACCGCCTGGAACAACTGCGCAAGCTACTGGCAGCAATCTAAGCAATTTTCCTCCCGTTCTCCGAATGGGGACCGAGGGCTTCCCATCGAATACCACTAATCGAGGAGTATCCGACCATGACTACGATGACGGCATCGAAGGACGAACTCATCCGCCTCGCCGAAAACCGGATGAAGACCTCCCTTGTCGAGAACCGCTGGACCGATCGCCAGAAGCTGGCGCTCACCTGCCGGATCCTGTTCGAAGGAGGACATGACTCAGGTCTGGCAGGGCAGATCACCTGCCGCGCGGAGCAGGCGGGAACCTACTACACCCAGCGGCTTGGACTTGGGTTCGACGAAATCAGCGCCCAGAACCTTCTGCTCGTGGACGAGGATCTCAACGTCCTCGATGGTCCCGGCATGGCGAATCCGGCCAACCGCTTTCATAGCTGGCTTTATCGCGCGCGACCGGACGTGAATTGCATTATTCACACCCACCCACTCCACATCGCCGCCCTCTCTACGCTCGAAGTTCCTCTGGAGGTCTCTCATATGGACCTCTGCCCGCTCTACGATGACGTCGCTTTTCTCGAAAAGTGGCCGGGGGTGCCTGTCGGCAACGAGGAGGGGGAAATCATCGCGACTGCGATTGGTGACAAGAAGGCCATCCTTCTGTCGCATCATGGCCAACTCATCGCCGGCGCCTCGATCGAGGAGGCATGTGTGCTGGCGATGCTGATAGAACGCGCCGCGAAGATGCAGCTTCTCGCAATGGCCGCCGGAGAGATCAAATCGATCCCGGAAGCGTTGGCACGCGAGGCGCACGACTGGATATCCAAGCCCAAGCGCCACAGCGCGGCCTTCGACTATTATTCGCGCCGGATAATGGATCGTCACAACGACTGTCTGCTTTAAGCATAGTCAACGACAGGTCTTTGCTCGGCAATCTTCAGGAAAGTCTCTATCGATTCGGGCAGCACGTGCTTAGGAAGTTAAACAGGGTTACGCTCAGGAAGGCGCGGCGAGATGTTTGACATCCGCCAGCTTCGCTATGCACTTGCCGCCGCTGACCATGGCAGCTTCTATCGTGCGGCCCGCGCACTCAATGTAGAACAATCCACGCTTAGCAGGAACATCCTACGCCTGGAGCGGGTAATCGGTGCCCAGTTGTTCAACCGCTCCCGAGCTGGAGTTGTAACAACAATCGCCGGTGCCCGCTTCCTTCGCAGCGCTCGGGCTATGGTCGTCAATGCCGATCGCATGGTGGCGACAATGCGAGCAGTTGGCCAAGGTCGTGCGGGCTCTTTGACGATCGGTCACAATAGCTCGGTCTCGGCAGGCAATCTGCGTGCGACGATCTTGGCATGGCAGAAAGACTACCCCGAGGTTGATTTTGAAAACGTAGAGACGGACCGAGAGGCATTGCTTGCCGGGCTGGACAACGGCGAGATCGATATTGCCATTCTGATAGGTGAAGCCAGCCATAACGGCTATCGGCGCGAATTGTTCTGGAGCGAGCGCGTGCTGGTTGCGCTGCCCTCTAGCCATCCCTTAGCCGAGCGCGAGTTGATCCACTGGACCGATCTGCGCGGTGAGCGCTTCCTGCTATCCGCAACTGGCCCTGGTCCAGAAATTCGCGACATGCTTCTCGGCCGCTTATCGGTGGCGGGGATGCAGCCCGACGTAAGAATGCATCGCTCCAGCCGGGAGACGATTCTGGGAGTGCTGGGCGATGGCCTCGGACTCACAGTCATATGCGAGGGCAGCACTGGGGCGCGCTATCCTGATGTGGTCTACCGGCCTATTCATAGCGAACAGGGACCGATGCTGGTCGGCTATTCGGGCTATTGGTACGACAACAACGGCAATCCAGCGCTTCAGCGTTTTCTTAAGTTCATCAAGACGCGCCACGCGCTATTCTTTAACATCCATACCAATACAATAGAATAGATTCATTTTTGATCGGAACCCCCATCATGATGCAAGGTAAGACATTCATCATCATGCTGATCACTTTGATCATCGGGTTCGCAGGAGGATTCGCTCTGCGGCCAGTGATCTCACCGACCCAGCCGGCCTCAACGATCGCCATCGGCCCACTTGCAGCCCCGGCGCCGCAGGAGGCAAGAGGCACACAGTATTTCGTGGCACATATCGACGAAGCACGTCAGGTCGTCGCGTGGTGTCGTGACGGCTCGGTGCGGGGTGACGAATGCGTCACCGCCGAGGAAGCGATCATCAAGGTCGACGCCGCAGAGCGTCGGAAGCAGTTTCTCGGCAACTGATCCCGGTGGGCGCGTTCAGTCTTTCGCGCCGCGTCGTCCGCGCGAGAAGCCTCGATCGCTCGCCATGAAACGGGCGAGCATTGGCGCAACCAGCTTCTCCGGCGTTGCGGCCTCTCCGCCGGTCTCGGCCGCGAGCGCAGCGGCATAGGCAATGAGATTGCGGTGGACGGCTGCGGGCAATTCTACCGTCAGCTTGACGGGCCGGTCGTCGGCGAGCGGCCCCAGCTTTAACTTGGTCATCGCTTTCCTCCGATGGGTTCGAGCACGAGATCGCGGGTAATGACCACGCGCAATGGATGACCCGGCCGGATGGTGAGCGTCGGCTGCACGTTGAGCTGCCGTCGCACAATCTGCTGGCCGGTCTGATTGATGGTGTCCTGACTGCCCCGCCGCAGAGCGCGGGTCAGATCGTCCTCGCTGTCCGCACCCAGCTCCGCACCCACGCCGAGCAGCGTTGAGACGGCCGCCGCCTTGAGCAAATTGCCCCAATGCTGATTCACGCGATCTTGGAGGCCAGCAAAGCCGGCGCCGTCCGCGCTAGGCTGGCGCTCGAGAACGATCGAGCGGCCGTCCGGCATGATGAGGCGATCCCAGGCAAGCAGCACGCGCGTCTGCCCGGCGGCGATCTCGCTATCATATTCGCCGATCAGCCGCGCGCCCTGTGGGATGAGCAGGATGCGGCCCGTGGGACTGTCATAGACGTTCTGCGTGACCTGGGCGGTGATCTGGCCGGGAAGGTCGGATCGGATGCCGGTGATGAGCGCCGCCGGAATGATGCTGCCGGCCTGCACGATGTTTGGCGAAGCTGGCGCGGCCAGTCGCTCTGCGCTCACCGTGCGTTGGCTCGACGCCTGCGCCATAAAGGCGCGCTTCGCCGCCTGATCGCCCTGACCCGCGCTCGCCTGCTGCGACTGCGGCGCGGCTTGGTCAGGTAGGGCGAGCGACTGAACCGGCGTCGTTCCGTTGCTGCCTGCGTTCCCACCGAGGAATACGCCGCTCATGCGGGCGGCCTCGCGTTCCTGCTGGGCGCGTTGGCGAGCCGCCTCTGCGGCCTGGGCACGGGGATCGGGTTGGCCCGGCTGCGCACCGACCGGCGGCGCGGAGACATTTTCGCCGCGCTGTTGGGCGGCGACGATGGGCCGGCCGAGATCGCCGGGGAGCGGTGGGCCGAGCTTGGGCGCCTGCGCATAATCTCGCGGCCCTGACGTGATGGTCTCGGCCGTGGCCCGGTTTTCGGTGTTGTAGAGTTCTTCCGCCTGCCGCTCACCTGTCGGCTTGAGCGCGTAAATCAGCGAACCGCCGATGCCCAAGCCGGCGGCGACGCCCATGACCGTCAGCGCCTTGCGCGACAGGCGCATGACACGCGGCGGATCGCCTCGGAGCTGGAACGGCCTTGGATCGGCGGGCACCTGCTGCTGCGCGGCCGGCTCGGCAGGACTATCGGTGCGATCATTCACGGCCGCCGCTCCCGTCCCTCGTCGCGCACGATGCGGACGCGCTGCTCGCTGCGCCGGTCGCCCAGGCGCAGTTCGGCGGCGGCGAACAGGCGATCGACCACCATGTAGCGGCCCTGCACACGATAATTCACCAGCTCGGCGTCGCCGGCCACGCCGGTCACAAACAGCGGCGGCATCTCGCCCTGCGAGATCCCGGCGGGAAACTCGATGAAGACCTGCCGTCCGTCGTCGAACGCGCGGGCCGGACGCCACGGCGCGCGGTTGCCCTCGATCCGGTATCGGAAATTGAGCGCGGACACGTCGATGCCGGACGCTACGGGCGCGGCCGAAGCCGCCGCCGCATTGGCGCTGCGCAGCGCGATGAGCTGGTCCTGCGGATAGGTCCAGGAAACCGATGCCATATAGGTCGAAGGCGTCGCGTGCAGCTCCAGATGGTAGGTGCGCCGATCGGTATTGATGACGAGGTTGGTGGCGAGGTCCGGCCGGGTCGGCTTGACGAGGATATGCACGCGCGCGGTCGCGCCATTGCCGCTCACGGTATCGCCAATGATCCAGCGCACCGTGTCGCCGGCCGCGACCGGCCCTGGCCCCACGAGCTGCTCGCCTTCCTGCAAGGCGATGTCCGTCACCTGCCCAGGCGCGGCATAGACCTGATAAAGCGCGCCGTCCGTCCAGGGATATTGCTGGATAGCGTTGAGAAAGCTGTCGCGCACGGGCTGCACGCGGGCAGCGGCGTTGGCGGCACCGACGCGGCGGCGCGGATCGGCGGGCTCGGGCGGGGACGCGGCTTCCCCGACCGGCTTCAATTGGCCAGGTAGCGGCAGCGGCTCGGGGATCGTTACCACCTCGACTACGCGCGGAGGTTCTGGCGCTGGGGTCGTCGCGATCTCGCGCGGCGGATCATCGTAGGCAATGGCGTGCGGCTTGGCGGATGTGGTGGCGCAGCCGGCGAGCGCGGCAGCGGATACGAGCAGCGCCGCCGGAGCGGCATGACGAAGGGTTGGGCGCTTCATTGCGACAGCTCCTTTGACCAGTTGAGGGCGTTGACGAAGACGCCGAGCGGGTTCTTGCGCAGCGCGTCGGGCGTGCGCGGCGGCTGGACGACAACGGTGAGGATCGCCGACCAGCGTTCGGTCGCGGCGAGGCTTCCGTCCTGATAGCGGCGCTCCGTCCAGGCCACGCGGAAGCTGTCAGGCGATGCCCGGATCACGCTCGACACATCCACAGCAACCTGCACCCGTCCGACATTGGCGAACGGGTCGTTGGCGCGAGCATAGTCGTTGAGGAACAGCGCGCCCTTGTCGGTGGTGAAGTCGTAGGCCCTGAGCCAGTTCTGACGAACGATGACGGGATCGGCCGGGATCGCGCGAACCTGCTCGATGAAGCGGGCCAGGTGGAACGCCACCTGCGGATCGGTCGGGCGGTAGCCGGCCTCGGCCGGCGCGACCGCCTGCGCTTCGCCGAGCCGATCGACCTGCACCACCCAGGGCACGATGTGGCCGCGTGCCGACTGCCAGATGAGGCCGCCGGCAAGGGCGCCGGACAAGGCGAGCGAGCCGAAGAAGGCGAGCCGCCAGTTCTTTGCCTGCACGCGCGCCGAACCGATGCGGTCGTCCCAGGCTTGCGCGGCGCGCTGGTAAGGCGTGGTGGGTTCGGGTGTCTGGCCGTAGCGGATGGTTGGTCGTCGGAACATGGGCGGCTAATCCTTCTGGTTGAGATCGACGGACGCGCCGCTGCCCCCGCCGTCGCCCGAGCGCAGCGTGTGAGCGGCGACGGTCGCGCCGTGGGTCATGGTCTGGCGACGCTTCATGGCGGCCGCCCAGGCTGGCGGACCGTCCGGCGACGGCGACGGCGACGGAGTTGACGGGCCGCCCGAGATCGTGCCGCCGGTGGCGGTCACTGCGGCGCGCCCGCCCGAGCGGTAGCTGTCCTTCAAGGATGCAGCGGCCCGGCGGAGCGGCGACATGGCCGCGCCGACTGCGGCCTTGCCGACGCCGCCGGCCCCGCCCGCAACGGCGGCCGCGCCGGTCTTCCCGGCCGAGCCGAGCGCATAGGCGCTGTTGGCGGCACCGGACGTAAATGCCGCGCCGCGCGCCGCACCGCCGATTGCGCCCACAGCGGCGCCAGCGCCGAGACGAGCGGCGGCAGCGCCGCCGACCAGCGCTCCTCCGGCGGCAAGAACGGTGCCCGCCGCCGCACCGGCGCCCAGCGCGGGACCACCCGAGACAATACCGTTGGCGATCGACGGGCCGAAGATGCCGAGGCCGAGCAGGCAGAGCGCTGCCAGCGCGACGGCCATCGCGTCCTCGATCGTCGGTTGCGCGCCGCCGAAGCCGGCGCGGAACTCGTCGAACAGCGTCGAGCCGATACCGACGATGACGGCGAGCACCAGCACCTTGACGCCGGAGGAGATCACCAGCCCCAGCACGCGCTCGACCATGAAGGCGGTCTTGCCGAACAGGCCGAACGGGATGAGCACGAAGCCGGCGAGCGTCGCCAGCTTGAACTCGATCAACGTGATGAAAAGCTGGATCGACAGGATGAAGAACGCGAGGATGACCAGCACCCAGGCGAACAGCAGCACCGCGATCTGGATGAAGTTCTCGAAGAACGACACCCAGCCCATCAGGTCGGAAATAGATTCGAGGATCGGCTGGCCCGCTTCCAATCCGACCTGCGCAACGCGGCCCGGCTGGAGCAGCTCGGCGGCCGTGAAGCCGGTGCCCGAGGCTTTGAGGCCAAGACCGGCGAAGCTCTCGAAGACGATCCGCGCCAGGCTGTTCCAATTGCCGATGATGTAGGCGAAGACGCCGACGAACAGGGTCTTCTTGACGAGACGGGCGATGATGTCGTCGCCTTCGCCCCACGTCCAGAACAGCGCGGCCAAGGTCACGTCGATGACGATCAGGGTGGTGGCGATGAACGCCACTTCCCCGCTGAGCAGGCCGAAGCCGCTGTCGATATAGCGGGTGAAGACTTCGAGAAAACGATCGACGACGCCGGTGCCGCCCATGTCAGTTCTCCTGTGGAGTGGCGCCATCGGCGATGCGAGCGGCGGGACGCGCGCCGGGCGCGAGGAAGCGGCGCCGGTTCTCCGCCCAGGCGCGCAGGCAATCGGGATCGCTCGCGCCAGCCTGCCCAAGCGATTGGCAGCGTCGCAGCTCGATCAGCAGCGGGTCCGTCGCCGATGTTTCGGCGACGGCCGCCGGCGCCTCGCGCGCGGGTTCGGGCGGCCGGCTCATTTCGATCGCGGTCATGGTGATCGCGATGGCGACAAACATGATCGCGCCGATCCGGGCGAGGAGCTTGCTGTCCATGGGCTCAGTCGTGGAACATGCGCGCATTGCCCGGCTGGTAGCCGGTGCGCGGGCTGAGGAAGCGGCGGAGCTGCTCTCGGGCCTGCGCCTGCGCGGCCGCCCGCTGCGCCATGTCGAGCGACTGCGCACGGCCCTGCGCTGCGACGAGTGCGGTCAGGTCGGCGAGCTGCTGCGACTGGAGTGCGATGAGCTGGTTGCCGGCCTGGGCCGCCTGCAACGCGCCATCGGCAGATTGACTCGCGTTGACGAGGCGGTCGAGCGTAGCTCGCGATCCGTCGAGGTTGCCGACGACGCCGGCCTGCACCTTCAGCGCGTCCTCGAACGCGCCAACGCTCGTTTCCCAACGGCTGCGCGCATCGTCGACGAGCGACTTATCCGAGCCGGTCAGATTGGTGCCGCGATAGCGTTGCGAGAACGCCTGATCGATCGAACGCACGTCGTAGGCGATGCGCTGTGCTTCGGAGAGGAGCTGCTGGGTGCGCTGGAACTGGCTCTGTAGCTGCTGGAGCTGGCTGAACGGCAGCGAAGTCAGATTGCGCGCTTCGTTGAGCAGGCTCGTCGCCTGGTTCTGGATTTGCTGAATCTGATTGTTGATCTGCTGGAGCGCGCGCGCCGCTTGAAGCACATTGGAAGCATAATTGGTCGGGTCATAGACGATCCCACCGAACTGCGCGTAGGCCGGGGTCGCGGCGGTGATGCCGATGACCCCCGAAGTGGCGAGGACGCCGGCCACGATGGCGCGGCGCAGTATCGTATTCTTCATAACGGTAACTCCTGCTGGCTGGGGGGAAGAAGCTCGACGGCCCAGGCGCAGCCGCGATGCCGCAGCCATTCGGCCGCGAAGGCGGATGCCCCGTGCGTTTCGGTGATCTCGGCGATGCGGAGCTGGTCGGATTTCGACGATGCAGCGGCGAACGTCAGCGCGACCTCGCCCAGGCCCAGCTCGAACAGCCGGTTGCCGCGCCGTGACTGGCAGTAATAGTCGCGCTTCGGCGTCGCCCGGCTCAGTATCTCGATCTGGCGGGCGTTCAGCCCAAACCGCTCGTAGATGGCCGCGATCTGCGGTTCGGCCGCGCGCTCGTTCGGCAGGAAGATGCGCGTCGGGCAGCTTTCGATGATGGCTGGCGCAATGCTCGACGTTTCGATGTCCGCAAGGCTCTGCGTGGCGAACACGACGCTTGCGTTCTTCTTGCGCAGCGTCTTCAACCACTCGCGGAGCTGGGCCGCGAAGTCGGGGCTGTCGAGAACCAGCCAGCCCTCGTCGATGATGATGAGCGTGGGAGAGCCATCAAGCCGATCGCCGATCCGGTGGAATAGATAGGACAGCACCGCAGCGGCTGATCCGGCGCCAACCAAACCCTCGGTCTCGAACGCTTGAACCGTCGCCTCGCCGATCCGCTCGGCTTCGGCGTCGAGCAGCCGGCCCCAGGTGCCGCCGATGCAGTATGGCGCGAGCGCCTGCTTGAGCGGCTGGCTCTGCAACAGCACGGCCAGGCCGGTCAGCGTCCGCTCCGCTACCGGCGCGGACGCCAGTGAGCCGAGCGCTGACCACAGATGTTCCTTGGCCTGCGGATCGACCGCCACGCCTTCGCTGGTCAGGATCGCCGCCAGCCATTCCGCCGCCCAGGCACGCTCCGCGGGATCGTGGATGCGCGCGAGCGGTTGAAGCTGCACGCCGTCGCCGGCCTCGTCGGCGAGCATCCCACCGAGATCCTGCCAGTCGCCGCCCATGCCGAGCGCGGCGGCGCGGATGCTGCCGCCGAAATCGAACGCGAAGACCTGGGCGTTCTCGTAGCGGCGGAACTGCATCGCTATCAGCGCGAGCAGTACGGACTTGCCGGCGCCGGTCGGGCCGACGATCAGCGTGTGGCCGACATCGCCGACGTGAAGGGAAAACCGGAACGGGGTCGAGCCTTCGGTCTTGCCATAGAGCAAGGGGGGAGCGCCGAAATGCTCGTCCCGTTCCGGCCCCGCCCATACCGCTGACAGGGGGATCAGGTGGGCGAGATTGATGGTGGAGATCGGGGGTTGGCGGACATTGGCGTAGGTGTGGCCGGGAAGTGAGCCGAGCCACGCTTCCACAGCGTTCATCCCCTCGGGGATGACGGTGAAATCGCGGCCCTGAATGACCTTCTCCACCAGCCGCAGCTTCTCGGCGGCGATGGCGGGATCGCGGTCCCACACCGTCACCGTCGCGGTGACGTAGGCCATGCCGGCATAGTCGGCGCCCAGCTCCTGCAGGGCGGTGTCGGCGTCGGCGGCCTTGTTCGAGGCGTCGCTGTCCAGCAGCGTGCTTGCCTCGTTGGTCATCACCTCTTTCAGGATCGCCGCTACGCTCTTGCGCTTGGCGAACCACTGGCGACGGATACGGGTGAGCAGCTTGGTCGCGTCGGTCTTGTCGAGCATGATCGCGCGGGTGGACCAGCGATACTCGAAGGCGAGCCGGTTCAGCTCGTCGAGCAGACCGGGGAACGTGACGCTCGGGAAACCCGTGATCGTCAGCGTGCGGAGGTGATGGTCGCCGATCTTCGGTTCGAGCCCGCCGGTCAGCGGTTCATCGGCGAGAAGCGCGTCCAGGTGCATCGGCGTTTCTGGCACGCGCACGCGCTGTCGGCGGGTCGAGATCGTGCTGTGGAGATAGGTCAGCGTCTCAGCGTCATCGAGCCAGCGGACCTCGGGTACGAAGCCTTCGACCAGATTCAGAACGCGGTCGCTGCGATCGGTGAAGCCTTTGAGCAGCTCCCACGGATCGACGCCGGTGGTCGAGCGGCCCTCGTAGAACCAGCCTTCCGCACGCGCGGCTTCCTCGGCCGGCGGCATCCACAGCAGCGTCAGATAATAGGCGCTCTCGAAATGGGCGCCTTCCTCGCGGAACTGTTCACGGCGCTCCATATCGACCAGCGCCGAGACGGGATCGGGGAACGCGGACTCGGGATAGTCGAGCGCGGGCGTGCGCTGCGCCTCGACGAAAATCGCCCAGCCCGATCCGAGCCGGCGGAGCGCGCTGTTCAATCGTGCGCTCGTCGCGACCAGCTCGGCCGGCGTCGCGCTGTCGAGATCGGGGCCGCGAAACCGCGCCGTGCGCTGGAATGCCCCGTCCTTGTTGAGCACCACGCCTTCGCCGACCAGCGCGGCCCAGGACAGGAAATCAGCGAGGCGCGCGGCCTTGCTGCGGTATTCGCGCAAGCTCATCATGGCTGCATCCATGTCGGGTAGCGGAGGTGGCGGCGGGCCACGTCCACGAATTGCGGGTCGCGCCGCGCCGCGCAGACCGAGAGCGCGTGGCCGATCGCCCAGATGACGAGGCCCGCGATCCAGAGGCGCAGGCCGAGGCCGATCGCACCCGCCAGCGTGCCGTTGACGATGGCGAGAGCCCGCGGCGCGCCACCGAGCAATATCGGCTCGGTCAACGCCCGATGGACGGGGGCATGGAAGCCCGCGATCGGCTCGCCGGCTTCCATCAGACGAGCGCCCCGCCGCCGAACGAGAAGAACGACAGGAAGAAGCTCGACGCGGCGAAGGCGATCGACAGGCCGAACACGATCTGGATCAGCCGGCGGAAGCCGCCCGACGTATCGCCGAACGCCAGCGTCAGGCCGGTTACGATAATGATGATGACCGCCACGATCTTGGCCACCGGCCCCTCGATGCTTTCGAGGATCGACTGAAGCGGCGCTTCCCACGGCATTGACGATCCGCCCGCGTAAGCCGGCACGGCGAAGGTCAGTGCGATCACGCTGGCGGTGGCGGTGAGCATGGCGCGGCGTGCGCCATGCCGAATGGCATGGATCATTTGAGGTCTCCCGGTTGGGTGGTGGAAAGCGGAACGAGGCGGTAATCGCCGGTGGCGGGGTCGAGCCCCTCGACACGGGCCAGCTCGGCAAGGCGGCGGCCATGCCCGTCGCGGACCAGCACGGCGATCAGGTCGATGGTCTCGGCCAGCAGCACGCGCGGGACCGTGACGACGGCCTCCTGAATGAGCTGCTCCATGCGGCGGAGTGTGCCGAGCGCGGTCCCGGCGTGGATAGTGCCGACGCCGCCGGGGTGCCCCGTGCCCCAGGCTTTGAGGAGATCGAGCGCCTCGGCGCCGCGCACTTCGCCGATGGGGATGCGATCGGGGCGCAAGCGCAGGCTGGACCGGACAAGATCGGACAGCGAGACGACACCATCCTTCGTGCGCATCGCGACGAGGTTGGGCGCGGCGCATTGCAGCTCGCGCGTGTCCTCGATCAGAACGATGCGATCGGTGGTCTTGGCGACTTCGGCCAGCAGCGCGTTGACCAGCGTGGTCTTGCCGCTGCCGGTGCCACCAGCGACCAGGATGTTGGCGCGGGCGACGACACCATCGCGCAGCGCGGCCGCCTCGGCGGCCGACATGATCCCGGCGGCCGCATAGTCGTCGAGCGTAAACACCGCTACGGCCGGCTTGCGGATGGCGAAGGCCGGAGCTGCGACGACGGGCGGCAACAGCCCCTCGAACCGCTCGCCACCTTCCGGCAGTTCGGCCGAGACGCGCGGAGACCTCGCATGGACCTCGACGCCGACGTGGTGCGCGACCAAGCGCACGATGCGCTCGCCATCGGCGGCGGCCAGCATCATGCCTGTGTCGGAAATCCCTTCGCCGAGCCGATCAACCCACAGCCGACCGTCTGGGTTCAGCATCACTTCAATAACCGCGGCATCATCGAGCCAGGCCGCGATCGACGGCCCCAACGCCGTGCGGAGCATCCGGGCGCCCCGCGACTTTGCTTCGGATCGGATCGGCTGGACGGTCAAGGACTGGCCCCTCAAGTGGACCGGGCGAACCGCCGCCCGGCTGTCGGGGCACATCAAGAGACGCAGAAACCAGGGCACTGCAACAGATAGCTGGCGACGTAGTAGAGGCGGCGGCACATACGGTGCTGAGGGCGAATTTGCTTAGGCGGACACTCGGCCTCCACGGCCTGCCCGATAATCGACTAGCAAGGATGATGGGCGAATCGGCAAAGCGACAACGGGCAGGATGATGACAAGCTATTCAGAGGCAAACGGCGGGGCAGAGACTGAGGCATCCCTTTCAGTCGAGGCCCGCCCACGATGGTCGATCTGGATCGACATCGAGGGTTTCAGCAAGCTTTGGGAGGATGGCGGGTTGGCCCTGGCGGGATTGCGCGCGCTGATGAGCGGCATCTACGCGATCGGCAACAAGGTCTATACCGATGATGGCGATCGGCTCTTCGCCCACCAGTTCGGGGATGGCTTTGTTATCGTCGGCGATTTCCATGAGGAAGCGCTGGACCGCTGCGTCGCGATCGCTGTTGCACTCATGCGCCACGTCGCGACATCGGGTTGCCTCGCCCGCGCCGCTGTCGCCGAGGGGGATTTTGCCGATTACTCGGGCTGCTGGCCCAAGGAAATCCGGCAAGAGATAGCAGACCTTCAGTCCAACGATACGGTGTCGCTCGGGAGCGGGATCATGACTTTATTGCCGGTGATGGGCACGGCCCTCATCAATGCCAACAAGCTCGACAGCGGCAATTGCATCAAGGGCGCAGTGTTGACCATTGCATCGAAGGACGCGGGACGGATCGCCACGGGTTTTCCCCGCCGAGTGTCAGCAGCCGACAGCAGGCTCACGATGATCGATTGGGTTCATGCCACGTCCCCCATTATCGATGAGATCGTCGCCCAGTCGGGCTTCGGCGGAATGCCGGCCGCCGACATTGAGGCTGCCATCACCCGCTATGTCGGACGGACGCCTACGCCGCCATCGGCATGGATAGCCGGCACCAGCGACTATGGCAGCCTGTCGAAACCGCTCGTGGAAGGCGGAGAGACGGTATGAAGCCAGAGAAGACGCCCAAGATTCCGACAGCAGAAGAATTTGCGGCGTACAGGGGGGCGCATTGCCACCAGTTGTGGGCGCGGGTTGGTCCCGACTGGACTTGCCCGAGCTGCAAGCGGTCGAAGTTCCAGATTCTCCGTTGGACGATGCGCTTCCCGCGCACGGCGGATCGCTTCGAGGACTGGATGGCCGGGCTGCATGAGCATCATGACCATGCTCGCAGTTGGGACGGCATCGGTGTTGCTCGGTTTCAACCGACGGTCCTCTGCGATCAGTGCAATGCTGCGGACGGTGCAGCGAAGCGACGGCTGAAATTGCCTGATAACTTTTCATTCTCTCCTGCGGAAATCGCACAATTCGTCACGGCAACTCCACATGGAAAGCATGTGATCGATCTGGAACTGGCGGAGCGCATTTACATATCTCTTTAGGCCGCAGGCCCTAATCGCTGTCAGTCGAGGCGCGCGGGCCAATATCTTCGGGAATCTCGTCGAGCAAACTCTTGCCGCTCGCGTAACGCCGGCCGAGCGTTTCGATGAACCCTTCGTAGCGCTTGCGCCCCTTCACCTGGGCCGCCGCCTGATCCTCGTCGGGCAGCGGCGGCGTCACGGACAGCCAGAAGCGGACAAACAGCGCCAGCGCTTCGGTCGAGAGGCCCGTGTTGCGCTCAAGTCGCTGGAGCTGACGCGACAGGCGGTCGAGCCGGCGGGCGAACGCAGCCTCCATCCGGTCAGCACCGTCCGGCGACAGATAGGACGCCACCGCCGCCTCTACGATCGCCGACCGCGAGATGCGCCGCCGGATCGCCAACTCGTCGATCTGCTTGGCGAGCACGGGCGGAAAATAGACATTGAGCCGGACGCGCATGATCGTCTCCTACAGCTCGATGCCGTCGCCGGGATCGAGCGATGCCTGCCGCGCGAGGCCCTGCATCCGGCGACGCACGGCCGCCTGTCGCGCCGCATCGTCCTGCTCGTCATCGACGATCGCGAACTCCTGGGCGGGCGGCGGCGATGCTTCGGGCGCAATAGCGACATGCTCGGGCAGTTCGGGCTCGCGGCGTAGCCCGCCATTGGCGGCATCTTCCTGCGCCCGGACGATCCGCGCCACGTCGCCCGGATCGGCGGTGGCGGCGCGCCCGGTCCAGTCATCGGGCCGCGCCGGGCCTGCGGGCGGCTTGGGCGCGTCCGTGATCCGCTCGGACAGGCGGCGGTCCTGAAAGTAACGTGCCTTCTTCGCCCGGATCGGATGAACGCCCGCCACCATCACGATCTCGTCGTCGGGCGGGAGCTGCATCACCTCGCCGGGGGTGAGGAGTTGGCGCGCGGTCTCGGAGCGCGACACCATCAGATGCCCGAGCCAGGGTGAGAGGCGATGGCCGGCATAGTTCTTCATCGCGCGCATCTCGGTCGCAGTGCCGAGTGCGTCCGACACGCGCTTGGCGGTGCGCTCGTCGTTGGTGGCGAAACTCACCCGAACATGGCAATTGTCGAGGATCGCATTGTTCGGCCCGTAAGCCTTCTCGATCTGATTGAGCGACTGCGCGATCAGGAACGCCTTGAGGCGATAGCCCGCCATGAACGCGAGCGCGGACTCGAAGAAGTCGAGGCGGCCGAGCGCGGGAAACTCGTCGAGCATCAAGAGCACGCGATGGCGGTTGCCCTTTGGCGTCAGTTCCTCGGTCAGCCGGCGCCCGATCTGGTTGAGGATGAGGCGGATGAGCGGTTTGGTCCGCGAGATGTCGCTAGGCGGCACGACCAGATAGAGGGTCGCCGGCGTCGTGCCCTCCACCAGATCCGATATGCGCCACTGGCAGGCCCGCGTGACCTGCGCGACGACAGGATCGCGATAGAGACCAAGGAAAGACATGGCCGTGCTCAGCACGCCCGATCGCTCGTTGTCCGACTTGTTCAGCAACTCGCGCGCCGCGCTGGCGACCACCGGATGCACGCCGGCTTCGCCCAAGTGCGGCGTCGCCATCATCGCGGCCAGCGTCTGCTCGATCGTGCGCGAGGGATCAGAGAGGAAAGAGGCCACGCCGGCCAGAGTCTTGTCAGGCTCGGCGTAGAGGACATGAAGGATCGCGCCGACCAACAGGGAGTGCGATGTTTTCTCCCAGTGGTTCCGACGCTCGAGACTGCCTTCGGGATCGACCAGCACGTCGGCGACATTCTGCACGTCGCGCACTTCCCACTGACCGCGCCGCACCTCCAGCAATGGGTTGTAGGCGGCCGACGCGGCATTGGTCGGGTCGAACAGCAGCACGCGGCCATGCCGCGACCGGAAGCCGGCCGTGAG
Organism: Proteobacteria bacterium SG_bin5; assembly: GCA_002083475.1. Classification (GTDB taxonomy): domain Bacteria; phylum Pseudomonadota; class Alphaproteobacteria; order Sphingomonadales; family Sphingomonadaceae; genus Sphingomonas. The sequence goes on from LWDI01000080.1 coordinate 57,900, forward strand.
CTGCCAGTTCTCGCCCTTGATGTCGTGAACGATCGCCGAGCCCGGCCATGTCAGCAGCGACGGGATGACCAGCCCGACGCCCTTGCCCGAACGAGTCGGCGCGAAGCACAACACATGCTCGGGGCCGTCGTGGCGGAGGTAGTCGCGGCCAAGCTTCCCCAGCACTACGCCATCGGCGCCGAGCAATCCGGCGGCGCGGACTTCCTTGTCGCTCGCCCAGCGCGCCGAGCCGTAGGTCTCGGCGTTCTTCAGCTCGCGGGCGCGCCACACCGACATGCCGATGGCGACGGCGATCGAAATGAAGCCACCCGACGCAGCGATGAATGCGCCGGTCTGGAAGATGGCCGGCGCATAGGCGTCGAACGAAAACCACCACCAGAAGAAGGCCGGCGGCGGATAGACCGGCCAGTCGCCAACTATGAACCACGGCGCACCCAGCTCGGGCTGGTAGGACAGGGCCGCGGCCGCCCACTGCGTCGCGCCCCACACACCGGCGAGCACGATCAGGAACACGGTGATGACCTGGCCCCAGAGGATTTTCGTCGCGGACATGGAAGTCTCCTTGGGTTCGCTAGAGGCCGAGGCCGCGCTTGCGGCCCATCATCAGGTCGAGCCCGCCGCCGTCGCGAACGACGCCGGACACCTGACGGCCGAGCTGCTGTTCGAGGGCGCTCGCCCAGGGCACGAGGCGAAAGCCGAGTCCGTCGTCGATCATGGCGAACCGGCCGGAGGCGAGCGCGAGACGCTGGCGGACGACACCGGCGATCTTCTCGCCGGCTTGCGTCGGCCGGTAGGAAAGCCCGGTCTCGCCGGCAATCTTCGCCCCAACCGCATCCAGCTCGCGGCGCCGCAGCGTGTCGATCAGGCCGCGCTCGAACACGGTCCGTTCGCCATAGCGCCGGGCCAGCCCCTCGCGGACGAGATGATCGGTGCGGGCGTCCATCGCGCGGCGCACCTCGGCGCCAAACCCGCCGTCCGCGACGCCGGCGCCGCGCTCGATCAGCCGATGGTCGAGCCAGGTCGCGCCGGGTGCCATCACCTGCGCGGCGAGGTCGAGGTCCGACCGGGTAGCGAGGATCAGGGTCGGCTTCGGCTCGCCTGGCTTGCCGATCGCGCGCAGTTCGACGATCCCGCCGAGCGGCGGGCTGTGCTCCAGCGCCTCGATACCGGGCAGCCGGACATGATGGCTGCACCCATCCGTCCCGTCGATCACGGCATAGGCCGCGCCGGTCAGCTCGTCGTGCAACCCCTTGTCGATAAGACGGCCAACGATCGGCTTCTCGGGCGCCCCGCTGACGACCGCGTAGCTGTCGAGCGGCCGGTCTTGTCCGTGATCCCTCAACGCTTGGCCGATGGTGCGGATGATGTCGCCCCGCGTAGCCAGTTCGCGCAGCTTGGCTTGCGCCCCCTCCGCAACCGCCCATTGACCGGGCTCGCCCTCGGCGGCGAGCCCCATCGTCTCCAGATGCTGCAAGCGGCCCACCATCAGGCGGCGAAGCCGCGGGTCATCCGGGCCGGGCCGATCGGGACGCAGGTCGATGACGCCCAGCTCGTCGGCCGCGCGGCCGATCTCGGTGTCGAGCCGGGTCCAGCGTTCGGCCGTCACCTCGCGGTCGAGCGCGCGCTGCACCTCATGCTCGGGCTTCGGTCCCAGCTCGGCGAAGGCCAGCTCCTCGGCGCGTGAGCGCAAGCCGTGGCTGATGTAGTCGCGCGCCATGACGAGATCAGCGCCCTGATCGGTAACGCCGCGCACGAGCAGATGGACATGCGGGTTGTCGGTATTCCAGTGATCGACGGCGACCCAATCGAGCCGCGTCCCCAGGTCCGCCTCCATCTGGCGCACGAGGTCGCGGGTATATTCGCGAAGGTCGGTCAGCTCGCCGGCGTCCTCGGGCGAGACGATGATGCGGAAATGATGCCGGTCGTCCTTACAGTGCTCGGCGAACGCGCGGTCGTCGGCGCGATCGGACTCGGCGTCGAACATGCGCGTCGGTGAACCGTCGCGGGTCACGCCCTCGCGCTTCAGATAAGCGACGTGCGCGGACAGCGGCGCCATGCGTCGTCCCCCGATGCGGTGGCGGACGGGTAGCGCCTTTACCAGCACGCGCCGGCCCGAGCCGAATAGCCGGCTGCGCGCGAAGGCAGTGCGGCCTTTCCCGAAGCTCGACTGGCCGCGCCGGCGGGAGCCACCCCAGCCGTCACGCTGGCTCCCGCCGCTCATCGCGGCGACGCGCAGCACCTCGGCGACCAGGCCGCGCGCATTGCGGCCTTGCGCCTTGCTGCGTTTGGCCTTGCCCGGCCGGACGCGGAACTCGCGCTTCTCGCTCATCGGCGGGCCGTTTCCCGCCAGAAATCGGCCGTGGCGCCGCTCGGCACGTTGAAATTCCTAGATTTTTCCTTTCGAGCGGCACGCTCGCCGACCAGCGCCCCCATGTGAAGCCACGGAAAAGCCTTGGCTTTTCGGCGAAACGGGGTGCGGCTTGTATCTTGCCCTCGTCCCCTCCAACTCCTTCCTGTCCCTTCCCCCTTTACGCCGAGGGGAACCAACGATCCGAGGGGCCAGCCGGTCATTGCGGTCGGCCCGCGCCAGCGCGGGGAACGAACAGCGTGTCGGCCGGCGCTGCCTCACGCGGCGGAACAGCGGCAGCGTTGTCGACCGCTCTACTGTCGGACGGCGGCTCGGCTGTCGGTTGGGCCACAACAATCCCGCCACCGGACTGCGCGCCGGAGACGGCATCGGCTGCACTCGCCACGCGCACGAACAGCGCGGCGCCCCGCCAAGCGAACGGATCGGGATGCGGCGCGGCGGCAAGCTGCACGTCGCGCGCGCCGCCGGTGATCGACGCCAGACGGGCGAGATAGGCGCGTGTCTCGGCGGGCAGCGGACGGCCGCGCGAACGGTAATCGTCATAGCGGCCGGGTCCGGCATTATAGGCCGCGAGCATCGCCGTGGCGTCGCCGTAGCGGTCATGCATCTCGCGCAGATAGGCCGCGCCCGCCATGATGTTGTCTCGCACATCATAAGGGTCGGCGCCGAGGCCGTGCCGCGCGCGCAGACTAGCCCAGGTCGCGGGCATGATCTGCATGAGGCCCATAGCGCCGGCCGTCGAGATTGCACGGGAATCGCCGTTGCTCTCGACGCGCATCACCGCCCAAATCCATGCCTCGGGGATGCCGAACCGGCGCGCAGCGTCGGCGACATGACCGGCATAGGGATGGACGGCTGCCGAACGGACGGCCGGCGCGTTCTGCGCCAACGCCGTTCCGATCGGAGCGCCGGAGATCAGCAGCGAGACGGCGAGCGCTGCTGCCGCTCCGACTCCACTCCGCCGCCAGCCTGCCAGCGTGCTCGCTGCGGTAAAGGGTTCGCGCGGAGCGCCGGCCGTTGGCCGCCCTTGACCTCCGCTGCGCGCCCCGGCCGGCCCGCGACCGAGCGGGACGAAGGGATGAGACGGCATTCTCGCGAACCAAGGGATCAACGGCACAGGCGCGATGCTGACGGGCGCAGGAGCGGATAAGGGCACGGGCTCAGTCCTGCTCACGGCGCTTCTGCGGCCGGTTCCAGCGCAGCGCCCAGGCGCTGTCATCGTCGCCGGTGCGGAACAGCGCCGCGCGGATCGGCTGCGTGAAGATGGGATCGTCGAGGCGCAGCGAGACGTAATTGCCCGCGCGCTCGCCGGTCTCGTTCCAGCCTGCGCCGACCTCCGGGCCATCGTCGGTCTTGCCGAGATGGACGCGCCAATCCGGCGCATTCTCACAGTCCTGCGGTTCAGCCGGGACGATGCGGAGCGCCACGTCGAGCGTCATCGTCTCGATGCGGCCTTGAAATCCTTTGGCGGTGCGAATGAAGGTGCCGAGTTGCATGGCATTGTCCTTTCGGTTGGCGGTTAGGAGCGGGGTTCGGTGCGTCAGCCGCGCCATGTCAGCGGCGCGCCGGGGGCATCGCGGGTGAGGATCGGGATCGCCCGGCCGAGCACGGCGGAAGCGTCGAGCGGGCCGAAGTAGCGGCCGTCCAGGCTGTCGGGATGGTCCGGGTTGAGCAGCAGCATCTCGCCGGCCGCCAGTGTTCGGCAGCCCCGCCAGACGGGAAGCGGGCGGCCGAGCCGATCGCGTGTCAGTGCGACAGCGACCGGCCGCGTATCGACGCTCACCGTGACGCCGATCCGGCAGACGCGCTGTCCGGCCTTGGCGGCTACATGCTTCAGGAGCGGCACGTCCTCGCCGAGATAGCCGCGCTCGGTCATCCATCGGGCGAGCGGAGCTGGCGGCGCGACCGCGACCAGCGCGTTAACAACCGGATCACTGTCCGGCTCTATCCTGTAGAGACCGAGCGGCGCACTCGCGCTGGCGTTCCAGATGACGCGCGGCAGCGGGTCGGTGATCGCGATGGCGGCGAAGGAAACGGCGAAAGCCGAAGCGGCAACCGCCGTCACGCGCACGTAGAAGCGCAGCGTCATCCCTCGATCTCCCGGCGTTTCAGCCAGGCGCGATGCCGCTCCATCGTATACAGGCGCGGCTGATGTCCGGCGGCAATGCGGTTGTGGACGTGGCGCCAGTGATCGGGCGCGGCGTCGCAGGGATCGACGCCGGCCGCCTCGGTTGCGTCGATCGCGGCGAGCACCTGGCTCACCTTCGGCCAGCCCTCGATCTTGAGCAGGATGTCGCCGCCCGGCCGCACAAACGGCAGCGTCGTGAACGGCTCGCCTGCACCGACCGCACGAACTATGTCGATGCGCGAGATGACCGTGCCGTAGTCGTTCGATGCCCAGCGGACGAATGCGAACACCGCGCCCGGCCGGAAGCTGACGATGCGGCGGCGACGATCGACGATCTGCTCGCGCGCGACGCGCCCGAACCTGATCCAGTGCTCAATCCGCTTCTCGATCCATGTCAGCTCGACATGGGTGAAACCGTCGCCGGTCGGTTGGCGGTGGCGCATGGGGGACGGCGGGACGGTCATCGCCGGCTCCGGGCGATGGCCGAGTCCGCGCGCGGCATGAGGTCGTCCTGCCCCGGATCGGAGGTCGAATGCTTGATGCCGATGTCGGCCCAGGCGCGCAGGTCATCGACCGAATACACGACCCGGCCGCCGATCCGGCGGTAGGCCGGGCCGGTCCCGAAATAGCGGTGCTTCTCAAGGGTGCGTCCCGAGAGGCCGAGGAAACGCGCGGCTTCCGGCGTTCGCAGGAAGCGGGGCGGCAGGTTGGTGGGCGTATCGGACAAGTGACGGCTCCTGCGGGCGGTGGCGGCAGGAGGCGAAAGTGGCGAAGCAGGCGCATCAGGGTGGAGTATGAAGATGTGTGGCTGCACGGATGCGACCACCCCCGCGAGGGTGGCCGGGGTGAGAAGGTCAGCGTATGCGCAGCAGCTTGCGATAGTCGCCGCTGGCAAACGCGGTGGCGTCGCGAACCAGCCGCACCACGAACGAGCGCGCGGCGGAGATCTTCCATTCGGTCGCAGGGAGCTGGGCGGCGTCTTCGCGCCCCAGCTCGGTCGCGATCTGGCGATAGGTCGCGCCAGTGTTGCGCAGGTCGAGAGCGCGGAGCATCAGGTCGAGACGCGCGAGACGATAAGCGGTAAGCGGCCAGCCGCGCGGCAGCGGCCCCGCTGCCCGGCCGAGCAGGCGGCGGTGGAAGCGCAGCAGGCTGGCAATCCGGGTGAGGAAGTCCTTGTCGAGTGGGATGACGGCGGCGAGCGGCCGACCCGGAGTCGCCTCGCGCAGCCACAACCGATGTTCGCCGGCCGCGTCGGCGACGATGACATGGCGTCCGTCGATCCCGGCCAGGTCGGCGAGCAGCGCGCCAAGCGCGCGCGGATCGACCGGGGCGGCGGTCGCGAATCCCTCCGGCGCGGCGTCCAGAATGACCGTGACGGCGGTCAGCTCCGGGTGCCAGACGACCGGCTCTGACAGGTCATCCGGTGCCGTGGCGAAAGGATAACCCCCAGCGCCGCGCGAACGCCGATTCAGCGGCGTTCTTCGCGACGGCGCCGTTCGCGATGCGCTGCTGCATCTGCGCATGTTCGGCGCGATAGTTGCTGTTTCTCCGCAAGAACTCGGCGGCAAGATCGGCGCGCCCGAGAGCGTCGGACATCCCGCCGGCGCGTCGCTGGCGACGCTCAGGCGGCGTCGGCATTGCATCCTCCCATGTGCGCTTGGCGCGGATTTCGGGAGCGACAACTTTGCCGCGCCGGAGGCAGTGCAATAGCGCGAAGGTTGCGCCCAACCATGTCGTTGGCGGCCCGCCTTCAGCAATGAGAATACACGGAAATGGATTAAATATTAACGCTTTGGCGGTCGCTCGCAGCCGAGCAGATTGGCGTAACCCACCTCGGTCATCCACCGTGCCCGCGCAAGATGGCTGTTGTGCATCGTCTTCGCCCTATGCGGTTCCGTGGTTGCGTCGATGCCGAGAATACAGGCGGCAGCCTCGCGCCAGTCACCCCCCTCGTCATCGGCGTCGAGCAGGCGCAGATAGTCCGCCAGATGGCTTTCGTCATAGGCGGTGAGCTGCAATACGTCGGGTGCGCGATCCGCGAAACGGCTATTGCTCATGGCGCCCCCTCATTTTCCCCATTTACCAACCTAGACCAAATACAGGCGCCGGTTACGCGCAAGTCTCGCATCGTTCGTTGCATCCGTTGCAGCGATAGCCGGCGCGCGGCCCACGATACACCTTATAGGAGATAAACCGCATAGTGTGTATCGTCCAGTTTGGAGCGCATGGATATGCGCCGCCTCGTGGGAATGAACTTCGCCAGATTGAGGAAGGAAAAAGGCTTCACCCAAGAGCGTTTTGCCGAAACATCTGGATTTACCCAACAATATGTCAGTGATTTGGAACGGGGTCGCCGTAATCCAACTGTCGTGACCTTGTTTCACTTGGCCTCGACTCTTGGTGTCACGCCTGCCGATCTTGTAGCCGAAATCGATTCGTCAGAACCCAGCTAACTTCGTAGAACTTGGGCGCGAGCCGGGCGATAGCCCGGCGAGCGCGATTGCGGCCGCGCGGACCTTGGGACGCGCGGCCGCCGCCGATCCGTCGCAGCGCATCGGCGCGAAACGGGGAAGCCGCAGGGCCGGAACTCGACCCCGCGGCGGCGGCTAGTCAGGCTGCCTTAAGGCGCTGCATCCCTTCGGCCAGCGTCCAAAGCGCGCGATTGAGAGTCACATTCTGGTCGATACCGTTGATCGCGCGGGTTTGGCTGCGACGGATACGGCCCTCGGCGTTGCGCTTGCGGCTCTGCAAACCACCCCGAACGACATTCTCCTGAATGACGTTGAACGTGGTCCACAGGCTGTCGCCAACATCCTCACGCCTGCGCGGTTCGATGATCTGTTCGGGACGCAGCGGGCTTTCGTCCTCCCCATAGCGAGCGACCAAACTCACCTCGCCGAGCAAGCGTCGCTCGTCTTCGGAAAGTCGAACCTCCTTCATCGTCTCGCTGGCGTCGATCAGGCGGGGGAAGTCCTCGGCGACGGTGTAAACGCCCTCGATAATGTCGTGCTCGATGTTGCCTTTATGGGGAACGCGCACCTCCTCAAACCGCTCGCCCGCGATCATGCTGTTAGTGCAGACGAAACGCAGCATTCCCGCAAACATCTGATAGGCGCTGGTCCCGTCATGGCTGTTGACGATGATGACCTCGGCGGCCTCGGGCTTGCCGATTCCATCATCCCGGCGCAGGCGCAGCATATGCTTGGCGTGCCCGTGGCGGCTGCCGTCGCGGGGGACCGACTGGACGGCGAAGAACGGAAACCATCCTTCGCGGCGCAATCCCTCCACAATGTCGATGGTGGGCACATAGACGTAGCGTTCTGAACGACTGTCATGTGCTTCGCGAGCAAAGATGGACGGGACGTGACGGTAGAGCGCCTCGTTGTCGAGCGGCTCCCGCCCGCTAATCTGATGGGCATTCCGGCCGAACCGGGTGGCAAGCTGGTAGTGCATTTTGGCCTCCTTGGGCTTGGGTTTCTGCGCAGCGGAGCGCCGCGCTGAAACCCTGCCCGTCGGCGAGACCGGGGGTGCAACCGGAGTGGGCGGCTTCGCGGGGAACCGGCTGCACGGAACGCGAAGCGTGGAGGAAGCTGGGCGGAAGCCGCTCCGAAGGGCGCCAGGGGCAGCGCCCCAAGCACCGCGCCGCGTCGGCGGCGCACCACGACTCTAGTCCGCTGGTTTTCCCGGTTGTGATGGCGGAGGGACGCCCGGGCGGTTAAGGCAGAACCATGGCGGCCACCGATCTTCTCGACGACGCGCAATTACTGTTCGAGCGCGCCCAGGCACACAAGCGTGAGCTTGGCGGCCTCCTCGGTGCCGGACCCGGCCTGCTGTGGAACATCGGACGCTCGACCTCGCCCGAGGGCCTGCATCGCGCCGAATTGCGGATCGACCGAGGCGCGCAGCGCCGGGCCAAGCCGATCCTAGCCGACGTCGCCAACAATCTTGTCCACGCGCTCGATCATGTCACGGCCGCGGCGCGCAAATCCGCCGGGCTCCCCAACCCAAGGAATCTCTATTTCCCGATCGAACGCGACGACGGTGACTATGCCAAGGCCATCGAAAAGAAGGTCGCGGTTCATCTCGACCAGCCCTGGATCGACATCTTCGCTACTGTACGTGAGGCGCACCGCCCCTATCTCCACTATCTCCAACTGGTCCGGATTCTTTCACGAGAGTCGAAACATTGGGAGTTGGCCGCCGGGACCGCCGGAGCGCTCGCCGTTCAATGGTTCCCGCCTGGCTCGCAGCAGCATCGAATCGTCGAGATGCCGGCGGATCATTTTACCGCGAACGACAGTTACCCGATCTGGGAAGCCGCCGAGCCCTTTCCGAACGTCGGCGTCCAGATCATCACAAACTACCGCGTCGCTGGTGAGGACATTGAGGAAGCGTCGCTGGAGTCGGTGCTGTCGACCAGCTTCACCTTTGTGTCTGGCGTGATCGCCACGAGCCGGGAGTATCTGGCGACCCTACCTCCGCCAAATTGACGGACGAGCGCCCCGCTCCGGGGAGCGGGGCGTCGTCGACCGGTCAGCGCGACCAGATGAGGGCGTATTCGCCGGCGGTCTCGGTTTCGGACAGCGTGGCGTAGACGGGAGCCGGGAAGCTCGGGTCGTCCAGCTTGACCGAAATGTAGTCGCGGCCTTCGCGGCTGGTCTTCTTCCAGGCGGCACCGATATCCATGTCAGCGGCGCTGATGCGAAAGTCGGGGGATTTCTCGCCGTCCTTGTCGACTGGGCGGAGAACCTCCTTGGTGTTGAGGGTGAGCGTCTTGATGACGCCGGTGAAGTCGCCTTTGCTGTTAGCGGTGAAGGTGCCGATCGTAGCCATGTCGTATTCTCCTGCCTGCTCGGACCGCGCCTATCGCGGCCTCGATGGCGTTTCGTCGGCAGGGGACGATCGACCGCGCACCCGAAGGGCCGCAGCGCAGCGGAGGATGGCGGAGCGCCGCTTTTTTGCCTCGCGATGCAAAGCCGCAGGCGGCGGAAAAAAGTGGCGCTCCACCATTGCGGGAAGGCGAGCGGCCACGGGTAGACCAGCCATTGGAGAGGCCGTTTGGGCAGCGCCGGGCTAGGAATAGCAGAGGAGACATGGCGATCGTGGCGCACACGGGCGGAACGAGAAGGTCAGTGGCACCCATCATTCCCGCGAAGATGCTACGCCGGTGCAATGACGAATCGCGACGACAAGCAGGACGAGCCAGACCCTCGCGAGGGCCTAGCGGAGGAAGGGTTGCTTTCGCCCCTGATCGAGGACTGGCGGGCGATCTACATCGAGAACTATGCGCCTTGGTTCGATCTGGCGCGCGACGTCAATCGTTACGCCACCTGGCTCTTCCAGGAACATCAGGATGCCGGCAATGGCGGGCCAGCCAACGCACAGGCCCCAACGGCGGTGCGCATGTATGGGCGCGCGATGAACGCGTTCGCGGCTTCTGTCATGCTAGCCGAGCGCGCCATGGCGATTGAAGCGGCGGGTGCGGTGCGCGCGATCTACGAAGTGGGATTCTGGCTGAGCCTGCTCGCCACCGATCCGTTCAAGGCGCTCGAAGCGCTGGAGATCGACGAGCACGACAACGCGATCCAGCGGGAGGCGCTGCTGCGCGAAGAGCATTCTACAGACGCCGCTGTTGTCGCAGCATCGCTGAAGCGCGAAACGCATCATGTCGCGAAGCTGGCTAAGCGGAAGAGCCTCAGCGTCAAAAAGATCGCCAAGACCATGCCGAAACGGTCGGGCTATCTCGAATATCGCTTGGTGAGCGCATTCTACGGCCATCTGTCTAGCAGCAGCCTCGACGGCTTGAAGAAGAGGAATGGCAAGGGAGGCGTGACCAATATTCTGGGTCCGTTCGAAACAGAGATCCCCAAGGCATTGTCTTTCGCGCTCGACGCGATGCTCCGCTGTACCCGCTATTTCGAGGTCATGATGAAAGAAGGCCGGCAGCCCGATCGCTTGGAGAAGGCTCACCGCACGTTGCTGGACCTTCAGGCTGCACCCTGATCGAAAAGCGGCCGCGCCCACCGGGGCGCGGCCGCGATTTTTGGCCGGCGACAAAAGGAAGGCCGGGACCGCTCACGCGACCCCGGCCCGATGCCGCTATTCAGCGGCGACCGCATAGGACGCTTCGCCGTCCTGCGCTCCGGTATCGGGGGCCTCCGCTTCGGACGGCTGCTCCACGGTCCCGTTATTCTCGGCTTCGACGGGTGCGGGCTGCTCCGCCTCCGGCTCGGGGGTTCGCAAGATCGCGGGAAGCCAGCCGGTCCCGGCCAGAAGCTGCTCGGCCGCCTGCGCCATGTCCGGCTTCTTCATGTCGGCGATACGGCAGGCGGCATCCTCGGACACTCCTTCGGTCACGGCCTCCACGATATGTGCCTTGGTGACGCGGCCAAGGTAGCTGTCCACCGTGGGGGTCCAGTCCTTCGTCACGTCCAGCGCCAACGCGGTCGCCAGACGGTCCGCCGTTTGCAGTGACCGGGGCTTGCGATCCCACGGCAGACGCAGCGCGTTGACGGTGCGGGCCGCGCAATGCGCCAGCAGCGCAATCCGCTTCTCGTCCGTCAGCGAGACGATGAAGGCCCACAGGTCCGCCACGTCGCGCGGTATCCGCTCCGCCCATGCTTCATGCTGTTCACTTGCGCGCGCCGCCAGAGGTGTATCCTCGATCCCGTCCGCATGGCTTCCCAAAGGGGTCACGGTCGGACGAACCTCAAGGCAACCGGCCTCGGCATAGCTGTAGAACAGTTGCGCGGTCAGCGTATGGGTCAATGCGATCAACGCCGTATCGGGTTGCTCGGCCAGCGCCACGCGGAGCGCAAGCGTCCGATGCGCGGAAAGGTCGCGGGTGAGGCTGTCGGAAATCGGCTTACCCGATTCCTCGTCCTCCTCCTCGATCTCCTGCACGTCCTCGTCCTGCTCATCCTCCACGACTTGCCGGTCGGTCGCATCGGCTTCGGCTTCCGGCTTCGGGTCCGCCAGCGCATCGTCCTCGGCTCGGACGAAACCGCGCTCGATCCTGACCGTGCCGTCATGGTGAAGTACAACGAACGCGCCGCCATGCGCGATCACGTTGGCGTCGTAGGCATACCGCTTGGCTGAAATGGCGTCGATCTCATCGGACACCACCTCCAGCTTAGCCGCCACCTCCTCGGGCATCTCGTCATAGGACGAATAGCCCTCGGCCAGTTCGTCATGCTCGGTGGACAGCGCTTCAAGCCGCGCCTCGTCCGCGTCGGACAGAGGAACGGTCTGCGGATAGAAGCGCCGCATCCCGTGGGCGTGGGGATAGTCGATATGCGCCTCGGCCCATTTCCAGCCCTCGGCCTGAACCTCGCCCGCGATCTCGCGCAGTTTCTCGGCGGCGAGCATGTCGAGCAAGCCCGCATCCTCGAAGAACCCGCCCTGGTCCTCGCTGAACAGGTCACGGATAATGTTACCGCCCGCCTCGATATAGGCGTCGGCTCCGACGAACACCGCGCGGCGGTCATCGGCAGGCACGTTGGCAGCGGTCATGTCGCGCCGGATGATCCACGGCTCGCGATTGTGATGCAGCCCCTCGAACACCTGCTCCTGCCGGGCATGGTCCTCGGTGATCGCGAAGGCCATAAGCTGGTCCAGCGTCAGACCGTCCTCGCGATAGATCTGCAACAGCCTCGGGCTGACAGCGCCCAAGCGAAGCCGCTGCTTCACCACGCCCGCCGACACGCCGAACCGCGCGCCGATCTCCTGCGCGCCCCAACCCTTGTCGTTGGAAAGCTCCGCAAACCGCTCGAACTGGTCGGCGGGGTGCATGGGCGTCCGGGTCACGTTCTCGTCCAGACTGATCTCGGCAGGATCGTTCGCCGTATCCAGCCAGCAGCGCACAGGCTCGGACTTCCTGATCTGCTTGCGCTTCGCGCGCAGCAGCATCGCCAGCCTGCGGCCCTCGCCAGCGGTGACGAGGTAATAGCCGGTCGGCGTGCCGTCCTCCTTGACCTCGGGTTCGACGACAAGGTTCTGGATCAGCCCCTTGTGCTGGATCGAAGCGGCCAGCGCCTCGATAGCGGCTTCCCCATGCGGCACCTTGCGGGCATTGCGCGGGGACTTTTTGAGCTTGGCGAGCGGCACGAAAATCTCGACGCCCGACACAGGCTCGGCGGCTACGGTTTCGGTAACAGCGTTCATCACACTTCTCCTTCAAAACCACACGCACCCCGGAATGGGGTGGGCGGCGAAAGAGCGACCGGCAGGCCCGCCGACGGAGCCGGGCAGCATCCGTAAGGACCGGAACGCAGAGGAGGTAAGCGCGGCACGCGCGTTGCGGCCCGGCGCGGCGGGCCTAGAGGGAAGCGACGCCCACCCCATCGAGGCAGTGCAACGACCAAAAATGCGATCGGGCCGGCGCAGCCCTGGCCCGATCTCCGCAGCATGGGAAAGACACAAATCCGCCTCCGCGGATTTACGGTTCGGCGTGGACACGCCGAGCGGGGCGTTGCGGGGCAGGCTGTGCAAAAACTCATTCGTCTAATCCGCCGCCGCCAGCACCGCGACGCGCGCCTCACCCCGCTGGCGTCAGTCGCTCGGCACCGAAGGCATTTACTGCATGGAGGATGTTGAAGGCGACAATCGAGAGAGCCGCTTCGGCCTTTACCGCTCTGAGACCTCGCGTGAGGAACCTTCCGCCGCCGGACATCCGTTTAATCGTGCCGAAGGGGTGCTCTACAGTACATCGGCGGGTCACCATCAAGCTCGGATCCGCGTAGATTCTGGCCTCCATACGATCCAGCGCCGCCTGGTCGAACAACCGATGGATGGTCCGTTGGGCGCCGGACGTGCATCGGCTCTTCAGCCGACAGTCTTTGCATGCAGACGTTCTATATCGGATCGCACGGTTGCGGGTATGTTTGCCGGATGGTCTCAACGTCTTGCCGGCGGGGCACCGGATTGTGTCGGTCTCCTCATCATACACGAACTGCGCTGGCCGGAAAAAATCGGTGCTCATGGCACCGCGTTTGATCGGCGCCGCGACCTCAATATGGTCGCGCTCGCATTGCGCGACCGCCTGGGCGTTGGAGTAACCGCCGTCGGCCAGGACTTTGAGCTCGTCAACCTCAAGCACCTCCATCGTCGCCATTGACATTGGATGCAGGAGCTGGCTGTCGTTTGCCTCGTTGGTCACGTCGTGATGTATGATCAGGCCGCTATCTACATCGACCACGCTTTGCATGTTGTAGCAGGGTGTCTTGGGAGAACGTCCATAGCCCATCGGCCGCGCGTCGGACTCGCCAAAGACCAAAGCCGTCTCGTCGCGATCCTTCAGGATGTCCTGCCGGCGCACGAGCCTGTCCTTGCGGCGCCCGAGGGTCTCGATCGCAGTGGTGAACGCCTCCCGATGTTTGGGCTGATCGTCGAACCCCTGGTCCACTGCCTCATCTATGATGTCGAGCCGCTCAAGGTAGTAGGCGATCTCCTTTTCGGTGTGCGCAACGTCACGGGCAAGCCGGTCGGCGCCAGCGATGTTCTTTGAGCTCGCGACCGCGCGCATCTTCGTCCCGTCCAGCGCGACCAATCGACCGCTGATCAAGCCGGTTTCGCGGCAGAACTGGATGAATGCAGCGCTGGCGCCGACAATGGCCTCCGGATTGTCATGACGAAAGGAGGCGATCGTTCGGTAATCGGGGGCAAGCCGGCGCATTAGCCAAAGCGCTTCGAGGTCGCGGACACACGCTCGTTCCAATTGGCGTGAGGACCGAACCTGGTTGAGATAGCCCCAGATGTACAGCCGGAGCATATCGCCTGGATGGTATCCAGGGCGGCCGGTGACCGCAGCGATAGCGCGACCGAAGCCAAGCTCAGCCAAGTTCAAGCTGGTAACAAAAGCATCGACGACTCGGACCAATGCGTCCGGGGAAACATAGTCATCAACACAAGGAGGAAGCAGGCTGACCTGATCTCGCGCGAGTCCCTCAATAAAACTCATGCACACCCCGGCGCGGAAGATGGGAAGATAATTGGATTCTACACTGACAGGTTCATGAGTAAAAGCTTGTTATTGGCTTTGAACATCTGCGCCAGGTGGCGTAATAACTCATTACAGATGTTGCGGGCTTCCGAGAAGGATCAGATCAGAAGCGCCGGGTTCTCCGTTACGTCGAAGCAGTGGCCGCTTGCGCGTCGAGCTGCCACCCGTAGCTTTTGGAATCCGGTACGAGATCGGCGATGGTGAACTGATCGAGGTGTCGCGCGAAAGCTTCCAGCGCGCCTGCCAAGGCATGGCGCAAGCCGCATGCGGGCGTCACGACGCAGCTGTTGGTCGCCGCGTCGAAGCATTCGACGAATGTCCCGGAGTCTTCCATGATGCGCATGATCGAACCGACGTTCAGGGCATTGGCGGGCCGCGTGAGCTTGAGGCCCCCGCTCCGGCCCCGCACACCCTCGACAAATCCCTCCGCGGCCAGTCGCTGCGCCACTTTCATCAGATGGTTCTTCGAGATGCCATATGCGTGTGCGATCTCGGCGATCGAATGGTGGCCGTCCTTCACGGCCAGGAACATCAATGTGCGAAGGGCATAGTCGGTCTGGACGGACAATCTCATAAAAGATGCATATCATATATTGGTTTTATCCGCCAAGGCGCGTAAACCATGCATAGGAAATTCATCTTAATCGAGTCGAGGCAGGCAATGACGTCGAACCATGCCGAGCAGGCGCGGGCGCGCAAGATGGCGGATGCGCTCGCCTGCGGGATCGATGATGCTTTCATCTCGCGGCTCGTGGAGAGGTTCTACGACACCGTCCGGCAGGACGACATGCTCGGTCCGATCTTTGCTGAACGCATCGGCGACTGGCCGCATCATTTGACGCGGATGAAGGATTTCTGGGCCTCGATCATGCTCGAATCCGGTCGGTTCAGCGGCAATCCGATGCGCAAGCATATCGCGATCGGCGAGCTTGATGAGGCGCATTTCGCGCGCTGGCAGTCGCTTTGGGACCAGACGCTTGACCGTATCGCGCCGAACGCAGCGGTCGCGGACCGGTTTGGCGAAGCGGCGCAACGCATTGGCGAGAGCTTGCTGACCGGCATCAAGATCGACCGGGGCGGTCTGGCCGCCATTTCCGCGAGGGCCGCGTCGTGACACCGGTCCCCTACGGCGCATCGCCGATCTTCGATGAGCAAAGCCTACCCGACGCGCTGCGCAACGATCATCGCACCAAAGCAGGCACCTGGGGCCTCCTGCGGATGCTGGAGGGCGAAGTGCGGCTCGTTTTCGTCGATCCGCCGAGCGAGCAGCTCGTGACGCCCGACAGGCCCGCGATCATCCCGCCGCAAGCAACCCATCATGTCGTTCCGCTCGGCCCCATGACGATGCAGGTCGAGTTCTACCGGGAACGCCCAGAGCTTGTCGAAGACGCGGACCGTGGATGACTTCGCCCTTGCTCGCACGGTGCATGTCATCGCGGTCCTGTTCTGGATAGGCGGCGTCGGTTTCGTCACCTGGGTGCTGATGCCGACGCTTAAGGCAACGGAACTGCCGCAGGATCGCTTGCGCCGTTTTCAGCAGATGGAGGCGCGCTTTGCCTGGCAGGCACGCGTGTGGGTTCTACTTGCCGGCGCAAGTGGCCTGTGGCTGGTGGCGCGCGCCGATCTGTGGAGCCGCTTCCTCGACGGCCGGTTCTGGTGGATGCACCTGATGGTCGCGCTCTGGACCGTGTTTGCGCTGATGTTGTTCGTCATCGAGCCGCTGCATCTCCATCGCCGCCTCGGCAATACACAGTCACCAGAGGCGGATTTCGCTCGAATGATCCGGCTGCATCAGTTATTACTTGCAGTCAGCATCATAACAATTTTGGGCGCGGTAGGCGGTAGTCACGGACTATTCTGAACAGAGGGGGTTTGGGGCATGAAGAGCTATCAAACGACATTCAGCATCAAAAGGCTGTGGATCATCCTGTCGGTCGGCATGGTGGTCATGTTCGGAATCCTACTGTTGCTCGGGCAGCAGATCTACCAGCAGGCGCCGCCCATTCCCGAAGCAGTGAAGTCCCAAAGCGGCGAGACATTGTTCACGCGCGCGGACATCGAGACCGGCCAGAATATCTGGCAGTCGATCGGCGGCATGGAGCAGGGCTCGATCTGGGGCCATGGCAGCTATCTGGCGCCCGACTGGAGCGCCGACTGGCTGCACCGCGAGGCGGAGGCACTGCTCGCCCTATCGGCCACTCCGCTCCCCGCGGGCGTGTCCCCCACGCAGGCGGAAGCGATGCGAAAGGCCGCGCTGCAAGAGGAAATGCGCAGGAACAGCTATGACCCCGCGTCCGGCGCTATCACGGTCAGCGACACCCGCGCGCGCGCAATTCGGCAGGTGCAGCAGCATTTCGTCAGCCTGTACGATGGCGGCGATCCTGCCTCGCTTAAGCTCCGCCGCGACTATGCCTTCCCGGTCTATGGCGAGCTGTCGGCCGCGGAAGCCCGGCAGCTTACCGCCTTCTATTTCTGGACGGCCTGGGGGGCGACCACCGATCGTCCGGGCCAGAACATCACTTATACCAGCAACTGGCCGCACGAACCCCTGGTGGGCAATAGCCCAACCACCGGCACTCTGTTGTGGAGCCTTGCTTCGGTCATCCTGCTGCTTGCAGCGGCAGGCGCACTCATCGCCTATTACGCCAAGCAGTTCGACGTCTGGCGCGGCGACATCCTGCCCGAGGGCGGCATGGCGACCTCTGATCTTCTGGGACAGGCCGTAATCACACCGTCGATGCGGGCTACCGCGAAATATTTCTGGGTCGTCTGCGCGTTGTTCGTGGGGCAGGTGCTGCTGGGCATTGTCACCGCTCATTATGCGGTCGAGGGACAAGGGCTCTATGGCCTGCCTTTTGCAGAATATCTTCCCTACACGATCACCCGCACATGGCACACGCAACTCGCGGTGCTGTGGATCGCCACGGCATGGCTGGCGACCGGGCTCTATGTCGCGCCGATGCTCGGGGGACGCGACCCCAAGTTCCAGCGGCTCGGCGTCAATTTCCTGTTCGTTAGCCTGCTGGTCATCGTCATCGGCTCCTTTGCCGGGCAATGGGCGGCCGTCCACCGCTTCTTCACCAGTCTGACGGCGAATTTCTGGTTCGGGCATCAGGGCTATGAATATGTCGATCTCGGCCGCTTCTGGCAGATCTACCTCCTGATTGGCCTGTTCCTCTGGGTGGCGCTGGTAGTGCGCGCGCTCTGGCCCGTGCTGCGACGGGAGGGCGGAAAGTCCCTCATCTATCTCGTGCTGGTGTCAGCGCTCGCCATCGGGCTGCTCTACGGCGCGGGGCTGATGTGGGGCCAGCATACGAACATCGCCATCATGGAATATTGGCGCTGGTGGGTGGTGCATTTGTGGGTCGAGGGCATTTTCGAAGTCTTCGCCACGGCCATCATCTCGCTGCTGTTCGTCCAGATGGGCATCCTGCGAACCTCCACCGCCACCGTGATGGTGTTGTTCGCAACGATCATCTTCCTGTTCGGCGGGGTGCTCGGGACCTTCCATCACCTGTATTTCAGCGGGACGCCGACGTCGGTGATCGCGGTCGGCGCGATGATTTCGGCGTTGGAAGTGGTGCCGCTGCTGGTGGTCGGCTTCGAAGCCTATACGCGGCACAAGGTCGAGCATGAAGCCGAGTGGGAACGGATTTACCACTGGCCGTTCATGTTTTTCGCCGCCGTCCTGTTCTGGAATCTGGTCGGCGCCGGCCTGTTCGGCTTCCTCATCAACCCACCGATCGCGCTCTATTACATGCAGGGGTTGAACACGACGGCGAACCATGGCCACGCCGCGCTGTTCGGCGTCTATGGCATGCTCGGCCTGGGGCTCACGCTCTATTGCATGCGTGGATTGACCGACGTCACGCGATGGAACCTGAAATGGATCAGGATCTCCTTCTGGTCGCTCAATATCGGCCTTGGAATGATGACCTTCCTGTCGCTGCTCCCGCAGGGCATCCTGCAAACTTATGCCAGCATCGAGCACGGCTATGCCTATGCGCGCTCAGCGGAGTTCATCCATAGCCCGATCATGCAGGCGCTGGTCTGGGCAAGGGTGCCCGGCGATGTCGTGTTCGCATTCGGCGTCTTCGCGTTCGCATGGTTCATGGTCCAGGCGTTCATGCACGGCAGGAAGCCGACTCCAGAAACGGTGGCCATTCCAAAGCCGGCGCTTTAGATTCGCCACTCCGCTTCCCGGCTGCACCCCGGTTTTCAACAGACGGCCGGCTAATTTCGGGCGTTGGTCGCTCTCGGCCAACGCCATTTGCCCGTGAAACGGCTTCAGGATCGCCGGACAGGCTTGCCCGCTCCGTGGGTTTTAGCACAGCCTGGGGGTATCCCCGCAGAGGGGGTAGCGGGAGACCCAGGGGCTTCCGCTCAGGGGGAGGCTTCCCCCCAGCTATTTCTTTTCCCAATCCGACCGGGACAGTATGGCGAAGCATGACCGCCACCCCGAAACCCAAGGGAAAGACTCCCAAGCGTCCTGATCCGATGGGCGACCTTGTTGCGAACGCGATCGACTTCCTGACGCTTGCGACCGAGGAGTTCGAGGGACGGCCGAAGCACTCGATCATCGCGTTTCATTCGGCCGTTGAACTGGTGCTCAAAGCTCGGCTGATGCACGAGCATTGGAGCCTGGTCGTTGGGAAAAACCCGGACCTGTCGAGCTTCCAGACCGGCGATTTCGTGTCGGTGACATTCGAGGAAGCCTGCCAGCGTCTCGCCAAGGTCGTCGGCAGCGCCTTGCCGGATCAGACGCGGCGCTGGTTCGATGAAATCCGCAAGCACCGCAACAAGCTGGTGCATTTCTTCCAGGACATCGACACGCCGGCTGTGCGCGAACAAATCGCGCGGGAGCAACTCAGTGCCTGGCATGGTCTGGTCGGCCTATTGCGGGTGCAATGGCGCGACGTCTTCGCGCGGTTCGACATCGACATTGACGCGCTCGATCGCCGCTTCGCCAAGCACAGACTGTACCTGCACACCCGGTTCGACAGCCTGTCCGACGAACTGAAGGCGTTGAAGGCGGCAGGCAAGACGATCGAAACCTGCCGATCATGTGGCTTCGACGCGGCCGAAACCCAAGAGCTGGTGGGCGAGCTGCGACAAGCCAAGTGCCATGTCTGCCGGATCGCGCCGCGCTGGCTGACGGTGGAATGTCCGAATTGCGAGAAGCCGATGCAGGTCGAAGGCGACGACGGCGCCACCTGCGAGGCATGTCAGACGGGATATGACCAAGACGAACTCAGCGACCTGATCGACGAAGATCCGGTCACGACGGACAATTATTTCGACCACGCGACACCGGCGCATTGCTCGTCATGTGATGGCTATCAGACGGTGGTTTCCTACCGGGACCATTATCTCTGCGTGTCGTGCCTGGAGCTGACCGACGGCCTTGGAGCCTGCGGCTGGTGCGGCGAAAGCAACAACGGCGACATGGAAGACAGCGAGTGGAAGGGCTGCAACTTCTGCGATGGCCGGAAAGGCTGGGACCGTGACTGAGGCGAGCAAGGATATATCGCTGCCGGCGCGCGCCGAACCGCTACTACTGCCCTGGCCGTCGCCGGGTATACCCGGCGGCTTCCTCCAGTTCGATACCGCCGATCAATGGCGGGCGTTCATCTCTGGTCTCGGCCTCAATCCGCTCATCCCACAGATCGTTCGCGCCAAATATGCGCGGGCGCAGAAGCTCTACCTATTGGGCTGGATCGACCTCGATCTTGTGAAAGCTGGCGAGCTGGTGGCGCTGACAGCCTTGGAGCTGGCGCTGAATGATCGCTACGGGGGCGAGGTGAAGCCGATCCCCAGGAAGCGGGTTGATCCCTCGACGCCGGGAGCGCTGATGGCGCCGCCGCCGCGACGTTCGTTCAATGCGCTGCTCAAGCATATGGTGGCGAAGGATGGGCTGACCGACGACCAACTTCCCATGATCGTCCGGTGCGGCGGCACGGCCATCGGCCAATTGACCGGCGCCACGAAGCCCACCCTCGCCGACCGTCGCAATGTCCTGGCGCATGGCGATCCGTTCGACGGCTTGCCCACGGGCGGGCTTCTGGAGCTTGTGCGCGACCTGATCGGATTCGCTTACCGCCGCTATCTGGCGGAGGCGGCTGGCCAACCTTGACAAAGTAATGCGATTTCCTTACATTTTGCAGGCTGAGGAGATGAACCATGCCCGCGTTGCTCGAAGAAATCAGCACCATCACCGCCAAGGGCCAGACGACGATTCCCAAGTCCGTCCGCCAGGCGCTCGGCGTCGATTATGGCGGTAAGATCGCCTTTCGCGTCGATGAGCATGGCGTGTCGGTGCATCGCGCCGATGCCGAGCATGACGATCCGGCGATCGACAGCTTTCTGACGTTTCTGGCCGAGGACATCAAACGCCGGCCCGAGGCGCTGACCGCGCTCTCCCCCGCGCTCGCCGAACGCATCGCGGCGCTGACCGAGGGCGTCAAGGTTGATCTCGATGCGCCGATCGACGGCGATGTCGATCTTTGATGATGGTCGTCAACGGGTGGCAGCTCATTGCCCACCCTCTGTTTCTCGATCAATTCGAGAAGCTGGGGGCGGTCGTCACGCGCCTGCGGGAGAAAGACCCGCGCGGCTGGCGCAAATCGGCCAATGCGAAGCTGCTGGCGGCGCTGCGCCAGCTCGTATTCGAGACCATCCCGCAAGATCCCACGCGCCCGGAATATCGGCAGGGCGGCACGCTGGGAGACGACCGCAAGCACTGGTTCCGGGCAAAGTTCGGCGGCGGCCGGTTCCGGCTGTTCTTCCGCTACAGCACCAGCGCGAAGGTTATCGTCTTCGCTTGGGTGAACGACGAGAACACGCTGCGCACCTATGGATCGAAATCGGACGCCTATGCGGTGTTCCGCAAGATGCTCGACAAGGGCAATCCGCCCGACGATTGGGCGGCGTTGCTGGCGGCCGCGAGCGAGTCGGAAGCACGGGAGCGTTTGGGGATGGCTTCGCCCGACCCGCCGTGAGCCCCTATCTGCACTACGCCGTGTTTCGCCATTTGCGCCGTGCCCGGCCGCGCGGCAGCGTCGGGGCATGGTACTGCCTCGCAAACGTCGTCCCCGCCGCGCACCCCGCGGTTGGTCGGAAGGTCTCGAAGACCTGCACGATTATATGCGCGCGCCGCCGCAGCGAGCCGCGCCCTGCGCGCGCGTCGTCAAGGATAGCGGGCCGATCGTCGTCACGGACGACTGGCCCGAGCGGGTTCCGATTGGCGACGCCGAGCTGCGCGCGATCGAAGGCCATTTGCGCAAGGAACTGGACGACCTGTTCGGACCCTTGCCGTGAAATAAGGAGGATTATGCCATGACCGATGCCGCCGCCCTGCGCGTCGAGGATACCCCGCCGGTCATGGCGACGGCCCGCGCCGCGCTCTATCTGCGTGTCTCGACCGGCCGCCAGGCCGAGAGCGACCTGTCCATCCCCGATCAGCGCCGCCAGATCGAAGGCTATTGCCTGTCGCGCGGCTGGGAGGTCGCGGCCGAGTTCGTCGAGCCGGGCAACACCGCGACGGACGATCGTCGCCCCGCCTTCCAGGCGATGATCGACGCGGCGATGCAGAAGCCGTCGCCGTTCAACGTGATCCTCGTCCACAGCTTCTCGCGCTTCTTCCGCGATCAGTTCCAGTTCGAGTTCTACGTCCGCAAGCTGGCGAAGAACGGCGTTCGGCTGATCTCGATCACGCAGGATTTGGGCGACGATCCGATGAGTGTGATGATGCGCCAGATCATGACGCTGTTCGACGAGTATCAGTCGAAGGAGAATGGCAAGCATACGCTGCGCGCCATGAACGAGAATGCGCGTCAGGGCTTCTGGAACGGCGCGCGGGCGCCGATCGGTTATCGGATCGTCGAGGCCGGGCAACGCGGCGCGAAGCTTAAGAAGAAGCTGGAGATCGACCCGATCCAGGCCGAAACGGTGCGGCGAATCTACCGCATGGCCCTGAATGGCGTCGATGATCGGGGGCCGATGGGGCTCAAGGCCATCGCAACCTGGCTCAACGAGAACAACATCCGCACCCGCGACGGCGGGCGATGGGGTCTCGGCGCGGTGCATCAGGTGCTGACCCGCACGACCTATATCGGCCAGCACCGCTTTAACACGCGCGATCACAAGACCAGGACGTCGAAGCCCGAAAGCGAGCACGCCGTCATGGAGGTGCCGGCGATCCTCACCGAGGCGGAGTTCGAGGCTGTCCAGCGGTCGCTCAAGGCGCGCAGCCCCAAGATGATGCCGCCGATGGCGGTGGGCGGCCCGACGCTGCTGACGGGCATCTGCTTCTGTGCCTGCTGCGGTGGGGCGATGACCCTGCGCACAGGCACAAGCCGCGTCGGCCGTGAATATCGCTATTACACTTGTTCGACCAAGGCCCGGCAGGGTGCCAAGGGCTGCCCCGGCATCACCGTGCCGATGGATCGGCTGAATGAAGCCGTGATCGGCCATCTCGAATGGCGGCTACTCGATCCGAAGCGGCTTGAAGACTTGATGGATCAAATTCTCGAACGTCGGGATCAATGGGCCAGCGAACGCCGGCTTCATGCCGCCGAGCTTGAGCGCCGGGCGACCGAGGCGGACGCCAAGCTCAGCCGACTCTATGAGGCGATCGAGAATGGTGTGATCGATGTAAGCGACCCTTCGCTCAAGAATCGGATCGCCGAGCTGACTGCCACGCGCGACCAGGCCAGGGGCGATTCCGAGCGGGCCGTAGCGCATGTCGAGAAGATTGGCCCTGCGATCACGGCCGAGAGCCTGCGGGCCTTCGCGCTGGCGGCGCGCAGGAAGTTGCGCAACGACGACGGCTCATTCGCGCGCGATCATGTGCGGGCTGTCGCCCAGCGGGTCGAGGTGGTGAGCAAGACGGAGGTTCGCATCCGCGGCTTACGGAGCGAGCTGCTCCGCACCCTCACCGCCGCCTCTGGCGTAGAGGCGGCGGTGCTAGGCGTTCGTAGCTTTGAACCGAAATGGCGCACCCGACTGGATTCGAACCAGTGGCCTTTGCCTTCGGAG
>LWDI01000081.1:0-163 GCA_002083475.1 Proteobacteria bacterium SG_bin5
CGCCGCGCGCTGGGGCGCGCCCGTCGCCGGCGCGACCGCCAGCGCGCCGAGCGCGATCAGCGCGACCGCGCGGCGGATCAATGGCGGGGCCGCTTGCGCCGGTTCTGTTGCAGCTGCTGTTCGATCCCATCGACGCGCGCGTTGAGCTGATCGAGCCGCTGGG
>LWDI01000081.1:292-27679 GCA_002083475.1 Proteobacteria bacterium SG_bin5
CTTGTTCGCGCACGAACCCCTTGGTCGCACACCCGCCGAGGCCGAGCCCCGCGCCGACCACCGCGATCAGGGGCAGAATTTTCAACGCCGACATTCGCATTCTCCTGTGAACCGAGCCGAACAACCGCACCGGGCGGTAGCGGTTCCCACGCGCGCGTTATGGTGAGAGCGGGCCACGCCCATCGGATTCAGCGCGTGAAATCAGCGAGTCGCGAGCGCCTTCAGCTGGTAGAGCGCGTCGAGCGCCGCGCGCGGCGAGAGCGCGTCGATGTCGAGCGCGGCGAGTGCGTCACGCAAGGGATCGCGTTGCGGCTCGGGCGCGGCGGCGGCGGCGAAGAGCGGTAGATCATCGAGCCCCGCCGCGAGCCCCCCCGTCTTGGCGCGCCCCGCCTCGAGCTTGGCCAGCACCGCCTTCGCGCGCGCGATGGTGGCGGGCGGCAACCCGGCGAGCCGCGCGACCGCCAGGCCATAGCTGCGGTCCGCCGGCCCCTCGGCGACTTCGTGGAGCAGCACCAGCTCGCCCTTCCACTCCCGCGCGCGCACATGGTGGAGCGACAGCGCCTCGCAGCGTTCGGCGAGCCGGGTGAGTTCGTGATAATGGGTGGCGAACAGGCAGCGGCAGCGGTTTTGTTCGTGGATCGCCTCGACCACCGCCCAGGCGATCGCGAGCCCGTCATAGGTCGAGGTGCCGCGCCCCACTTCGTCGAGAATCACGAAGCTGCGCGGCCCGGCTTGCGCCAGGATCGCGGCAGTTTCGACCATTTCGACCATGAAGGTCGATCGCCCGCGCGCGAGATTGTCGGCGGCGCCGACGCGGCTGAACAATTTATCGACCAAGCCCAGTTTCGCGCGGGCGGCGGGGACGAAGCTGCCCGCTTGCGCGAGCACCGCGATCAGCGCGTTCTGGCGCAGGAAGGTCGATTTGCCGCCCATATTGGGGCCGGTGACGAGCCAGAGCCGCGAGTCTTCGGCCAGGCGACAGTCGTTCGCCACGAACCGCTCGCCGCGCTTGGCGAGCGCGGCTTCCACGACCGGATGGCGCCCGCCCTCGATCTCGAAACAGCCATGGTCGACGAGCGCGGGCCGCGTCCAACCGCCCTCGGCCGCGCGCTCGGCCAGGGCGGCGGCGACGTCGAGCCGGGCGAGCGCGTCGGCGGTCGCGGCGATCGCCTCGCGCGCCGAAAGCGCGAGCGTCGTCAGCTCCTCCAGATGCGCGGCCTCCGCCGCGATCGCGTGGGCGCCCGCCTGCGTCACTTTCAGCGCGACTTCGTGCAGCGCGGGCGCGTTGAAGCGCACCGCGCCCGCCATCGTCTGGCGATGGGTGAAGCCGCTCTCGGGCTTCATCAGCGCGTCGCCATGTTTGGCGGGGACTTCGATATGATAGCCGAGCACCGCGTTGTGCTTGATCTTGAGCGCGGCGATGCCGGTCTTCTGGCGATACTCGGCCTCGAGCGCGGCGATCGCACGTCGCCCGCCCGCGCCCGCCGCGCGCAAATCGTCGAGCGCGGCGTCATAGCCCTCGGCGATATAGCCGCCCTGCGCCGCATCGATCGGCGGGCTCGGCACCAGCGCGCGCGCGAGCGTGTCGATCAGCGCGCCATGGCCCTGGAGCTTGGGCGCGAGTTCGGCGAGGAGCGCGGGCGGCTGGCCGAGCCGCTGCAAGCGCTGCCCGAGCCGCCACGCCGCGTCGAGTCCGTCGCGCAGCTGGCCCAAGTCGCGCGGCGTCCCGCGCCCCGCCGCGAGCCGCCCGAGTGCGCGGCCAATGTCCGGCGCGCGCCGCAAGTCGCCGCGCAAATCCTCGCGCGCGCCCGCGTCCTCGACCAACCAGCCGACCAGATCGAGCCGCGCCTCGATCGCGGCGCGATCCATCAGCGGCGCGGCGATATCGGCGGCGAGCAGCCGCGCGCCCGCGCCCGTCACCGTGCGGTCGACCGCGTCGAGCAAACTCCCCTTGCGCCCGCCGCCTTGCGCCTGGGTCAGCTCCAGGCTGTCGCGCGTCGCGGCATCGATCGCCATCGCCGCCTCGCTGCGGGTGACGAGCGGCGGGCGCAGGAAGGGCAGCGCGCCCTTCGCGGTGTGATCGAGATAGGCGACCAAGCCCCCCGCCGCCGCGAGCGCCGCGCGGCTGAAGGCGCCGAACCCGTCGAGCGTCGCCACCCCGAATAGCGTTTTCAGCCGCGCCTCGCCGCGCGCGCTGTCGAATTCGCCGCGCGGGCGGGGGCGGGCGGGGGCGAGTTCGAACCCCTCGGCGGCGATCGTCTCGGCCGGGTTCAGCCGCGCGAGTTCGGCGCCGAGCGCGCTGGCGCTCGTCTCGATGATCTCGAACCGCCCGGTCGAAATATCGGCGGCGGCGATCGCGACGCCCCCCGCCGCCTCGCCCACCGCGGCGCACCAATTGGCGGCGCGCGCGTCGAGCAAGGCTTCCTCGGTGAGCGTGCCGGCGGTGACGAGGCGCACGATCGCGCGCTGGACGAGCGCTTTGGAGCCCCGGGCGCGGCGGGCTTCTTCGGGGCTCTCGGTCTGCTCGGCGATGGCGACGCGGTGCCCGGCCTTGATCAGCCGCGCGAGATAGCCTTCGGCGGCATGGACCGGCACCCCGCACATCGGCACCGGCGCGCCCTCATGCTCGCCGCGCGCGGTGAGCGCGATGTCGAGACAGGCACTCGCGATCTTGGCGTCCTCGAAGAACAATTCGAAGAAATCGCCCATCCGGTAGAAGAGCAGACAATCCTCGGCCTCGGCCTTCAGCGCCAGATATTGCGCCATCATCGGGGTGGCGGTCATATATCGCTGTCCCAAAGCCGGGCCGCATGGCGCACGCTCAGGATGATGACCGTGTCGCCCTGAACCTCGTATCTCAGGATGTAGGGACGTACCGAGACCAATTCCCGCGTTCCGTTGCTGGCGGGACGTCCGCGGTTGGGGAACGTCTCCAAACTCTGGCCAAGCTCGACCAAGCGCGTCGAAATACGGCCTGCGGCTGCCGGATCAAAAAGGGCTATGTAGCTGGCGATCTGGTCGAGCTGCTCGATCGCTTGGTTCAACCAGACGACTTCAGCCATTCGAAGAAGGGTTTGAAATCGGGGGTCCCCCAGGTCTTCAGCCAGCGGCCCACCACCGCGTGCGAATGATAGCGACCAGCGGCATAATCGGCGCGAGCCCGTGCGTCGGAGGCGGCGATCGCCGCTTCATCGTCCTGCTCGAAGATGCCGGGCTCGTGCTTCATCGCCCGAACATAGACGGCCATCGGCGCTTTGGCTAGCGGCCGTCCTCCAGCCATTCGCGCGGCATCGGCTTCCAGTCGGGCGTCCCCCAGGTCTTTAGCCAGGAGACGACCTTTTCGTGCTCGACATAACGGCCTGCGGCAATGTCGGCACGAGCCCGTGCAATGGAAGCAGCCACCTCTTCCTCGGTCGATGGTATGCCGGGGATCGGCGGCAAGTCAGGCGGGCTCGTCATCCCCACGACAATAGACGCCGCGCCCCCCCTTGGCTAGAAGCGGCGGCCACAGCGGAGAGGGGCCATGGCCGACGAAACCACCCAATTTCCCGATCGCGAAGCGCTGCGCTTCCATGCCGAGGGGCGCCCCGGCAAGATCGAGGTGATCGCCTCCAAGCCGATGGCGACGCAGCGCGATCTGGCGCTCGCTTATTCGCCCGGCGTCGCCGCCCCCGTGCGCGCGATCGCCGCCGATCCGGCGACCGCTTATGATTATACCGCCAAGGGCAATCTGGTCGCGGTGATCTCGAACGGCACCGCGATCCTCGGGCTCGGCAATTTGGGCGCGCTCGCTTCCAAGCCGGTGATGGAAGGCAAGGCGGTGCTCTTCAAGCGCTTCGCCGATGTCGATTCGATCGATATCGAAGTGAAGACCGAGGACGTCCAGCGCTTCATCGAATGCGTCGAACTGCTCGAACCCAGTTTCGGCGGGATCAACCTCGAAGACATCAAGTCGCCCGAATGTTTCATCATCGAGCAAGCCTTGCGCGAGCGGATGAACATTCCGGTGTTTCATGACGATCAGCACGGCACCGCGATCATTGCCGCCGCCGGCCTCATCAACGCGCTCCACCTAACGGGCCGCGACATCAAGGCGACCAAGGCGGTGATGCTCGGCGCGGGCGCCGCCGCGATCGCGTGCGCCGAACTCATCAAGGCGATGGGGCTGCCGCACGATCAGCTGCTGATGTGCGACCTGGAAGGCGTGATCTACCAGGGCCGCGAAAAGTCGATGAACCAGTGGAAGTCGGCGCACGCGGTCAACACGTCCGCGCGCACCCTCGCCGACGCGATCGAGGGCGCCGACGTGTTCTTCGGCCTTTCCGCCGCCAATGCGCTGCCGCCGGAACTGCTCCAGAAGATGGCGCCGCGCCCGATCGTGTTCGCGATGGCGAACCCCGATCCCGAAATCATGCCCGATGTCGCCAAGCAAGTCCGCCCCGACGTGATCATCGCGACCGGCCGATCGGATTTCCCCAACCAGGTCAACAACGTTCTCGGCTTCCCCTTCATCTTCCGCGGCGCGCTCGACGTGCGCGCGACCGGGATCAACGATGCGATGAAGATCGCCGCCGCCCAGGCGCTCGCCGAACTCGCGCGGCAGCAAGTGCCCGAGGAAGTCGCGGTCGCTTATGGCGTGAAGCACAGCTTCGGCCCCGATTACATCATCCCCGCGCCATTCGACCCGCGCCTGATGGAAATCGTGCCCGCCGCCGTCGCGAAAGCCGCGATCGACTCCGGGGTGGCGACCCGGCCGATCAGCGATTTCGACCATTATCGCCATTGCCTGCGCGCGCGGCTCAACCCCACGACCTCGGTGCTCCAGCTCGCTTACGAAGGCGCCCGCGCGCGGCCCAAGCGCGTCTTGTTCGCCGAGGGCGAAGAGGAAGTCGTGCTGCGCGCGGCGATCGCCTTCAAGGAGGGCGGCTATGGCACGCCCGTGCTCGTCGGGCGCGACGACGTGCCCGATCGGCTGCGCGCGCTCGGCGTCACCGATCCCGAAAGTTACGAGCTGCACAATAGCCGCCACTCGCCGCTGGTGCCGCGCATGGTCGATTTCCTCTATTCGCGGCTCCAGCGCCAAGGCTTTTTGCGCCGCGATTGCGAGCGGATGATCAACCAGGATCGCAATACTTTCGGCGCGGTGATGCTGCAATTGGGCGAAGCCGATGCGATGATCACCGGCATCACGCGCACCTATGCCCAATCGCTGCTGCAAGTGCGCCGCGTGATCGACATCGCGCAAGGCCGCACGCCGTTCGGCGTCCATGTGCTCGTCGGCCAGACGCATACCGTGTTCATGGCGGATACGACCGTGAACGAGCGCCCCGATGCCGAGCAACTCGCCGACATCGCCGAGGGCACCGCGCAAGTCGCGCGGCGCATGGGGCACGAGCCGCGCGTCGCTTTCCTGAGCTATTCGACCTTCGGCAATCCCGAGGGGCGCTGGCTCGAGAATATCCGCGAGGCGGTGAAAGTGCTCGACGCGCGCGGGGTCGAGTTCGAATATGAAGGCGAAATGGCGCCCGACGTCGCGCTCAATCCGCGCCAGCTGGCCAATTATCCCTTCGCGCGGCTGTCGGGGCCGGCGAACGTCCTGATCCTGCCGGGGCTGCAATCGGCGAACATCTCGGCCAAATTGCTGCGCGAGCTGGGCGGCGATTCGGTGATCGGGCCGATGCTCGTGGGGCTCGAAAAGCCGGTACAGATCGCGCCGATGACGTCCACCGCGAGCGAGCTGATGACGCTCGCCGTGCTCGCGGCGGGGGGAATCGTGGAATAGGCTTGAGGCGAAGATTTTTTCGCGCGGAGGCGCGGAGAACGCGGAGGGGGAGCGCGCAGGGAAATACGGTGCTCCCATCCGCGCCGCAGGCGCTCTCGAGGTTGAAAAGAACCCACGCGAATTTCTCGGCGGCCTCTCCGCGCCTCCGCGCCTCCGCGCGAACCCCATGGCTGCGAGAGCGACCGTGGAAGCCAGCGCCCTAGGCAAATGGTGCGCTCCGACAGCCAAAGGCCCCGGCTTTCGCCGGGGCGACGCTCACCGTTCAGGCCTGAGCCACCCGCGCTGCTTCATGCGTTCGCCGCGCCATGAACGTCATCCCCGAACTCTCCGGCCATTGGCCGCTGATCGCCGCCGTCGTCGCGGGTTTCGTCTTGCTGCGGCTGCTGCGGCGGGTGCCGGTGCTCGGCACGCTGATTTCGCTCGCCAGCTGGGGCGTCGCGGTCGTGCTGCTGGTGGTGGTGCTCGATCAGCGCCAGCGCTTCGATCCCTATCTCGCCCGGCTGAGCCAGGCGCTGGGGATCGAAGGGCAGCGCGTCGAGGGGCGCGAGTTGCGCGTCGAGATGGCGCCCGACGGGCATTTTTGGGTGCGCGCGCGGATCGGCGGGGTCGAGCGGCGGCTGCTCGTCGATAGCGGCGCGACGATCACCGCGCTCGCCCCCGATACCGCCGCCGCCGCCGGGCTCGCGCCGAGCGACGCACTGTTCCCGGTGGTGCTGCGCACCGCCAATGGTGCGGTGCGCGCGCAAACGGCGCAAGTACCCGAGCTGCGGCTGGGCAACATCGTCGCGCGCGATCTGCCGGTGGTCGTCTCGCCCGCTTTTCAGGGGGTGAACGTGCTGGGGATGAACTTCTTGTCGCGGCTCAAAAGCTGGCGGGTGGAGGGGCGGACGCTGATCCTGGTGCCGCACCACCCGCAGCCGCAAGCTTAGGCGCGGTAGCGCTGGGCAACTTTACTCACACAAAGCCACGAAGGCACGAAGAAGGCGCTCATCGGACGCAGCTTTACTTCGTGGCTTCGTGGCTTCGTGTGAAAAAAATGGCGCCGCCGCGCGCGCTCACGCGTCGATCGACGTCCCCAGCGCGGCATGGACCAGCCCGCCGTCGACGGTGATCGTCTCCCCCACCACATAATCCCCCGCGCGGCTGGCGAGATAGATCGCCGCGCCCGCCATATCCTCGTCCACGCCGATGCGCTTCGCCGGAATCCCTTGCGCGACCGCATCGCCATGATCGCGCGCGGCGCGGTTCATCTCGCTCGCGAAGGCGCCCGGGGCGATCGAGGTGACGTTGATCGCGTCGCGGATCAGCCGCGCGGCCATCCGCTTGGTGAGATAGATGAGCGCCGATTTGGAGGCGTGATAGCTATAGGTCTCCCAGGGGTTGAGCCGCTGGCCGTCGATCGAGGTGATGTTTATCACCTTCGCCGGGCGCTGGCGCGACGCCGCCGCCTTGAGCGGTTCGTACAAGGCTTGGGTGAGGAAGAAGGGGGACTTCACGTTCAGGTCCATCACCTTGTCCCAGCCTTTTTCGGGGAAGACCTCGAACGGCTCGCCCCAGGCGGCGCCGGCGTTGTTGACGAGGATGTCGAGCTTCGCCTCATGCTCGGCGAATTGCGCGGCGAGCGCCTGGCAGCCGGCGACGGTCGAGACGTCCTGCGGCAGCGCGACGCAGTTCGGCCCCAATTCCTCGGCGGCGGCGAAACAGGCATCGGCCTTGCGCGAGCTGATATAGACTTTCGCGCCCTGGGCGATGAACCCCGCCGCGATCATCCTGCCGATCCCACGCGACCCGCCGGTCACGAGCGCGATCCGGCCGTCGAGGCGGAAGAGGCTGTTGGTATCCATATCAGGCGCGCTCCTTATCATCGGGCGACCATCCTGGCGTTGCCTTGGCCCCCGAGGCAAGCCGCCGATCCCGGTTTTTTCGCCGGCCCGCGCGGATGTCGATCGTCGGCGGCGCGGCTCTCAGGGCCTCAGCCCGGCGCCCGCCGGACCGCCTCGGGCGCGTCCTCCCAGCCGCCGCCGAGCGCGCGGAAGAGCGAGACTTGCGCCTCCACCACCGCCGCATCCGCCTGGGCGCGCGCGGTGCGCGTGTTCGCCAGGTCGCGCTCGGCCTGGGTGAGCTGCAGGAAATTGTCGAGCCCGCTTTGGAAGCGCAGCCGGCTGATCCGCGCCGCCTCGCTACTCGCCGCCTCGGCGCGGCGCAGCACCTCGCGTTGATCGAGCGCGCCGGCATAGCGCGCGAGCGCCTGCTCGGTCTCGTTCAAGGCCGCGAGCACCGCCGCGTCGAAGCGCGCGAGCGACGCCTCGGTCTGCGCGCGCGCCTGGCGCACCCGCGCGCGCGCGACCGTCTGGTTCGGGAAATTCCACTGGATCAGCGGGCCGAGCGAATAATTGACCGAGGTGCCCTGGAACAATTGGCTGCCGCGCGTGGCGTTGAGCCCGATCCGCCCGAGCAGCGTGATCGAGGGGTAGAGGTCGGCCACCGCGACCCCGATGCGCGCGGTATCGGCGGCGAGCGTGCGTTCGGCGGCGCGCACGTCTGGCCGACGCGCGATCAGCGCGGCGCCGTCGCCCGCCGGCAGCGGCTGGTCGAGCTGGGGGATGGTGGTGCAGCGATTGGCGGCGGCGTCGATCTGCTCGGCGGGGCGCCCGGTGAGCGTCGCCAGCGCATAAAGCGCCGCGCGCCGCTCGGCCTCCAGCCCGGGCAATTGCGCCTCGACTTGTGCGACGAGCACTTCGGCCTGCTGCACGTCGCGCTGCGTCCCCCGCCCGGCGTCGAAGCTGCGGCGCGTGAGATCGAGCGTCTGGCGCTGCAGCGCGACCGTCTCGCGCGCGACGATCAGCTGCTGGGCATTGGCGCAGGCGGCGGCATAGCTGCGCGTCGTCTCGGCGGCGACCGCCACCCGCGCCGCGTCGAGCTGGGCGACCGAGGCTTCGACATCGCCGCGCCCGGCCTGGATCGCGCGGGTCACGCCGCCGAATAGATCGACCTCGTAAGAGGCATCGATGCCGAGCTGGAACAGATCGAATTGGAAGGCGCGCGGCGGGCCGCCCGCGCCGCCGAACGCCGCCGCGTTGGTCGTATTGCCCTGTTGGCGGCTATATTGCGCGCTCGGCGTGATCGTCGGCAGCCGCGCGCCGCGCTGCTCCGCAAGCACCGCGCGCGCGCGCTGGAGATTGGCGGCGGCGACGCGGATGTCGGTATTGTGCGTCAGCGCTTCGGTCACCAGCCGGTCGAGCTCGGGGTCGCGATACAGCCGCCACCAATGATCGGGGAGCTTTTCGGCGCTCACGCGCGCGGCGGCGATCAGTTCGACCTCGCGCAGCTTCGCGTCGCTCGGCACCGGGGCGGCGGGGCGCTGGTAATCGGGGCCGACGACGCAGCCCGATAGCAGCGCGGCCGAGCAGAGCGCGAGAGTGATCGGCGCGAGGCGGCTCATTCGGCGGGCTCCGGCTGTGGCGCGGGCTCGGGCTCGGGCCGGGGCTTGCGGCGGACGAACCGACCGAAGCGATCGCCGAGCTTGCGGCTGATGACGTAAAAGGCCGGCGTGAAGATGAGGCCGAAGGTCGTCACCCCGATCATCCCGAAGAACACCGCGACGCCGAGCGCGCGCCGCATCTCCGCCCCCGGGCCCGAGCCGATCACCAGCGGCAGCGTGCCGAGGATGAAGGCGATCGAGGTCATCAGGATCGGCCGCAAGCGCTGGGCGGCGGCATGTTCGGCGGCCTCGCGCAGGCCCATCCCCTGATCCTCGTTTTGCTTCGCGAATTCGACGATCAGAATCGCGTTCTTGGCCGCCAGCCCGATCAGCACGACCAGCCCGATTTGGGTGAGGATATTATTGTCCATCCCCATCAGATTGACGCCCAAAATCGCCGCGAGCAGGCACATCGGCACGATCAGGATCACCGCGAAGGGCAGCACCAGGCTTTCGTAATTGGCGGCGAGCAACAGGAAGACGAACAACACCGCCAGGCCGAAGACGATCGTGCCGGTATTGCCCGCGCGCTCTTGCTGATAGGCGATTTCGGTCCATTCGAAGCTCATCCCCGCCGGCAGTGTTTCGCGCGCGAGCCGCGCCATCGTCGCGAGGCTCTGGCCCGAACTATAGCCGGGCACGGTATCGCCCTGGAGCTCGGCCGACGGGTAGAGATTGTAGCGCACGACGCGGTAAGGCCCGGTCTCCGTCTTCAACTTCATCACCGCGTCGAGCGGCACCGTCTCGCCCGAGGCCGAGCGCGCGCGCAATCGGCCGACGTCGGACACTTCGTCGCGATAAGGCGCATCGGCCTGGGCGGTGACGCGATAGGTGCGGCCGAGGAAATTGAAATCGTTGATATAGCTCGATCCCAAATAAGTGCCGAGCGTCGCGAAAACGTTTTCCACCGGCACGCCGAGTTGCTCGGCGCGCTCGCGATCGATTTCGGCCTTCAGCCGGGGCGTGCGCGCGTTGAAGGTGGTGAAGGCGGCGGTGATGCCGGGGGCTTGATTGGCCTTCATCATCATCGCGAAGGCGATTTGTTCGAGCAATTGATAGCCCTGGTTCTGGCGATCCTCGATCAGCATCTTCCAGCCGCCGCCCGTGCCGATCCCACGCACCGGCGGCGGCGGAATCACCAGCAACACGCCATCGGTGATCGGCGCGAACGCCTGGCGCAGTTCGTTGGCGATGGCGTCGGCGGACTTGCGATCGCCGAACGCCTTGAGTGGGGTGAACATTGCCGCCGCATTGGGGGCGTTGGTGAGCGTCGCGCCGTCGAGCCCGGCGAAGGCGACGGTGCCGCGCACGCCGGGATTCTCCAGCGCGATCTCCTGCGCGCGGCGCAGCACCTCGGTCGTGCGCTGGAGCGAGGCGCCGGGCGGCAATTGCACCGCGACGATCAAATAGCCCTGGTCCTGCGCGGGGATGAAGCCCGTCGGCGTCGCGGTGAAGCGCCAGCCGGCGAGCGCGATCAACCCGGCATAAGCGATCACCACGATGCCGAGCGTGCGCACCGCGCGCGCGGTGAATTTGCCGTAGCGCGCGCCGAGCCGTTCGAAGCCGCGGTTGAAGCCGCGCGCGAACCGCGCCGGCCATCCGCGCACGCCCGGCGCCGGCTCGCCATGCGCCTTGGGCTTCAACAGCAGCGCGGCGATCGCCGGCGACAGAGTGAGCGAGACGAACGCCGAGATCGCGGTCGCCGAGACGATGGTGAGCGCGAATTGCTGATAAAATTGCCCCGAAATGCCCGGGATGAAGCTCGTCGGGATGAACACCCCGCACAGCACCAGCGCGATCGCGATCAGGGCGCCGGAGACTTCGTCCATCGTCTCATGCGCGGCTTCGCGCGGGGAGAGGCCCTTTTCCTCCATCAGCCGCTCGATATTCTCGACCACGACGATCGCGTCGTCGACGACGATGCCGATCGCCAGCACCATGCCGAACAGCGATAGATTGTTGATCGAAAAACCAAAGGCGGCGAGCATCGCGAACGAGCCGATCAGCGACACCGGAATGGCGATGATCGGGATCAGCGCCGCGCGCCAGCTTTGCAGGAAAAGCAGCACGACGAAGGCGACCAGGAAGAGCGCCTCGAACAACGTATGCTGCACCGCCTCGATCGAGGCTTCGATGAATTCGGTGGGGTTATACGGGATCTGATAAGCGAGCCCCGCGGGGAAGCTTTGGGCGCTTTCGGCGATTTCCTGCTTCACCAGCTCGGCGGTTTGCAGCGCGTTCGAGCCGGGCAGCTGGGTGATGCAGACGGTGGTCGTTTCCTGGTTCGAAAAGAAGGGGTTGATCGAATAATCCTGCGCGCCGAGCTCGACACGGGCGACGTCGCGCACGCGCGTCAGCCGGCCTTGCGCGTCCGATTTGATGATGATGTCGCTGAATTCCTCGGGCGTCGCCAAGCGGCCCTTGGTGTTGATTCCGAGCTGGAAAGCAGTGCCGCCGCGGTTGAACGGCGGCTGGCCGACCGAGCCGACCGCGACTTGCGCGTTCTGCCCGCGCACCGCGTTCACGATTTCATCGACGGTCAAATTACGCGCGGCGGCGAGATCGGGGTCGATCCACACGCGCATATTATAGTCGCGGCCCCCGAAGATGCGCGCCCCGCCCACCCCCTGAATTCGCGCGAGCCGATCGAGCAGCTGGCTGGTGACGTAGTTCGAGATATATTGGGTGTTGAGCGTCTTGTCCGGCGAATAAAGCGCGGCGCACAGCAAGATGTCGGGCGAGTTCTTGCGCACCGTCACGCCGATCTGGCGCACTTCCTCGGGGAGTCGCGGCTCGGCTTCGGAGACGCGGTTCTGCACCAGCACCTGCGCCTGATCGACGTCGGTCCCTTGCGCGAAAGTGATGGTGATCGCGAGCGCGCCGTCCCCCGTCGCCGAGGACGACATATAGATCATCTTCTCGACGCCGTTGATCGATTCCTCCAGCGGCGCGGCGACCGTTTCGGCGAGCGTTTCGGCGGTCGCGCCAGG
Organism: Proteobacteria bacterium SG_bin5; assembly: GCA_002083475.1. Lineage (GTDB taxonomy): Bacteria > Pseudomonadota > Alphaproteobacteria > Sphingomonadales > Sphingomonadaceae > Sphingomonas. The sequence goes on from LWDI01000081.1 coordinate 12,546, forward strand.
AAAGGTCGCGCTCACCACCACGGTCGGCGGCGCGATTTCGGGAAATTGCGCGACCGGCAGCAGCGGATAAGCCACCGCGCCGAACACGATGATCAAGATCGACAGCACCGCCGCGAAGATCGGGCGATCGATGAAGAAATGCGGGAAGCGCATCGCCCTCAGCCCGCCTTGGCTTCGGCGGGGGGCGGCGCGTCGAGCGGCTGCGCGACCGGCGACGTATCCGCCGCGCGCGGCTTGAGCGTGGTGCGCTGCGGCCGCACCGGCATCCCCGGCTGCAACCGGGTGATGCCGTTGATCACCACCAGATCGCGCGGGGCGAGCCCCTCCTTGATCACCCGCAAACCCTCGACCGGCGGCCCGGTGACGACCGGGCGCGGCGCGACCTTATTGTCCTTCGTCAACACATAGACGAGCTTGCGCGTCTGGTCGGTCAGGATCGCCTCGTCGGGCACCAGCATCGCGCGGTAGCTGCCCGAGCCGAGCAGCCGCGCGCGCCCGAACAGCCCGGGGGTGAGGAACCCCGTTGGATTGGGCACCACGGCATGCGCGCGGATCGTCCCCGATTGCTCGTCGATCGCATTGTCGACGAACGCCATCCGCCCCTTCCAGCGATAGCCGCTTTCGTCGGCGAGCTGGATCTCGATCGGATTGGGCGCATAGCGCGACGAGCGCCGCGCGCCTTCGGCGTCCTGGCGCAGATATTTCAGATAGAAATTCTCGGCACCCGTGAAGGTGAACCAGATCGGATCGATCGAGACGATCCGGGTGAGCACCGTTTGGCCTTCCTGCACCAAATTGCCCCGGCTCACCCGCCGGTCCGAAATCCGCCCCGATACCGGCGCGCGGACGGTCGTGAAATTCACGTTGAGCGCGGCGACATCGACCTGCGCTTGCGCCGCGCGCAAATCGGCCTGGGCGGTGCGCACCGCCGCCTCGCGCGTTTCGAATTCCTCGCGGCTGATCGCCTGCGCGCCGAGCAGAGTCTGCGCGCGGGTGAGTTCGGTGCGCGCGTTGGCGAGCGTCGCCTGCGCGCGGAGCACTTGCGCGCGCGCTTGCTGCAGCGCGGCGCGATAGGGGCGCGGATCGATGATGAACAGCGGCTGGCCCTGGCGGACGTTTTGCCCATCGTTGAACAAAACCCGATCGATCGCGCCCGAGACGCGCGGGCGTAGCTCGACGTCCTGCGGGGCTTCGAAACGGCCGATATATTCGTCCCAATCGACCACCGTGCGCTGGAGCGGCGTGGCGACGGTGACCATGGTCGGCGGCGGCGCGGGCGGCCCGCCGCGCTGCCCGCATCCCGCGAGCAGCAGCAGCGCCAGAATCCATCCGCTTCGCATCGACCTGCCCCTTTCGCCGGTGGGGCTTTGGCCCCTTTTTCGCGACTCGACCGCGCCTGGCAGCGGCCACCGCGCCATGCTGCATCTGCTCAGTCAGGGCGTTAAGTCAAATTCCGCCCCGAAATTTGCAAGAGTATCAGCCGCGAAACGATCGGTCGCGCGCGCAGGCTGGCACGCGTGGGGGGCGCGCGCCTATTGAAATCCGACGATAAAATAGTGCGTCGGCTCAGGCGAGCTTTTCCATCACCTCGTCGCTCACCTCGTAATTGCCCCACACTTGCTGGACGTCGTCGTCATCGTCGAGCGTGTCGATCAGCTTGAACAGCTGCGCGGCGTCGCCCTCGCCCACGCTCACCATCGTCGCGGGGCGCCAGGCGAGCTTCGCGCCTTCGGGCTCGCCGAGCACGGGGGTGAGCGCCTTGGCGACCTCGTGCAGCGCCTCGATCGAGGTCCAGATTTCATGGCCGTCGTCGCTCGAGGTCACGTCGTCGGCGCCCGCTTCGAGCGCGGCTTCGAACACGCGCTCGGCATCGCCGGCGCTCGCGGGATAAGTGATCAGGCCCAAACGGCTGAAGCCATGGCTCACCGATCCGCTCGCGCCCAAATTACCGCCGTTCTTGGAGACGGCGGTGCGGACGTTGGTCGCGGTGCGGTTGCGATTGTCGGTCAGCGCCTCGATGATCAGCGAGACGCCGCCGGGGCCGAAGCCTTCGTAGCGGACTTCCTCGTAATTCTCGCCCTCGCCCTTGCTCGCCTTGTCGATCGCGCGCTGGATATTGTCCTTGGGCATCGACTGCGCCTTGGCGGCGTTGATCGCGGCGCGCAGGCGCGGGTTCATGTCGGGCTCGGGCAGGCCCATCTTGGCGGCGACGGTGATTTCGCGGCTGAGCTTGGAGAACATCGCCGAGCGCTTCTTATCCTGCGCGCCCTTGCGGTGCATGATGTTCTTGAATTTGGAATGGCCGGCCATGGGGTCCTTCGGGGTGCTGAAGTGATCCGGCGCGGTTACCGGATCGGAGCGGGGCTGGGCAAGAGCGCGGCCGCTTCATCCCCCATCGTCACCCCGGACTTGGTCCCGGGGGCCACCCTGGGTCCTGGACTTGCCGGCGCCGCGCGGGGAACGACGGTGGATGCCGGGCCGAGCCCGGCATGACGATGGGGGCAGCCGTTCGCGCTCGCCCGCCTCACTTCATCCCGAGCGCCGCCAAATAGGTATCGAGGATCGCCTCTTCCTCTTGATATTCCTCGCGCTTCTTGCGGCGGATCGCGATGATCTTGCGGATCGCCTTGGTGTCATAGCCGCGGCTCTTGGCCTCGGCCATCACGTCCTTGATATCGTCGGCGATGCCGCGCTTTTCTTCTTCCAGGCGCTCGGCGCGCTCGATCAACAGCCTCAGTTCGTCGGCGGCGACAACATCGCTCACGGTTTCGCTCCCAAAATGTCAGGCGCGCGCCTCTAGGGCCTTGGCGGCGCCGGCGCAACGGGTCACTCGGCGGGGAAGCTCGCGCGCTTGCCGCCCGCTTTCACCACCTGCCCGCCGTGCATCACGAAATCGATGCGTTGCAGGCGCGTCACGTCCTGCGTCGGGTCGCCCTCGACCGCGATGATGTCCGCCGCCTTGCCGGGTTCGACCGAGCCGAGCTCTGCCGCGCGCCCCAGCGCCTCGGCGGCGGTGAGCGTGGCCGCGCGGATCGCGGCGGTGGGGGTCATCCCGGCGCGGACCATCAGCGCGAATTCGCGCGCATTCTCGCCGTGCTTGGAGACGCCGGTATCGGTGCCGAAGGCGATTTTCACCCCCGCCGCGATCGCTTTCTTATGGCTTTCGAACGCCGCCGCAGCCGCGGCCTCCGCCTTGGGGATCGTCGCCGCCGGCAGCGCCCCCGCGCGCGCCTGTTCGAGCGCGGCGACGGGGGCGATCATCGTCGGCACCAGATAAGCGCCCTTGGCCTTAAACAAGGCGATCGCCTGATCGTCGAGGAAACTGCCATGCTCGATCGTGTCGACGCCCGCCTCGAGCGCGGCCTTGGTGCCTTCCGCCGCATGGCTGTGCGCCGCGACCTTGCGGCCGAAGCTGTGCGCGGTATCGATGATCGCGCGCATTTCCTCGGGCGTCATCTGCCGCCCCAGCCCGCCCGCGACGTTCGAAAGCACGCCGCCCGTCGCCGCGAATTTGATCACTTGCGCGCCGAGCCCGATCTGCTGCCGCACCGCGCGGCGGCAATCGTCCGGCCCGTCGCAGGTGTTGATCTGGTGGGCGTGGACCGCGTCGGCGAATTCTTCCGCGAGGCCATTGGTGCCGTCGCCATGGCCGCCCGTCACCGAGATCATGCGACCGGCATTGACGATCGTCGGCCCCTCGATCTCGCCGCGCGCGATCGCGTCGCGCAACGCGCGCACCCCGCGCGGATCGCCGCCCAGATCGCGGATCGTGGTGAACCCCGCCTCCAGATCCGCGCGCAAATTCTTCTGCGCCTCGGCCATATCGTCATAGCCGTCGCGGTTGAGCGCGCCGAGCCGCTCGCGCATCGGGTCGCCGCCGATCCCCCAGCTGTGGACGTGCAGGTCGATCAGCCCGGGCAGGACGAACTTGTCTTTCAGATCGACCAAGGTCGCGCCTTTTTCGGGCGCCGCGAACCCTTCGCGGACCTCGGCGATCTTGCCGTCGCGCACGATCACCGTCACCTGCCGCCGCGCCGGCTCGCCGGGGCGGGCGAGCAGAGTGCCGGCATGGATATAGGTGACGCGCGTCGGCGCGCTCTCGGCGAGCGCGGGCGCGGCGGCGGCGAGCAGCAGCGCGGCGAGCAAGGTCTTCATGGCATCCCCCCTTTTATCTTCAAGGAGATGCTAGTCCGGCGCCGCCAAGCGCATCAAGCGTTCTTCGCGACGCTTTCCTGCATCAGCGCGAGTTGTTCGGGGCTCGCCTCGGTCTGGAAGCGCGCCTTCCACTCGGCATAGGCCATGCCATAGACCGCCGCGCGCCCCTCGTCGCGGGTGAGCGCGCCCTCGCTCGCCTCGGCGAGCCAATCGCCCAGGCAATTGCGGCAAAAGCCCGCCAGGCCCATCAGCTCGACATTTTGCGCGTCATGGCGGTGGCGCAAATGCCGCACCAGCCGGCGAAAGGCGGCCGCCGCCACCCGGTCGTCGATATGATCGATGTCGCTCATCCATTCCTCCTTGAGCCTGGCGAGATAGGCATTAGACGAGGCCCCAGCCACCGCCAGCGAGGATGAGATGACCAAAGCGATCGCCCCCCGCCTGCGCAAGGTGCGCGTCTTGGCCACGCTCGGCCCCGCGAGCAACACGCCGGAGATGATCGAGCGACTCGCGCGCGCGGGCGCCGATGCGTTTCGCGTCAACATGAGCCATGGCGATCAAGCGAGCAAAGTGCCGCTGATCGAGGCGATCCGGGGGCTCGAGCGCAAGATCGGGCGGCCGACGACGATCCTCGCCGATCTGCAAGGCCCCAAGCTGCGCGTCGGCCGCTTCGCCGATGGGAAAGTGCAGCTGACGACCGGGCAGCGCTTCGTGCTCGATCGCGACCCCGCCCCCGGCGACACGGAGCGCGTCGAGCTGCCGCACCGCGAAATCTTCGAGGCGATCGAGCCCGGCGCGCGGCTGCTGCTCGACGATGGCAAGCTGGTGCTGCGCGTGCTCGCGCATGAGGAGCGCCGGATCGAGACCGAAGTGGTGGTCGGCGGGCCGCTGTCGAACAACAAGGGGCTCAACGTCCCCGACGTCATCCTGCCGATGGCGGCGCTCACCGAAAAGGACGTGTCCGATCTCGCCTTCGCGCTCGACCAGGGCGTCGATTGGATCGCTTTGTCGTTCGTTCAGCGCCCCGACGATCTCGCCGACGCGCGCCGGCTGATCCAGGGCCGCGCGGCGCTGCTCGCCAAGATCGAGAAACCGGCGGCGCTCGATCGGCTGGAGGACATCGTCGAACAATGCGACGGGGTGATGGTCGCGCGCGGCGATCTGGGGGTCGAATTGCCGCCGCAATCGGTGCCGCCGCTGCAAAAGCGCATCGTCGAAGTCGCGCGGCGCCAGGGGCGGCCGGTGGTGGTCGCGACCCAGATGCTCGAATCGATGATCACCGCGCCGACGCCGACCCGCGCCGAAGTCTCCGACGTGGCCACGGCGATTTATGACGGGGCGGACGCGATCATGCTCTCGGCCGAAAGCGCGGCCGGCAGCTGGCCGACCGAATCGGTCGCGATGATGAACGCGATCGCCGAAGCCGTGGAAGCCGATCCGATGCACGGCGAGCGCGTCCACTTCACGATCCTGCGCCCCGATCCCACCACCGCCGACGCGCTCGCCGAGGCCGCGAAGAACATCGCGAACACGGTGTCGGCCAAGGCGATCATCTGCTTCACCACCTCGGGCTCGACCGCGCGGCGCGTGGCGCGCGAGCGGCCGGGCGTGCCGATCCTGGTGCTCACCCCCAAGCTCGAGACCGCGCGCCGGCTGGGGCTGCTCTGGGGCACCCACGCGGTCCACACGCGCGACGTCGAATCGTTCGAGGAAATGGTCGCCAAGGCCAAGCGCATGGCGCTGCGCCACCAGATCGCCGGCGCGGGCGACCGAGTGGTGGTGATGGCGGGCGTTCCGTTCCGCACGCCGGGCTCGACCAACGTGCTGCACGTGGTGCGGATCATCGGCGACGAGTTGAAGGGCTATAAGAGCTAGGCGGAGAGCGCGACCGGGTGATCGAGCAGCGCGGCGTCGCGGGTGAGCAGGCGGGCCTCCAGATAGCCCGCGTGCGCCAACAACATTTCATCGAATGGGTCGCGGTTCGGTCGCGGCGCCGATAACGAACTCGTGACCACCGCCATGGTCAGTGGCATGATGGGCAGGCCGAGGCCGATCGCGAACGCCGCGGCATCCCCGGGCGCCATCAGCCCCGCCGACTTCGGCCCGACCCGATGCTTGAGCCATTTGATCCTGATTTCCCAGAGCGACACCACGGAAAGCAAGATGTCATTGTGCGGCTCGAGGAGCATGGCCAGCTCATGGCCGCTCAGGCGCGCGAAATCCTGACCGAGCCACAGCAGAAAATGCGTGTCGAGCACGATCTTCAAGGTTTGGACGCCTTCTCCTCCGTGTCCAGCCCGAACAGCGAACGGCCCCAGGCGGGGTCGTCGAAATTCTTGCGCCATTCTTCGTCCAACGGGAAGTCGAGCGGCTTCTTGTCCAATCCGGCGAGGGTTCGCGCTCGCTCGATGCGTTGCTTGAAGGAAGCGACGCGTTCCGCCTCGGTCATCGACGATTGTTCCCCAGGAGTGAACCTGGGCTCGGTTTCGGGCGGCTCCACGATCGCCACGGCCACCCCATCGCGGGTAATTACCACGCGCTCGCCGCGTTCGACCGCCGCCAGCGCCTCGGCGATCTGTTCCTGAAACTGGCGGACCGACATTTCCATGGCGCACGTCTCCTCGCGCGCCCGTCTTACACCGCAGGAGACATTTCCCCAACCAACCCCAGCGCCGCCAGCTCGGCGCGCAGCCGCTCCGCGTCCGTGAAGTGATGCGCCAACATCCCCGCGTCGCGCGCGGCCTCGGCATTGTCGAGCCGGTCGTCGATGAAGATCGCGTCGGGACCCGCCAGGCCGAAGCGACGCAGCGCGAGCGCGTAAATCGCCGGATCGGGCTTCACCAGCCGCTCCTCGCCCGAAACCACGATGTCGCGGAAGCGATCGAAGATCACCGCCTCGCGCGCGCGGAACGGCGGCCAGAATTCATGGCTGAAATTGGTGATCGCGAACAGCGGCACGCGCGCCGCGTCGAGCTCCAACACCAGCGCGCGCATCCCGGGCAGCATATCGCCCAATTGCTCGGTGAAGCGCGGCCCCCAGGCGGCGATCAGCGCTTCATGCTCGGGATAAAGCGCGCTCAGCTCGGCCGAGGTTTCGGCGAAGGGCCTCCCGGCGTCGTGCTGGAAATGCCATTCCTTGGTGCACACGTCGCGCAGGAACGCGTCGAGCGCCCGATCGTCGTCGATCAGGCGCTCGTACAGGAACCGCGGGTTCCAGTCATACAGAACATTGCCGACGTCGAACACGACGGCGGCCGGCCGCGCGGCCATCGGCGATCAGCCCTGGCGGGCCTTGAAGCGCCGCTGGGTCTTGTTGATCACATAGGTGCGGCCGCGACGGCGGATCACGCGGTTGTCCCGGTGCCGGTCCTTGAGCGACTTGAGAGAATTGCGGATCTTCATCGCGTGATTCGCTTATGCTTGAGGGTGCTGGAAAGGCGCTGCGCCTAGGCGGGGTGTAGCGAATAGTCAAGACGGATGGGAACCGGCTATGGGGTTCCCAACGTTGTGCGGGCGGAATCAGCAAGGGACGGCGGCGATGCGGGGATTTGGACGAGCGGTGGCGGTGGCGATGACGTCGGCGGGGGCGGTGGCGGCGCTTGGCGGATGCACCACCACCGATCCGGTGCGGGTGACGCGCTTTCACCTCGATCAGCCGATCGCGCGCGGCGCGGTGGCGGTGCTCCCCGCGCCCGGCGGCGACGCCTCGAGCCTGGAATATCAGCTTTACGCCAAATCGGTCGGCGAGGCGCTCGCGGCGCAGGGCTTCAGCCCGGCGAGCGCCGGCCCTTATGAAGCGACGATCGCGATCGCCCGCGAAAGCCGCCCGGTGGGGGTCGCCCAGCGCCCGGTGAGCATCGGCATCGGCGGCGGCAGCTTCGGCGGCGGCGTGGGTGGCGGCGGCTCGATCGGCTTCGGCGTCGGCAAGGCGCGCCAGCGCGAGCTTTACGTGACGCAATTGTCGGTCCAGCTCCGCCGCCTGCCCCAGCGCGACATCGTGTGGGAAGGCCGCGCGATCACCGAGGCCGACAGCCGCGCCCAGGCCGCGCAGCCGCGGGTGACCGCCGACAAACTCGCCCGCGCGCTGTTCACGGGCTTTCCGGGGCAATCGGGACGCACTATCACCGTGCCATGAGCCTCAGCATCACCAGCGCCTTCGACGGCGGCAATATCGAGATCCTCTCGATCGAGGGCGACACGGCCGAGCTGACGATCCGGCGCGATCACCAATCCGACTTTTACCAATGGTTCTATTTCCGCGTGGCAGGCGACGCCGGCCAGCGCGTGACGCTGCGGCTGCTCAACGCCGCGGGCGCGGCTTATCCGCTCGGCTGGCCCGGCTATCGCGCGCGGGTGAGCCATGATCGCGAAACCTGGACGCTCGCCGACACCAGCTATGCCGATGGCGTGCTCGAAATCCGGCACGAACTCGGCGGGCCGCTCGCCTGGTTCGCGTATTTCGCGCCTTATTCGAGCGAGCGGCACGAGGCGCTGATCGCCCGTTATGCCGCCGCCCCCGGCTTCACCTACCGCGAGCTCGGCCGCTCGCTCGACGGGCGCCCGATCGATTGCCTTACGATCGGCGAGGGCGCGTTGCCGGTGTGGCTTTATGCCCGCCAGCATCCGGGCGAGACGATGGCCGAGTTCTGGATGGAAGGCGCGCTCGCCCGGCTCGCGCGGGCCGACGATCCGGTCACGGCCAAATTGCTCGCCAAGGCGCGCTTCCATCTGGTGCCCAATATGAACCCCGATGGCAGCGCGCGCGGCCATTTGCGCACCAATGCGGCCGGGGTGAACCTCAACCGCGAATGGGCCGAGCCGAGCGCCGCGCGCAGCCCCGAAGTGCTCTGCGTGCGCGACGCGATGGACGCAACCGGCGTGCGCTTCGCGATCGACGCGCATGGCGACGAGGCGATCCCCGCCAATTTCCTCGCCGGGTTCGAGGGCATCCCGAGCTGGACCGACGCGCTCGGCGCGAAGTTCGAACGCTATCGCGCCGCGCTCGCCGCGCGCACCCCCGATTTCCAAACCAAGCTCGGCTATCCCAAGGCGGCGCCGGGCAAGGCCAATTTGTCGATGTCGACCAACCAGCTCGCCGAACGCTATGGCGCGGTGTCGATGACGCTGGAAATGCCGTTCAAGGACCACGACCCCAATCCCGATCCGCGCGAGGGTTGGAACCCGGCGCGCTGCCGGGGGCTCGCCGAGGCTTGTCTCGAAACCTTGGCCGAGGTGATCGACGATTATTGAGCTGGAGGGCGCCGATGTTCGTGCCGCTGCTGCTGATGCTGCTCGCCGCCGAGGGCGAGGCGCCGCGCCCCGAAATCGCGGTAATCGAGCTGCCCCCGCCCGTGGCGCCCGACCTGCTCCGCCCCTTGCGCGCCGACCGCGACTATAAAAGCTGGGTGCGATCGAGCGATTATCCCCAAGACGCCGCGCGCGAGCATCGCACCGGCGCGGTGCGGATCATGGTGCAAGTCGCCGCCGACGATCGGATCGAGCGCTGCGAAATCCTGAGCGCGAGCGGCGGCGGCGATATCGCGGCGTTGCCCTGCCAGTTGATCGCGCGTTATGGCCGCTTCCGCCACGGCCTCGCCGCCGACGGGAGCCCGCGCGGGGGCACGAGTACGCTCGACTTCACTTTCCGCATCCGCGACCGCGCGGTGCCGCTCGCCGAGCCGCCGGCGCCGCGCTTCGACGGCACCCCGCCGGGACCGATCGACCCGCTCGACCTGGTGCTGCGCGGGGCGAGCATCGCCGATTTCCCCAACGACACGCCGAGCGCGATGCTCCAAGTGAACGCGCAAGGGCGCGCGACCGCCTGCATGATCGAGGCGAGCAGCGGCAGCGACGCGGGTGACATCGCGCTCTGCCGCCATTTGCGCGGGGTCGCCTTTCATCCCGGCATGAACCGCGCCGGCGTGCCGGTGGCGGCGCCGCTGCTCGCGGTGGTGAGCGTGCAGCGCTAAGGGCGCGCCGGGCCGCGACGATCCGGGCGACCGGGTTGCGATCGCCCCCCTCGCCCTTCCCCGGCGAAGGCCGGGGCCCAGGCGTAAAGCGGTTAGTCCGGTTGGGCTGGGAATTGATCGGAGCGCTGCTGGGCCCCGGCCTTCGCTGGGAAAGAGATCATGCGAGATACGGAGCGAAGGCGCTTCGAGCGCGTCCGCGTTAAAGCGCCCCGCGCTCGATCGGCGCGAAGGTCGCGATGCCGGGCGCGCCGGCCTTGGCGGCGGCGATCGCGACCGGCGCGGTGAGCGCATCGGCGCCCGGCTCGGCATAGATGAAGCCGTGCGCGGGATAAGCGGTCTTACCCAGATCGCCGAGCGGCGCGAACCACACGCGCACCTTGCTCCAATCGCCCGCTTCCGAGACGTCGACCGCGCGCACGTCGCGCTCGATCCCGCCGGGGCGCGACCAATTGGCGTGCGTCAGCAGCACTTCGCGCGGCGACACGATTCTGCTCACCATCGCGACATGGCCATTGGGCATTTTGCGCGTCGCGGCGAAGGCGAGCACCGCGCCCTCGCGTGGCGCCTGGCCGCGCGCATAGCGGCCCGCCGCCTGATCCCACCAAGTATAAGCATTGCCGCGAATCTCGATCCCCGACACCTGGCGCGCGAAGGGCACGCATTGCAAATGCCGCGCGAGCGCGGGGGCCGCCGTCATCAGGGCGCCACAAGACACCAGCGCGAAACGCGCTGCGAACGAAGCTTTTTTCATTGACCCCCACGGCCCCTGAACGACTGTTACAGCCTATCCAGCAGAGCGCGCCCACGATGAAAAGCCTTGCGCGGCGATGAACGGAACCATTTCGGACGAACGGTGTTGGCGCGGCGATGACCCGTGCCGCGCCTGCGCCTGGCGTGAATTAACGCGGCGCGCCCGTCGCTTGCCGCACCGCAGCGATTCGCTCGGCATGGGCGGCGCGGCCGAAGGGGAAGAACCAGTTCGCGACCCCCGCCGCGCCATAGCCCGCGAACACCACGCCCGCGAACAGGATCGCGAGCCGCTCGACCACGTCCTCGCTCACCGCGCCGGGCGTCGCATTGGCGGGGAAGGCCGCGAGCGCGAGGATTTGCCCGGCGAGGAAAGTCCCCAGCCCGCCGACCAATTTCTGCACGAAGAAGCTGCCCGCGAAGAACACCCCTTCCGATCGCCGCCCGGTGCGGCGCTGCGAGTCCTCGGTCACGTCGGAGAGCATCGACGCGCCCAGGATGAACCCCGCGACCCCGGCGGCGGTGTTCACCGCGAAGATCGCGAACAGCAGATAGGTCGTGCTCGGCCGCCCGGGCGCGGGGAACAGCCCCAGCCAATGGAGCAGATAAGGCCCCGCGAGCAGCACCCCGCAGGCGATCACCAGCACCGCCGCCGCGCGGTTCTTGTCGCCGCGCCGGGTCAAGATCGGCGCGAGCACGAACGCGCTCCCCGCGCCGATCAGCAGGACGAGCGGCAACAGCATCAGATCGGCGCCCTCGAACCGCCAGACGAAGCTGTACATATAATTGGAAAGCGCGAACGACACGCCTTGCGCCGAATAAGCGAAAACGCCCGCGAGCATCAGAATCAGAAACGCCTTGTTCCGCACCGTTTGCGCGAAGGCGGCGAAATGCGCGGCGAGGCTCGCCTCTTGCGGCTCGGCGGGGGGCAGATGGGGAATTTCGCGGTGCAGCCCGAGCGAGGACAGCAGGATCGCCCCCGCCATCGCGATCGCCCCCGCGAGCGCCATCCGGCTATAGCCCAGCGGGTTCTGCAAGCCGACCGGGTGCGTCGCGTCGGGCACCAGGAACACGACATAAGCAAGGAACAACATGGCGAGCCCGCCGATCCAGCCGAACAGGTAACGATAAGCGAACAGCCGGGTCCGCTCGTCATAATCGCTGCTGAGCTCGGGGCCGATCGCGGCGCCCGGAATCTCGAACATCGACAGCGCCAGCCGCACCAGCAGCGCCGCGCCGAACAAATAGCCGAGCAGCGCGCCTTGCGACCAGCCGGCGGGCGGGTTCCACAGCAGCAGCCACCCCAAGGCGACCGGCAGCGCCGAGCCATACATCCAGGGGTGGCGCCGCCCCCAGGCCCCACGCGTATTGTCCGACAAATAGCCGACGAGCGGGTCGGCGAAGGCTTCCACCACCAGCACCAGCGCGATCACCGTGCCCACGGTCGCCGCCGGCAGGCCCATCACTTGGTTGTAATAGAGCAGCAGAAAGGTCGCGAAGCCATTGTCCTTGATGCCATAAGCGACCGAGCCGACGCCGAAGGACAACCGCGTGCGCCACGAGAGCGCGCGCGGCGGCGGGGCGAGCGCGGTCACGACTTGAGCGCCTCGAGCATCGCGAAGAGCGAGGGCGCCTGCGGGTCCCAGCTGTGGCGCGGCCCCAGGCTGATGCCGCCATCGACCACCAGATGCGCGCCGGTGATGAAGCCCGCCTCGTCGCTCCCCAGAAAAGCGATCGCGGCCGCAACGTCCTCGGGCTGGCCGGCGCGCTGCACCGGTTGCGCGGTCTTGGCGACATGCGCGATCGCCGCCCGCGCCTGATCCTCCGCCGCGCCCTCTAGCCCCACCGCCCGGGCGAAGATGTTGGTCACGATGAAGCCCGGGCACACCGCGTTCACTCGGATCGCGTAGCGCGCCAGATCGGCGGCGGCGAGGTGCGTCAGGTGGAGCACGCCCGCCTTGGCGACCGAATAGGCGGTCGGCGCCGCTCCGGTTTCGAGCGCGGCGATCGAGGCGGTGTTGACGATCGCCCCCCCGCCGCGCTTCGCCATCAGCGGCGCGGCGTGGCGGATGCCGAGCGCGACCGAGCGCAGCAACAGGCTTTGCGTCGCGTCCCATTCGTCGGCGCTGATCGCGTCGATCGTCGCGCGCGCGCCGCCCGCGCCGGCGTTGTTGACGAGCAGATCGATCCCGCCCGCCGCTTCGCCCGCCGCCAGCAGCGCGACGATCGCGGCTTCGTCGCGCACGTCGCAGGGCCGGTAGGCAAAGCCCTCGGCGGCGGCGATCGCGGCGCCCTCGGGGGCGATATCGCCGATCAACACCTCGGCGCCCTCGGCGGCCAGACGCCGCGCGGTTGCGAGCCCGATGCCCGACGCGCCGCCCGTCACCACCGCGCGCTTGCCCGCGTATCGCATGCCGCCTCTCTCCGATTTTTGGGCAGCATAGTATGGAGTTCGGCCCCGTCAATCGCGCGCGCTTCGAATGTGCGGTTTGGCGCGCGGGGGTTGTCGATCGACTTGACGCTGGGCTAGACGCGGACGAGCGCTGCGGGGCGCGATCGGAAAGCTCCTCCCCTGCAAGGGGAGGGGGGCGTAGGCGGGCAAATCACCTGCCGGGGCAGGTGATTCGCCGGAGCCCGGCTTGCGAAGCAAGCCGGTGGTCGCGCAGGCTGGTGGAGGGGTGACGCCCTCGATCCGCCGGGGATACCCCTCCGACGCGCTTAGCGCGCCACCTCCCCTTGCAGGGGAGGAGCTGATGCAGGTTGGGGATAACCATGGCACTCGACGCCGAGACGTTCGACCAATTGCTCGATACCGTGCGCCGCTTCGTGCGCGAGCGGTTGCGCCCGCTCGAGGCCGAGGTCGAGGCCGCCGACGAAATCCCGCCCGCGATCGTCCAGGAAATGCGCGACCTCGGCCTGTTCGGCCTCTCGATCGCCGAAGAATATGGCGGGCTGGGGCTCACCATGGTCGAGGAATGCCGGGTCGCGATCGAGCTCGGCCACACCACCCCCGCTTTCCGATCGACCTTCGGCACCAATGTCGGCATCGGCAGCCAGGGGCTGGTGATGGCGGGCAGCCCCGAGCAAAAGGCGCGCTGGCTGCCCAAAATCGCAAGCGGCGAGATCATCACCAGCTTCGCGCTCACCGAGCCAGATGTCGGCAGCGATTCGGGCAGCGTGAAGACCCGCGCGACCTTCGATGGCCAAGCCTATCGCCTCTCGGGCACCAAACGCTACATCACCAATGCCGACAAGGCCGATCTGTTCACGGTGATGGCGCGCACCGGCGAGGAGCCGGGCGGGCGCGGCGTCTCGGCCTTTCTGGTGCCACGCGATCTTGCCGGCGTCTCGATCGGCGAGCCCGAGAAGAAAATGGGGCAAAAGGGCGCCAAGGTCGCCGATGTCATTTTCGACGAGGTCGCGGTGCCCGCCGAGAACCGGCTGGGCGCCGAGGGCGAAGGCTTCAAAATCGCGATGCGCGTGCTCGATCGCGGGCGGCTGCACATTTCGGCGGTGTGCGTCGGGGTCGCCGAGCGGCTGATCGCCGATTGCGTCGCCTATGCGGGCGAGCGCCGCCAATTCGGCAAGCCCATCGCCGAACATCAGCTGATCCAGGCGATGATCGCGGATTCGAAGACCGAATGCCTCGCCGCGCGCGCTTTGGTGCTGGAGACGGCGCAGGCCAAGGATCGCGGCGAGGATGTCGTGCTCGAAAGCTCGGCCGCGAAATTGTTCGCGAGCGAGATGGTCGGCCGCGTCGCCGATCGCGCGGTGCAGATTTACGGCGGCGCGGGCTATATCGCCGATTACGGCATCGAGCGGCTCTACCGCGACGTGCGGCTGTTCCGCATTTATGAGGGCACCAGCCAAATCCAGCAGCTGATCATCGCGCGCGAGACGATGAAGCGCGGGGGCTAGCGCGATTTCCAGGCAGGGGGCTCGGACATCGCGACGAAGCAAGGATCGAGAGCGGCGACGCCCCAATTTGCCCCTTGCGGTAAGTCGCCGGATCGATGCGCGAGCCCGGCGCGCGCGACCCGGACCAAGAATGACGGGCGCCAAAAATGAAAAGAGGCTGCCGGGGGAGCGAAACGCCCTCCCCGGCAACCTCCTAACATGGTCAGCGGCCGGAGCGCTCCAGCCCGGGAGACCATGCGAACCGCCTCGCTCTGCCGTCAAACCGTTGATTGGAGCGGAATATCTCCCGGTTCGACGACGTTCACGAACTCAGCGGCGCGTCCCCCGAACGAACTGAACCGACCT
>LWDI01000082.1:0-22119 GCA_002083475.1 Proteobacteria bacterium SG_bin5
CGATCTGCTGCGGCGCCCGGACGCGGGCGGGGCGGCGCGGCTCGGCGCGATGCTGCGCCGCGCCTGGCTCGGCTGAGCCGCTGGCGCGATCGCCCGGCCCGGGCTATGCTCGCGCCGGACCTCGGGAGGGCGAGCGATGTGGCGCTATTTGGTCGGCGCGGTGGCGGCGTTGCTGATGGTCGCGGCGGGGACCTTGTGGTTCACCACCCGCGCCGGCAACCCGGCGCCGCTGCTCCCCGCCGCCGCCCCCGCGCAAGCCGAGGGCGCGCCACTCCCCGAGGCGGCGCCCGAGGCGCCCGAGCGCAGCCGCGAGCAGCGCCGCTTCGCGCGCTATGACGCCGACGAGGACGGCCGCGTCACCCGCGCCGAAATGCTCGCGCCGCGCCGCAAGGCCTTCGCCAAGCTCGATGCGAATGGCGACGGCGCGCTGAGCTTCGACGAATGGGCGGTGAAGACGGTGAAGAAATTCGAGGGCGCCGACGCCAATCGCGACGGCGCGCTGGTGCCCGCCGAATTCGCGACGACCGCCCCCAAGCGCCGGCCGCGCCCGAAATGCGCTTGCCCGCCGGTGGCGAAGGCGGAGGAGGAGAGCTGACGTCCGTTCGGACCGGGGTGATTTGGTTCACGCGGAGACGCGCAGGTTTTTTGGTTCACGCGAAGACGCGGAGACGCGGAGNNGAGGTTTTTTGGTTCGCGCAGAGGCGCAGAGGCACAGAGGGAGGTCGCAGCGGGCGGGACGCGGCATCGCGCCGCAGGCGCTGTGACCTGATGATGAAGAGCGCTTCGCGCGGAAAACTTGGCAGCACGTCTCAGCGCCTCTGCGCCTCTGCGCGAAAAACCCCTTCTTCTCCGCGTCTCCGCGTCTTCGCGTGAACCAAAAACCGTGCCCCCGCGCGAAACCACATCAAGCCGCCAGCCACCCGCTCAGCGCCGCCCGCGCCCGCGCGGTGTAGAGCAGCTTGCGGTCCGCCTTCTTGCTCTTCACCTCGATCGGCGGGAACAGCCCGAAATTGACGTTCATCGGCTGATAGGTCTCGGCCTCGGCGTCGCCCGTGATATGCGCGAGCAGCGCGCCCAGCGCCGTCTCGCGCGGCGGCGCGGCGAGCGGGCGCCCGAGCAATTCGGCCGCCGCGAACCGCCCCGCGAGCAGCCCGATCGCCGCGCTTTCGACATAGCCCTCGCACCCCGTGATCTGCCCGGCGAAGCGCAGGCTCGGCCGCGCCTTCAGCCGCAGCGCGCGATCGAGCAATTCGGGCGATTTGATGAACGTGTTGCGGTGCAAGCCCCCCAGCCGCGCGAATTCCGCGCGTTCGAGCCTGGGGATGGTGCGGAAGATGCGCACCTGCTCGGCGTGCTTCAGCTTGGTCTGGAAGCCCACCATGTTCCACAGCGTGCCGCTCGCATTGTCCTGCCGCAGCTGCACTACCGCATAGGGCCAGCGCCCGGTGCGCGGATCGTCGAGCCCCACGCCCTTCATCGGGCCATAGCGCAATGTGTCGACCCCGCGCTCGGCCATCACCTCGATCGGCATACAGCCTTCGAAATAGGGGACGTTCTCCCATTGTTTGAAGCTGCTCTTCTCGCCCGCGAGCAGCGCGGCGTGGAAGGCGAGATATTGGTCCTTGGTGAGCGGGCAATTGATATAGTCCGTCCCGTCGCCCTTGCCCCAGCGCGATTGGAACCAGGCGGTCTCCAGGTCGATCGTCTCGCGATAGACGATCGGGGCGATCGCATCGAAAAAGGCGAGCTGCTCGGCCCCCGTCTCGCGTGCGATCGCTTGCGCCAGGCCCGGCGCGGTGAGCGGGCCGGTCGCGATGATCGCCGGCCCATCGGGCAGCGCATCGACGCGCTCGCGCACGATCTGGATATTGGGGTGCCGGCCGAGCGCCTCGGTCACCCCTTCGGCGAACCCCTCGCGATCGACCGCGAGCGCCGAGCCCGCCGGTACGCGGTGCTCGTCGCCCTGCGCCAGGATCAGCGAGCCGAGCGCGCGCATTTCGGCATGGAGCAGCCCGACCGCGTTGCGCTCGGCATCGTCGGAGCGGAAGCTGTTCGAGCAGACGAGCTCGGCGAGGCTCTCGCCCTGATGCGCGGGGGTGGTATCGCCGCCGCCGCGCATTTCGGAGAGTTTCACCTTGAGCCCGGCGTTCGCGAGCTGCCAAGCGGCCTCCGAACCGGCGAGCCCGCCGCCGATGATGTGGATGTCGTGAGTCATTCGGGGGCGGATAACGGGCTTGCCGCGCTCGCGCAAAGCGTGGATTCCATGCCGCGAACGTCGCGAACATCGCCTATGGCGGTGACGACCGCGCCCGCCCGCTGGGCGCGGCGTCGCAGGGCGGACGGGGCGGGCTTGGCGGGCTTGGCGGGCTTGGGCGAGGCCATCACGAGATTGTAGCGGTTTCGCGCCGTGTAGGACAGGGCGGCGCGAAAGCGGGCGGCGCCGGGCAACCGCCTTCCCCGGCGAAGGCTGGACCCCAGCGGCGCGGGGTCGGCAGGTGTTGGGCAGCCTAATGCGCCGCGACTGGGCCCCGGCCTGCGCCGGGGAAGAGCCTGATAGGGTCAGCCGGTCTTGAGCGGCAGCGACAACGCCTCCACCACGCTCAAATCGAGCTTGCGCGAGGCGTGATCGATGTCGAAGCCCACCACCGCGCCGCCCGCGTCGAAATCGGCGTTCAGCCCCTCGGCGATCTCGCGCGTCTCGACGCTCGCCGCTTGGTTCAGCTCGATATAGAGGCTGTCGGTCTCGGGATAATAATGCAGCTTCACGGCTGATCCTCGCGAAAATTGCGGTCGATGAAAGCGTTGTGCAGCGTGGTGCCGTCCTCGAGCGTCACGACGCGTAAGATGCGTGGTTCCGTCTCGTTCGGCAAGATGACCGGTCCCCAGTATCGCACGCGGCCGTCGGACTGAACCTGCCGATGGATCGGCCAGGCAATCACGGCACGACACATGGCCAGCGTCAAATAGGGACGTTTTCGCAGCACCTGCTCGTTGAAATAGCGGGTGCACCTCACAACAACCCCATCTGCTTGTCCGCATCCCCCTTCGCCGCCGCGCTTTTCACCGCGTCCTTCCGCGCCATCGGCAGGTCGAGCCGGCGGGCGGGTTTGTTCGGATAGTCGAACAATTCGGCGACGGTGATCACTTGCAATCGATCGTCCTCGCGGTCGAGCATCGGGTGTTTATATTTGCCGGCGGCGGCGATTTCGTCGCGCATCGGCTTGGTGGGGAGCGCGGTGCAGATCAGGAAGCCGAACTCGGCCTTTTCGCGCAAGCGATCCGAATTGAGCGTCGCGAGATCGGCGCGGGTGCCGGGGCGCGACTTCACCTGAAAGATCGCCTTGCCGTTGGTCTCGCGGTCGATCAGGAAATAGGCGATGCCGTCGATCCCGCCGTCTGCCCCCTTCTTCTCGTTGATCCGCGCCTGATTGTTGCTGAAGGTGAGGACCGCCCATTTCTCGAACTCCTTGCGCGTCTTGTCGTCGCGGCGATTGGCGAGCGCCATCGCGCTTTCCAGATCGCGCGGCACGCCGTCGAGCTTGATGTTGGCCTCGATCGCCGGCCAATCCTCGGGGTGGCGATCCTGGAGGCGTTTCAGGATCAGCGCGATCGATTGATAGGTGATGTCGATCCCGATCCAGCGCCGCCCGAGCCGCTGCGCGACGGCGACGGTTGTGCCGCAGCCGCAATAGGCATCGAGCACGGTATCGCCTTCGTTAGATGAGGCTTTGATGATGCGTTCGAGCAGCGCTTCGGGCTTTTGCGTGGGGTAGCCGAGGCGTTCTTGGGCTTGGGAACCGATAGCCTCAATGTCGGCCCACAGGCTATCGATGACGGCGCCGTGCCCCTCGGTTGGGCGCACCTTCCTACGAGGTATACCGCTGCTAGTCCAATAGACATCTCCTGCTTCGTCCAGCGCCCGGACTTTTTCGACTTTCATTCGCCAGCCTGCCCAACCCGGCGTATAGCCTTTGTATTCAAAAACAAGATTTGGCCGTGGTCCCATTGAGTCCGATCGCAGCATCGGTCCACTCATCCAGCGACCTTTTTCATCTTCGTTTGGATACATCTTTTTTAGTTGGGCTTCCGTCAGCCCTTCACGCACTGTAATTGGATCAAATTGGTATTCTTGGCTTTTTGAGTAAAATAAAATTGTATCTGTTGCCCATCCATACTTCCGAGCTGCGAACTGCGAGCCTTTTGGTCGACTATATCGTCTCCAAACGATTTCGTTCAAAAAATCCCCACCCTGCCCACAAAAAACCGCATCTAGCACCAGCTTCAGATAATGCGAAGCGGTCGGATCGCAGTGGAGATAGAAGCTCCCCGTGGGCTTCAGCACGCGGTGGATTTCCACGATCCTGAGCGTCATATGGACGAGATAAGCGAGCAGCGAGCCGCGCCCGAGCACTTTTTCGAGGCCCCGGATCAGCTCGACCGTCTGCTCGGTCCAGCGCGTCTCGCCCGCGCGCGGGTGGAGGCGTTCGATGTCGAGAATATAGTCGAGCCCCTCGGCCGCCTCGTCGCCCCAATTCCAGGTATCGACGAACGCCTGCGCCTGGGCGCGATCCTCGCTGCCCTGGTTGTTGTAGATTTGGAAGTAATTCCGCTTCGAATTGAACGGCGGATCGATATAGCAGAGATCGACGCTCTCGCTGCCGATCTTGCGGCGCAGAACGTCGAGATTGTCGCCATAATAAAGTTCGTTCGGCATGATGGCTCCCCGGTTCCGCCTTTCATGGCGGCATCGCGTGGGGGGAGCAATGGGGGGAAGATGCGCTCGTTCATCGCCGCGCTGATCGCGGGGACCAGCTATTATTGGGCGTTCCACGCGCTGCCCGAGGGCGCGTGGCTCACCGCGTGGAAGGGGGCGGGGGTGGGGTTGCTCGCGCTGTGGGCGGCGGCGCGCGGCGCGTGGGCGCTCGCGCTCGTGCTCGCGCTCGGGGCGTTGGGCGATGTGCTGATCGAGGCGGCGGGGCTGGTGACGGGCGCGCTCGCCTTCCTCGCCGGGCATTTGGTCGCGATTCTTTATTACCGGCGCGAGCGGCGCGCGGCGCTGAGCCCCAGCCAGCGCGCTTTGGTGTGGCTGCTGCCCGGCGCGGTGGCGTTTACCGCCTGGAGTCTGCCCGCCGATCGCATGCTCGCCTGGGGCATCGGCCTCTATGCGCTCGCGCTGGGCGGCATGGCGGCGAGCGCCTGGGCGAGCCGCTTCCCGCGTTACTGGGTGGGGCTGGGGGCGATCGCCTTCGTCGCGAGCGACTTGCTGCTGTTCGCGCGGCTCGGGCCTTTGCGGGGCTCGGCGGTGCCCGATTGGGGGGTGTGGCCGCTTTATTTCGGCGGGCAGGCGATGATCGCCTGGGGGGTGGTGGGGGCGGTCGGGCGACCCGCGGCGGCCAATAGATAATTGAGCTGATGCGATAAGAGCAGGTTTGCCTTGCCGGCTCCTCCTCCTCTTTAGGGGAGGAGGTTGGGAGGTGGGGGGTGTAAGCAGCGCGCGGCGCTCGTTTTGCACATCACCACCCCAACCCCTCCCCTAAAGGGGAGGGGCTTAACTGTTGTCGGATTTAAGGTGATAGACGGGCTCACCCCGGCAGCACCACCGCGCCGTCGTCTCCGCGCTCGAGCGGCATCGCGGCGCGCACCGCGTCCATCGGGAGGCGCGCATAGACATGCGGGAACAGCGCGCCGCCGCGCGAGGGCTCCCATTTCACCGCCGTGCCCAGCAGGTCCAGGTCGATCGCCGCGACCCACAGCCCGCTCTGCCCGGCGAAATGCTTGGCCACCGTCTCGGTCAACTGCTCGGCGGTCGACAAATGGATATAGCCGTCCGCCCGGTCGATCGGCGCCCCGGCGAACACGCCCGCCGCGACGAAGCCGGCCCATTCGTCCCCGGTCAGCACCTTATAGGCGGTGTTCACCGGCCATCCTCCGGGCCGGCGGCCGAATCGTCGCCGATCACCGCGCCGTCCTGGGGATCGAGCGCGACGGGCACGTCGGGCACCGCCTCGTCATCCTCGTCGTCGATCAAGGCGGCCGAGACGACATGCTCCTCGGCGCCCACGTCGAACAGCCGCACGCCCGCCGAGCCGCGCCCGATCACGCGCAGCGAATCGAGCGGCATGCGGATCATCTTGGCCTGATCGGTCGCGAGCATCAGCTGATCGTCCTTGGCCGCCGGGAAGCTCGCGACGACGGGGCCGTTGCGCGCGATATTGTCGATATTGACGATCCCCTGGCCGCCGCGCCCGGTGCGGCGATATTCGTATGCGCTCGAAAGCTTGCCATAGCCGTTCGCGCACACCGTCAGGACGAACTGCTCGCGCCGGGCGAGTTCGGCGAAGCGCTCGGGCGCCAGCGTCGGTTCGCCCTCGCGCTCCTTCCAGGGGGCGAAGCGCAGATATTCCTCGCGCTCGTCTTGGGCAGTGCCGACGCGGTGGAGGATCGAAAGCGAGATCACCTCGTCATCGCCCCTGAGCGTGATACCGCGCACGCCGGTCGACGTGCGGCTCTGGAACTCGCGCACCTCGTCGCCGGCGAAGCGGATCGCCTTGCCCTGGCGCGTGGCGAGCAGCACATCGTCGCTCGCCTCCAGCAGCGCGACGCCGATCAGCCGGTCCGCCGAGCCTTCCTCGAAGCGCATCGCGATCTTGCCGCCCGTTGGGATATTGGTGAAGGCGTCCATCGAATTGCGCCGCACCGCGCCGAGCGCCGTCGCGAACATCACGTGGAGCTTGCCCCATTCGGCCTCGTCCTCGGGGAGCGGCAACACGGTCGAGATCGTCTCGCCCTCGGCGAGCGGCAGCAGATTGACCATCGGCCGCCCGCGCGTCGCCGGGCCGCCCTCGGGCAGGCGCCAAACCTTGAGGCGATAGACCTTGCCGTGGGTCGAGAAGAACAGCACTGGCGTGTGCGTCGAGGTGACGAACAAATTGGTGACCGCGTCCTCCTCCTTGGTCGCCATGCCGGCGCGGCCCTTGCCGCCGCGCTTCTGCGCGCGGAAGGCGTCGAGGCTGGTGCGCTTGATATAGCCCTGGAGCGTGACCGTCACGACCATCGCCTCGCGCTCGATCAGATCCTCGTCGTCGATGCCCTCGGCGGCGGCGGCGATCTGGGTGCGGCGCGGGGTGGCGAACTGATCGCGCACTTCGACGAGTTCCTCGCGCATCACGCCGTAGAGCTTGGCGCGATCGGCGAGGATCGCGAGCAGATCGGTGATCGAGGCGGCGAGCTCCTTCAGTTCCTCGCCGATCTCGTCACGCCCGAGCGCGGTCAGCCGGTGGAGCCGCAGGTCGAGGATCGCGCGCACCTGCTCGTCGGAGAGGCGATAGCTGTCGCCGGTCACCTCGACCTCGACCGCTTCGACCAGGCGGATATAGGGCAGGATCTCGCCGATCGGCCATTCGCGCGCGAGCAAGGCGGCGCGCGCCTCGGCCGGGCTCGCCGAGCCGCGGATGATGCGGACGACTTCATCGAGATTGGTGACCGCGATCACCAGGCCGAGCAAGATATGCGCCCGCTCGCGCGCCTTGGCGAGTTCGTATTTCGCGCGCCGCGTGATCACCTCTTCGCGGAACTTGACGAAGGCGTCGATGATGTCGCGCAGGTTGAGCAGTTCGGGCCGGCCGCCGCGGATCGCGAGCATGTTCGCCGGAAAGCTCTGCTGCGCGGGCGTATGGCGCCACAGCTGGTTGAGCACGACGTCGGGCGTCGCGTCGCGCCGCAGATCGATCACGATGCGGACGCCCTGGCGGTTCGATTCGTCGCGAATGTCCGAGACGCCCTCGATGCGCTTGTCCTTCACCGCTTCGGCGATCTTTTCGACCAGCGCGTTCTTGCCCTGTTGATAAGGGATTTCGGTGAGCACGATCGAGCGTTTGTCGCCGCGCCCCTCCTCGATCATGTGGCGCGCGCGCACGATGATCGAGCCGCGCCCGGTCTCGTACGCGGCGCGGGTGCCGGCGCGGCCGAGGATGATCGCGCCCGTCGGGAAATCGGGGCCGGGGACGATGTCGAGCAATTCCTCGGTCGACGGCGCCGCCGCGCCCGAGAGCGCGCGATCGATCCACAGCAGGCAGGCGTCGATCACCTCGCCCAGATTATGCGGCGGGATGTTGGTCGCCATGCCGACCGCGATGCCGCCCGCGCCGTTGACCAGCAGATTGGGGAAGCGCGCGGGGAGCACG
Organism: Proteobacteria bacterium SG_bin5; assembly: GCA_002083475.1. Lineage (GTDB taxonomy): Bacteria > Pseudomonadota > Alphaproteobacteria > Sphingomonadales > Sphingomonadaceae > Sphingomonas. The sequence goes on from LWDI01000082.1 coordinate 8,184, forward strand.
GTCGGCTCGCGCTCGGAGCCGTCATAGTTCGGCTGAAAGTCGACCGTGTCCTTGTCGATATCGGCGAGCAGCGAATTGGCGACGCGCGCCAGCCGCGCCTCGGTATAGCGCTCGGCCGCGGGCGGATCGGGGTCCATCGAGCCGAAATTGCCCTGGCCGTCGATCAGCGGCAGCCGCATCGACCAATCCTGAGCGAGCCGCGCGAGCGCGTCGTAAATCGCCTGGTTGCCGTGCGGGTGATATTTACCCATCGTGTCGCCGGTGATGCGGGCGCATTTGCGATAGGGCTTGTTGTAGAAATAGCCCGATTCCTGGCACGACCACAGGATGCGGCGATGCACCGGTTTCAGCCCGTCGCGCACGTCGGGCAACGCGCGCGAGACGATGACGCTCATCGCATAGCTGAGGTAGCTCGATCGCATCTCCTCGACGATCGAGATGGGGGTAATGTCGGAAGGGTCGGCGAGCAGGGTCTCGTCGGTCAATGTCGCGCGCTCTCGAGTGGCTTTATGACGGGAAGGTGACGAGCCCTAGCCGATGGCGCGCGGGCGCGCCACCCCGTTTGGCTCGGGGGTGGCGCGGCGGGGTCACTTCTTGCAGGCGGCCTTGCCGGCATTGCCCTTTTTCGAGCAGTCATAGGTCACCGTCTTGCCGGTCTTGGTCTTGGTGGTGACCTTCTTGGCCGTGGTGGCGGCGGGGGCGGGCTTCGCCGCGGCGACGGGTTTGGCGGCGGGGGCGGGCTTGGGCGCGGGCTTGGCGGCGGGCGCGGGCTTTTCCGGCGGGGCTTCCATCGCGCTCATTTGCGCGGCGGCGGCGCTGGTGCCGACGAAGGCGGCGAGGGCGAAGGCGATGACGGCGCGTTTCGACATTGAACGGCTCCTGAGAAAAGGCCGGTCCCCCCGGCCAGCCGCCAGCCTGCCATGGCCGATTTCGCCTGTCTGTTAAATTGCGGCATCGTTAGGCGCCCAGTTTAGGGCTGTTTGTGATCGAACCGGTTCGCTCCTCCCCTGGAAGGGGAGGGGGACCGCGCGAAGCGCGGTGGAGGGGTGTCCCCGGCAGATAGAGGGCGACACCCCTCCACCATTCGCTGCGCGGATGGTCCCCCTCCCCTTACAGGGGAGGAGCTTTCTGCGTCGAACCCTTGGTTCGGTGTGATCGCAAACAGCTCTAGGGCGTGATCTCCTGGCCATCCCAGGCGAACAGCTTGCCGCTGTCGCCGCTCTTCAGCCCGTCGAGCAGATCGAGCAATTGCACCGCCGCGCGATCGGGCGCGAAGAGCTGGCCGGGTCGCACATTGGCCTGGAACGGCTTGGAAAGCCCGGTGTCGACCGTGCCAGGATGCACCGCGACCAGGATCGCCTGCGGATTGCGGCGCTTTTCCTCGATCGCCATCGTCCGGATCAGCTGGTTGAGTGCCGCCTTCGACGCGCGATAGCCGTGCCAGCCGCCCAGCCGATTGTCGCTGATGCTCCCCACCCGCGCCGAGAGCGCCGCGAACACGCTGCGGCGGTCGCGCGGCAGGATCGGCAGGAAATGTTTGGCGACGAGCGCCGGACCGATCGCGTTCACCTGGAAATTGCGCGCGAGCCAGGCGGGGTCGAGCTCTTTCAAGGCGCGCTCGGGGCCGCGCTCGCCCGCGTGCAGCAGCCCGGTCGCGACGACCACCAAATCGGGCGCGCCGGCGCGCGCGGCGTGATCGGCGGCGGCGGCGATGCTCGCTTCGTCGGTGAGATCGAGGTGGCGCGGGCCTTGCGCGGCGCGCGCGAAGCCCATCACCGCCACGCCCTCGCTCGCCAGCGCCTCGGCGAGCGCTCCGCCGATCCCGCCGCTCGCCCCGATCACCACCGCGCGTTCCATCGGGCGGCGGATAGGGCAGCGCGCGCGCGTGTTCAATGCGCGTTCATTCGACAAAGGCGAGATGCGGCCATCGCTTGAACCCCCCAGACGCGCGGCTTATGGCGGGCGCATCAGCGTGGGGCTTTTACAGGAGACGGATATGATGCGGATCAAGACCAAGGCCGTGCGCGCGGCGCTGCTGCTCGCCGGGGTCGGCGCGGTGCTGCAGCCGGGCATGGCGCTTGCCCAGAAGGACAAGAAGGGCGCCGAGGCCGCCCCCAAGATTCAGCTGAGCGATGGTTTCCGCAAGGTCGCGCAGCCCGCGCAAACCGCGCTCCAGGCGAAGAAATGGGCCGAGGCCGAGCCGCTCGTCGCCGCCGCCGAAGCCGCCGCCAAGACCGATGACGACAAATTCTACGCCCAGCAATTCCGCCTGCAGCTCATCGATGGCCAGCTGGTCGAGCGCGCGAACGGCGATGCCAATGTCTATGCGCAGGGTGAAGCCGCGCTCGTCGGCCCGCTCGACGCGCTGATCGCCAACCCCAAGCTGCCGCAAGACGCGCGCGCGCGCTTCCTCTACAAGCGCGGGCAGATCGAATATGGCGCCAAGCGCTATAAGGAAGCGATCGGCTTTTTCGATCGCGCGCGCGAAGCCGGCTTCAGCGACCGCAATCTGACGCTCAACATCGCCCAGGCGCGCGCCGAAAGCGGCGATCTGACGGGGGCGGCGACCGCGATCCGCACCGCGATCGACGCGGAAAAAGCCGCCGGGCGCAAGGCGCCGCTCGAATGGTATCGCTATGCGCGCAGCAAGGTCGCCCAGGCCAAGCTCAACGCGCAAGTCAACGAATGGTCGCTGCTGATCGTGAAGGATTACCCCACCGCCAAACATTGGCGCGAGGCGGTGCTGCTTTACGGCTTCAACGGCGCGGCTTCGCCCCAGCTCGACAAGCGCGCGAAGATCGATCTGTGGCGATTGCTGCGGGTGAACAAGGCGCTCGCCGATCAGGGCGATTATATCGAATATGCCGGCGATCTGGGCGATGTCGGCCTCGGCGCCGAGGCCAAGGCGGTGATCGACGAAGGCCGCGCGGCGGGCAAGATCCCGGCGAGCTCGGGCCCCGCCAACATGGTCTATAGCGACGCCCAAAAGCAAATCGCGAGCGACGGCCCGATCGAGGGGCTCGCCAAGCGCGCGCAGGCGGCACCCAATGGCGGCCCGGCGGCGGCGACGGGCGATCTCGCGCTCGGCACCGGCAATTATGCGCGCGCGATCGAGCTCTACAAGCTCGCGCTGAGCAAGGGTGGGGTGAAGGTCGACGAGGTCAACACCCACCTCGCGATGGCGCAGGCGCTGTCGGGGGACAAGGCGAGCGCCAAGGCGACCTTCGCGCTGGTGAAGACGCCGCCGCGCTCGGACATCGCGGGCTATTGGGTGGCATGGCTCGATCAAGCCGGCCCGACGACTCAGGGCGATCCCGCCGACGCCGCTGGTCAATGAGCGCGCCGGGGGCGGTGTGCCTCGGCGCGCCGCCCTGGCGATGCGTCACGCCTCGGCGACCGGAATCCCCGGCAGCGCCTTGGTCGTGCGGATGGTGAGCGAGGTCTTGACGCTCGCGACATTGGGCGCGGTCGTCAAATGCGTGGTCAAAATGTCCTGAAACGCCTTCAGGTCGCCCGCCACGATTTTCAGGATGAAGTCGATCTCGCCGTTCAGCATATGGCATTCGCGGATCTCGGGAATCGCGCGGACATGCGCTTCGAACGCGGCGAGATCGGCCTCGGCCTGGCTTTTGAGCGAGACCATCGCGAACACGGTGATCGGATAGCCCAGGATCGCGGGATCGAGCGCCGCGTGATAGCCGCGGATCGCGCCCATTTCCTCGAGCGCGCGCACCCGGCGCAGGCACGGCGGCGCGGTGAGCCCCACCCGCTCGGCGAGGTCGACATTGGTCATGCGACCATCTTCTTGCAACAGATTAAGAATTTGCCGGTCGATCCGGTCGAACACCATCGCGAAGCCCTTTCGGCACATAGCCTGTAATATTTTCGGCGTGAACAGGGGCTTCCCTATAAGATAGTTGCCGGGAAGCGCAATCGTCCCACAATGCGACGCGCCAAAAAGAGCGGTTCCCCTGGCACCTTTCGCGCGGTTAAGAATTCGTTACCAAGGGCTTCGCGCCCGATCATCGCGGCCGCGCAACGAGCAAGGGGAAAGTGCGCTTCAACGACAGCCTGGAGACGGTGCTCGCCGCCGATGTTTCGACCCCGGTCGGGGCCGAACTCGCCTGGCGCCAGCTCGTCGATCTGGTCGGTCGGCGTCGTGCCGAGGCGAGCGAGCGGGCGATGGCGACGCTGTCGGCGTTACGCCCCCGCGTCTCGGCGGCGGCGCGCGCCGCGGCGGCGCGCGCGATCGCCTTCGCCGATCCGCCCGCGCCGCTCGTGCGGCTGATCGCGCAGGAATCGATCGGCGTCGCCGCGCCGGTGCTGCGCAGCGCGCGGCTGAGCGACGCGGAATGGCGCGCGCTGCTCCCCGAACTCTCCTCGGCGGCGCGCGCGGTGCTGCGCCATCGGCGCGATTTGAGCCCCGGGGTGGCCGAGGCGCTCGCCGCTTATGGCTCGGTCGATTTCGTGCTGGGGGCGAGCGCGGCCGCGCGCGCCGCGGCGGTCACCCCGCCGACTCCACCGCCGCCGACGCGTCGCCCCGAATGGCGCGATCTGCTCGGCGCGATCGAGCAAGTGCCGAGCGAACCCGCGCTCGAAGCCGCGCCGCTGCCGGCGCTGCCGCCCGAGCCCCTCGACGCCGCGCCCGCGCCGCCGCCCGAGACGGTCGAACCAGTGCTCGCGCCCGACCTGCCGAGCGAAACCGATTTCGCGAGCTTCGCGAGCATCGCCGCGAGCCTGCCGGCGGTGCAGGCGGCGTTGCGCCGCCAGCAAGCGCCCGATCCCGATCCCGCGCCCAACGGCCCCTTTCCGATCGCCGACGTCGTCGCCCGGATCGACGCCTTTCAGCGCCAGCGCGAGGCCAATCCCGCGCCCACCCCGCGCGCGCCGCCGCAAGGGTTCCATTTCGAAACCGACGCGAGCGGGACGATTCGCTGGGTCGATGGGGCGGAGCGCACCGCGCTCGTCGGCGTGTCGCTCGATTATGGCGCGGGGGCGGCGGCGGCGGTCGATGGCGTGGCGAGCGGGGCGTTCCGGCGCCGCGCCCGGTTCGAGGATGCGCGGCTGGTGATCGCCGGGCGCGGCGAGCTGGCGGGGGCGTGGCGGATTTCGGGCGTTCCCGTGTTCGATCGCGCGAGCGGGCGCTTCACCGGCTATCGCGGTGCCGCGCGCCGCCCGCGCTTCGACGAGGCCGCCGAGCCGATCGCCCCGCCGCACGATTCGCTGCGCGCGCTGGTGCATGAGCTGCGCACCCCGACCAACGCGATCGCCGGCTTCGCCGAGATGATCGAGGGCGAGATGATCGGCCCCGTGCCCGCGCCCTATCGCGGCTATGCGGCGACGATCGTCGATCAGGCGCGCGCGCTGCTCGGCGCGATCGAGGATCTCGACACCGCCGCGCGGATCGAGGCGAGCGCGCTCGAACTGCGCCCGGGCGAGGTCGCGCTCGCGCCGCTCGTCACGCGGTTGCTCGCCGATCTCGCGCCGCTCGCCGAGCTGCGCGGGGCGACGACGGCGTTTCATGCCGCGCCCGATCTCACCGCGCGCGCGGACGATCGCGCGCTCGAGCGGCTGCTCGGGCGGCTGCTCGCGGTGCTGGTCTCGGCGCTCGGCCGGGGCGAGACCTTGGTGATCGAGGCGCGGCGGGAAGAGGCCGAGCTGGTGCTCGATTGCACCCGCCCCGCCGGGCTCGCGCGCGACGAGAGCGGCGCGGAGCCGGGGGCGGGCGCCGATGCCGAGGCCGAGGCGGCGGCGGGCGTGCCGCTGCTCGGCACCGGCTTCGCGCTGCGCCTGGCGCGCAATCTCGCGCGCGAGCTGGGCGGGGCGCTGCTGTTCGAGCCGGCGCGCTTGACTTTGCGCCTGCCCGCGGCCTTTGCTGCGTCGATGGGGCAGGCTTCGATCAACTAAGCGCGTGGAACTGGCCGCGCCCTATCGCCCGCCGGCGGCGGGGCGCCCGGTGGTGTGGCCGGCCGCGCTCGGCCCGCGCTTCGTGCTGTTCGTCGATACCGAGGAAGAGTTCGATTGGGCCGCGCCCTTCTCGCGCGAGAGCCATGGCACGCGCGCGACTCGCGCGCTCCCCGCCGCGCATCGCCGCTTCGCCGCCTGGGGCGTGCCGATCGCTTATATGGTCGATTATCCGGTGGTGCGCGATCCTTATGCGGTCGAGGCGCTGAGCGTCGCGCTGGAGGACGGCGGCTCGACGATCGGGGCGCAGCTCCACGCTTGGGTGACCCCGCCCTTCGCCGAGCCGCTGTGCGCGCAGGCGAGCTATGCCGGCAATCTGCCGCGCGCGCTGGAGGCGGCGAAGCTCGACCGGCTGATCGAGGCGCTGCGCCAGGCGTTCGGGCGTCGCCCGCGCGCGTATCGCGCGGGGCGTTACGGCATCGGGGCGAATACGCTCGATCTGCTCGCCGCGCGCGGGTTCGCGCTCGATAGCTCGGTGCGCGCGCGCCATGATTATCGCGGCGACGGCGGCCCCGATTTCCGCCATCTGGGGCCCGATGCCTATCGCTGCGGCCCGGGGGGCGCGCTGATCGAACTGCCGCTGACGACGGTCTTCACCGGCGCGCTGCGCGCGGGCGGCGCGGCGCTTTATGAAGCGCTCGGGCGCGTGCCGCGCGCGCGCGGCGCCTTCGCGCGGGGCGGGCTGCTGCAGCGGGTGGCGCTGACGCCGGAAGGGATGCCGCTCGCCGCCGCCCAAGAAGCGGTGCGCGTCGCCTTGGGGGAGGGGGTGCAAGTGCTGAGCTTCGCCTTCCATTCGCCCTCGCTCGCGCCCGGCCACACGCCTTATGTGCGCGACGCGGCCGATCTCGCCGCTTTCTGGCGCTGGTGGGCGGGGATGCTGGCGCTGCTCGACGCGCGCGGGGTGAAACCGATCGGGCTCGACGCGCTGATCGACGCGGCGGGCTAAGGGGCTTGTCTCCGCGCCACGGCCCGCTTAACCGACATCTCCCCCAAGGGCCTGTAGCTCAATGGTAGAGCCAGCCGCTCATAACGGCCAGGTTGCGGGTTCGAATCCTGCCGGGCCCACCATCACCCCTCGATCCGCTCGAAATGGCCGGTCGCGAAATCCTCGACCAGCAGCCGAACGAGCCGCGCCGCGACGACCTCCGGCGCCTTCACGCTCATCGGGTCCTCGCCCGGATAAGCGCGGGCGCGCATCTTGGTGCGGGTGGCGCCGGGGTCGAGGATCGCGGTGCGGATCTTGCTGATCTTCGCCACCTCTAGCCCATAGCATTGCACCAACACCTCGAACGCCGCCTTGGAGGCGCCATATTCGCCCCAATAAGCGCGCGGGTGCCGCGCGACCGAGGAGGTGAGCGCGATCACCCGGCCGGCGGGGCTGCGTCGCAACATCGGGTCGAACGCGGCGAGCAGTGCCGCCTGGGCGCTGACGTTGAGCGTCATCACCCGCGCGAATTCCTTGGGGTCGATCGCCGAGACGGCGCCGAGCGTGCCGAGCATCGCCGCGTTCAGCACCAAAATGTCGAGCCGATCCCAGCGCTGGCCGAGCGCGGTCGCGAGCCGGGCGGTGGCGTCGGGCTCGGTGAAATCGACCGGGGCGATGGTGGCGTTGCCGCCCGCCTGATAGATCGCCTCCTCGACTTCCTCGAGCCCGCCGGTGGTGCGCGCGGTGAGCACGACATGGGCGCCTTGGGCGGCGAGCGCCTTGGCGGCCTCCGCGCCGATCCCGCGGCTGGCACCGGTGACGAGGGCGATACGGTCGGTGAGGGGCTTGGCTGTGTCGATCATCGGGCGCGGTTAGGGGAAGGGCGGGGGTTGAGCAAGTTGCCGTGTTCGGTGGCGGCGTTCGGCGTTCGGCGGCGCTGCGGTGGCGGGCCTTTATGGGTTCGCGCGGAGGCGCGGAGGCGCGGAGGGCACAGGGTGCCACCGTCATTCCTGGGTTTCGCGCCGTAGGCGCCTTTTCCCTCGGGATTCGAGGCGCTTCGCGCCATTCAGCGCGCGCGCTTCCGCCGCGCCTCCGCGCGAACCCAAAGCTACCCCACCCGCTCTTCGAGCAGCGCGAATTGGTCGACCGTCTCGGCATCGTCCTGGTCGGTGAGCGACGTCGGATAATCGCCGGTGAAGCAGGCGTCGCAGTGGCTCGGGCGCGCCGCCGCGCGGCCCTCTTCGCCCAGCGCCTTGTAGAGCCCGTCGATCGAGACGAACGCCAGGCTATCGGCATGGATGAAGTCGGTCATCCCGCCCACGTCCATCTTGGCGGCGAGCAATTTCGCGCGCTCGGGCGTGTCGACGCCGTAGAAGCAGCTGTGGCGCGTCGGCGGCGAAGCGATCCGCATATGGATTTCCGCCGCGCCCGCCTCGCGCATCATCTGCACGATCTTGAGGCTCGTCGTGCCGCGCACGATCGAATCGTCGATCAGCACGATCCGCTTGCCTCGGATCAGCGCGCGATTGGCATTGTGCTTCAGCTTCACGCCCAGATGGCGCACCTTGTCGCCGGGCTGGATGAAGGTGCGGCCGATATAATGCGAGCGGATGATGCCGAGCTCGAACGGGATGCCCGATTGCTGGGCATAGCCGATCGCCGCCGGCACGCCCGAATCGGGGACCGGTATCACCAAATCGGCCTCGACCGGCGCCTCGATCGCGAGCTGCGCGCCGATCGCCTTGCGCACCGAATAGACCGAGCGATCCTCGACGATCGAATCGGGGCGCGAGAAATAGACATGTTCGAAGATGCACGGCCGCGCGCGCCGCGCGGGGAAGGGGTGGATCGAGCGATGCTCGGACCCTTGCACGATCACCAACTCCCCCGGCTCGACCGCGCGGACGAATTCGGCGCCGACCACGTCGAGCGCGACCGTCTCGGACGCCAGGATGATCGCCTCGCCGAGCTTGCCCATCACCAGCGGGCGGATGCCGAGCGGATCGCGACAGCCGATCATCCCCTCGGGCGTCATCACGATCAGCGAATAGGCGCCTTCCACCTGCTTGAGCGCGTCGATGAACTTGTCGAGCAAGGTGCGGTAGTTGCTCGTCGCGACGAGATGGATGATCGTCTCGGTGTCGCTCGTCGATTGGAAGATCGATCCGCGCCGCACCAGCTCGCGCCGCAGCCGCATCGCATTGGAAATATTGCCGTTGTGCGCGATCGCGAAGCCGCCCGAGGCGAGATCGGCGTAGAGCGGCTGGACGTTGCGCAAAGCGGTCTCGCCGGTCGTCGAATAGCGGACATGGCCGCAGGCGGCGGTGCCGGGCAGCGCGCGGATCACGTCGTCGCGATCGAAATTGCCCGCGACATGGCCCATCGCGCGGTGGGTGTGGAACTGATGCCCGTCCCAGCTGGTGATGCCGGCGGCCTCCTGGCCGCGATGCTGGAGCGCGTGTAGCCCGAGCGCGACCAGCGCCGAAGCTTCGCCATCGGTGCCCGAGACACCGAAAATGCCGCACTCCTCGCGCAGCTTGTCGTTATCGAAAGGGTGAGTGATGAGCATCGAATCCCGCTCGCGCCGCCGCCTGCGCCGGGCATATAGGCGTGGCGTCCGCGCTTGTCGCCCATTTGTCATAAATTTTGCGAACCCGCGCCCGTCGCGCGCGTTTATCCTTGCCGAGCGGGTGGGGCGGCAGAGGATCGAGCCAAAGGATTGAGCGATGTGCCACCGCTGGGCTAGAAACCCTTATGGATCCGCGCGAAACGAGCCCGAGGCTCGACCCCAAGTTCGACTCGAACGGCCTGATCACCGCGGTCGCGACCGATCGGGCGGGGCGGCTGCTGATGGTCGCGCATATGAACGCCGAGGCGCTGGCGCGGACGCTTGAGACGCGCGAGGCGGTGTTCTGGTCACGCAGCCGCGCGCGGCTGTGGAAAAAGGGCGAAACCTCGGGCCATGTGCTGCGCCTGATCGAGGCACGGATCGATTGCGATCAGGACGCGGTGTGGCTGATCTGCGACCCCGCCGGCCCCGCCTGCCATACCGGCGCCGAAAGCTGCTTCTTCCGCCGGATCGAAGGCGACGCGCTGGTCGCGCCGTGAGGGGCCGGCGCGCCTTGCGCGCTTTGAAGGGTCGGCGCGCCTTGCGCGCTGTGAAGGGCTGGCTCGCGCTGCTGCTCCTCGCCGCCTGTTCGGGGCCGTCGGGCGCGCCGAGCGAGGCCGCGCCCGATCTGGAGCAAGCCGCGATCCGCGCGGGGCTCATCCCCGACCCCGAAAGCACCGACATCGCCGGGCTCTACGCGCGCGACACCGATCGGCTGTGCATCGTGCGCGCGGGGGGCGGTTACCGGGCGGGGGCGTTCGTCGATTATGGCGACGCGCTCACCTGCAGCGCCGCCGGCCCGGTCGCGCGCGCGGGCGAGTCGCTCAGCTTCAATTTCGGCCCCGATTGCCAGTTCGACGCCCGTTTCGAGGGCGACCGGATCGTCTTCCCCGGGCGCGTGCCCGCCGGTTGCGCGCGCCGCTGCGCCCGCCGCGCCTCGCTCGCCGCGCTCGAGGTCGATCGGCTGAGCGACAGCCCGGCGGAAGCCGCGGCGCTGCGCGACGGCGAGGGCAATTTGCTCTGCCCGCTGGGCGGGTGACTTTGATCCTCCCCGTTCACGGGGAGGGGGACCATTTGCGGCACGCAAATGGTGGAGGGGGCGCGGACTTGCGCGTGGCGCCTGCCGCACGCCCCCTCCGTCAGCCCTGCGGGCTGCCACCTCCCCGTAAACGGGGAGGAACCGTCGACCGCCGACCTTGACGTTCACGTAAACGTAAACTAGTTCGCACGTATGTCGCTCCCCGCCCTCGCCGCTTATGCGCCGATCGAGCCGCGCCCCGGTCGCGACAGTTTCACCATTTCCGATCTCGGCGCCGAATTCGGCGTCACCGCGCGCGCCTTGCGCTTTTACGAGGACGAAGGGCTGATCGCGCCCCAGCGGCGCGGCACTCAGCGCATCTATTCGCATCGCGATCGCGCGCGGCTTGCCTGGATTTTGCGCGGCAAGCGCGTCGGCTTCAGCCTCGCCGAAATCCGCGAGCTGCTCGATCTTTACGATTTGGGCGATGGGCGCCGCACCCAGCGCGCCAAGACGATCGCGCGCTGCCGCGATCGGATCGCGCTGCTCGAAGCCCAAAAGCATGATATCGACGCCGCGATCCGCGAGCTAAGCGATTTCATCACGCATCTCGACCCCGATCATCAGAAGGATTGACCATGCCGAAATATACGCCGCCCGTCCGCGATACGCGTTTCGTGCTCGATCATGTCGTCGGGCTCGATCGCTACACCAATCTCCCCGGCTTCCGGAACGCGACCCCCGATGTGGTGAACGCGGTGCTCGAGGAGGGCGGCAAGTTCGTCGCCGAGGTGCTCTTCCCGTTGAACCAAATCGGTGATCGCGAAGGCTGCACCCGCCATGCCGACGGCAGCGTGACGACCCCGACCGGCTTCAAGGAAGCCTATCGCCAATTCATCGAAAGCGGCTGGTCGACGCTCGCCGCGCCCGAGCGGTTCGGCGGGCAGGAAATGCCTCATGTCGTCTCGACCGCGTTCGAGGAATTCATGATCTCGGGCAACATGGCCTTCGCCATGTACCCCGGCCTCACCCATGGCGCGATCGCCGCGTTGCTGGTGAAGGGCAGCCCCGAGCAGCAGGAAAAATATCTGCCCAAGATGATCTCGGGCGAATGGGGCGGCACCATGAACCTGACCGAGCCGCAATGCGGCACCGATCTGGGCCTCATCAAGACCAAGGCCGAGCCCCAGGGCGATGGCTCTTACGCGATCACCGGCACCAAGATCTTCATTTCCTCGGGCGAGCATGACCTGACCGAGAACATCATCCATCTGGTGCTGGCCAAGACCCCCGGCGCGCCCGATTCGACCAAGGGCATTTCGCTGTTCGTGGTGCCGAAGTTCCTGGTGAACGAGGATGGCTCGCTCGGCGAGCGCAACGCCGTCAGCTGCGGCTCGATCGAGCATAAGATGGGCATCCACGGCAATTCGACCTGCGTGATGAATTATGACGGCGCCAAGGGCTGGCTCGTCGGCGAGGAAATGAAGGGCCTCGCCGCGATGTTCATCATGATGAACGCGGCGCGGCTGGGCGTCGGCTTGCAGGGGCTGGGGGTCGCGGAGACCGCCTATCAGAACGCGGTGCAGTACGCGCATGATCGCCGCCAGGGCCGCGCGCTCACCGGCGCCGCCGAGCCGGGCGAAAAGGCCGACACTTTGTTCGTCCACCCCGACGTCCGCCGGATGCTGATGGAGGCCAAGGCGATCACCGAGGGGCTTCGCGCGCTTTGCCTGTGGGGCGCGCTGCAGGTCGATCTCACTCATTTCGGCGCGAGCGACGAGGAGCGTCAGCAGGCCGATGATCTGATCGGGCTGCTCACCCCCGTCATCAAGGGCTATGGCACCGACAAGGGCTATGAAATCGCGACCAATGCTCAGCAAGTCTATGGCGGCCATGGCTATATCGCCGAATGGGGCATGGAGCAGTATGTCCGCGACGCGCGCATCGCGATGATCTATGAAGGAACCAATGGGGTTCAGGCGATGGACCTGGTCGGGCGCAAGCTGGCGCTGAACGGCGGGCGCGCGGTGCAGCTGTTCTTCAAAATCGCGGGCGAAGAGATCGCGGCGGCCAAGGGCGACGCGCAGCTCGCCGATTTCGCCGGCCGGCTCGAAGCCGCGCTCGGCGATCTGCAGGCGTCGACGATGTTCTTCATGCAAAAGGGGTTCCAGAACCCCAATCACGTCGGCGCCGGCGCGCATCCTTATATGCATTTGATGGGCGTGGTCGCGCTGGGGCTGATGTGGCTGCGAATGGCGACGGCGGCGCAGCGGCTGCTCGCCGCGGGCGAGGGCGATGCCGATTTCCTGAACGCAAAGCTGGTGACCGCGCGCTATTTCGCCGAGCGCATCCTGCCCGAAACGCTGACGCTGCGCCGCAAGGTGGAAGCGGGCGCGGACGCGGTGATGGCGCTCGAGCCGCGGCTGTTCGAGGCGGCTTGATGATCGAGGGCGGGGGCTGCGGCTCCCGCCTTTTTTGGTTCGCGCGGAGGCGCGGAGGCGCGGAGGTTTTTTGATTCGCGCAGAGGCGCGGAGGACGCAAAGGCGCAGAGGATCATGAGGCTCGAGTCGGCGCGAAGCGCCCTTCATCGAGATTGATTAAGGCGCCTACGGCGCGAAGAAGATCGGGAGCGACGCCTCGACTTGGCGCTCTCTGCGTCCTCCGCGCCTCTGCGCGAACCAAAAAAACGCACGAACCATCACGACGCTTCAGAACCGGGAGCTTCCGGCGGAACCTCCTCCGCGCCTCCGCGTGAACCCAAAAACGGCCCGCGCGAAAACCCCCGCTATTCCTTCGCCGCCGGCATCAACCGCCCCGAAAAACGCTCCTTCGCCTCGGGCGTCAACTCGGGCTTGGGCACCAGCAGCTCGGGTTTCCCCATCAGCAGCCCGCCGGTCTCGACCAGCACCTGCGCGCGCATGCATTGCAGCGGATCGGGGCGCAGATAGCGTTTGCAGTTCCACAAGCGCTTGTCGAACCCGGTGCTGCGATCGCGCAAATAGCTGAACGCCATCCGGCTGATCTCGCCCGTCGTCAGCGGGAGGCCGTCGGGCGCCTTGTCGCCCACCCAGATCATCACCTTGCAAAAGGGCCGCGCGCCGCAGGCCTTGTCGGCGAGATCGGGGAGGTCCTCGCCCGGCACGCCGCGCCCCAGGCCGAGGATGAATTCATTGGGATGATCGGGCACCGCCGGAAAGGCATCGGGCAGCGCGGCGCTCGTCGTGTCGGGCGCCGCCTCGCCCTCGGCCAAGCCCAGCGCGAGCCGGTGCGCGGGCGAATAAGCGGCGAGCAATTTGATCGCGGGCTCGTCGCGGCTCACCACCCGGTTGAACGCGCCAGGCGTCCCCCACCAGCCGCTCCAGCGGAAGAACAAATGCGTGCCGACCGCGCTCACCTTGTCGAGGCTCGCCTGCCAATAGGG
>LWDI01000082.1:22300-22648 GCA_002083475.1 Proteobacteria bacterium SG_bin5
CGCAGATCGTCTTGGGGAAAGCCGGGTGGCGCACGCGGTTGAGCACGACTTGCGCGACCGCGCGCTCGCCCACGGCGTCGTCGCCCGCTTCATAAAGTGTCGCCGCCGCCAGGCAATCGATCGCGCGGGCGAGCGACTCGCCGGTCTCGGGCGCGCGGAAGGGGCGCGCGGGCGGGTTGGGCGCGGTGGAGAAGGGGATCGCGGCGTTGAACGCCACGGCCTCGGCGGGCGTGAGCGGTTGCACCTCGAGCGGCTCGACCGGGGGCAGCGCGGTCGGCGGGACGACGCGCGGCGCCGGCCGCGCCGCGATCGGCTTGGCGCGGGGCATGGGGCGCGGCGCGGGTGCGA
>LWDI01000083.1 GCA_002083475.1 Proteobacteria bacterium SG_bin5
GCTGCATGGTGATCCGCCCCTGGGGCTATGGCATTTGGGAGCGCATCCAGCGCCTGCTCGACGATCGCATCAAGGCGACCGGCCATGAGAATTGCTATTTTCCGCTCTTCATCCCGCTCGGTAATTTCGAGCGCGAGGCCGAACATGTCGAGGGCTTCGCCAAGGAGATGGCGGTCGTCACCCACCACCGGCTGATCGCCGACGGCAAGGGCGGGCTGATGCCCGATCCCGAGGCCAAGCTCGAAGAACCTTTGGTGGTGCGCCCCACGTCCGAGACGGTGATCGGCACCGCCTTCGCGCGTTGGGTGCAGAGCTGGCGCGATCTGCCCGTGCTGATCAACCAATGGGCGAACGTCGTGCGCTGGGAAATGCGCACGCGCATGTTCCTGCGCACCGCCGAATTCCTGTGGCAGGAAGGCCATACCGCGCATGCGACGCCCGAGGAGGCACGTGAAGAAACGCTCAAGATGCTGGAAGTCTATCGCAGCTTCGCCGAGGAGTGCGCGGCGCTCCCCGTGATCGCCGGCGAAAAGCCCGAGAACGAACGCTTCCCCGGCGCGGTCGCGACTTATTCGATCGAGGCGATGATGCAGGACGGCAAGGCTTTGCAGGCCGGCACCTCGCATTTCCTCGGCACCAATTTCTCGGCGGCGCAGAACATCCGCTTCCAGAACAAGGAAGGCGTGTTCGAACTCGCCCAGACGACGAGCTGGGGCATGTCGACGCGGATGATCGGCGGGATCATCATGGTGCATGGCGATGACGACGGCCTGCGCGTGCCGCCGCGCCTCGCCCCCTGGCAGATCGTGATCGTGCCGCTGCTGCGCGACGGCCCCGAGGACGCGGCGGTGATCGATTATTGCCGCGCGCTCCAGGCCGAACTCGCCGCGCTATCGGCGTTCGGCGAGCCGCTGCGCTGCCTGCTCGATTTGAAGCCCGCCAAGGCCGCGACCAAGCGCTGGGGCTGGGTGAAAAAGGGCGCGCCGATCGTGATCGAGGTCGGCGGGCGCGACGTGGCGGCGGGCAACGTCAGCGTGATCCGCCGCGACCGGCTCTACCGCGACGACGGCAAGCTCGATAGCGCGGTGGTCGCGCGCGACGCCTTCGTCGGCGGCGCGGCGGCGATGCTGGGCGAGGTGCAACAGGCGCTTTACGCCGAGGCCAAGGCGCGGCTCGACGCCAATATCCGCCGCGACGTGGCGGATTTCGAGGGGCTGGCGGCCTATTTCGCCGAAAGCGTCGAAAAGCCGGGCTGGCTCGAGGTGAATTGGTCGCGGCCGACGGGGGCGGCGCTGGAGGCAGCGGTGGAAAAGCTGAAGGCGCTGAAACTCACGCTGCGCAACGTTCCGCTCGACGCGGCGCCCGCGCAAGGGACGTGCATCTTCACCGGCGCGCCCGCGGTCGAACGCGTGCTGGTCGGGCGGAGTTATTAGAGCTGGTCGTGCTCATCATGATCCCCGTCGCCCCGGACTTGATCCGGGGCTAGGCTGCCTTGCGACCGCCGAAGAAGAAGCCAAGCCCCGGCTCGAGTCCCGGGCGACGGCATTTGATGGTCCCGAAACGGCGTCGACCTGGTCATGGTCGACCCACCACCACGTTCGATCGTCATGCCGGACTTGGTCCGGCATCCACTGGGGCTCCAGGCTTTGCGCGCGCAAGGCCTGGCATGACCGTGGACCCCGGGCCAAGCCCGGGGTGACGGCGCGAGGCGACAACCGGGCCCCTCACCGAAGCGGCTTGCCGCTGTCCTTCCACTTGTCGAGGATCTGGCTCTCCGGCAGCGTCCCGGCGCCGGCGACCGGCGTGCCGCTTTCGGCATAAGCGGGCTGGATTTGCGCGGGCGGCGTCACCGGTGTCGCGGGCGCCGCGAGCGCCGCCACCATCGGCGCGGGCGGCGCCGGCGCGGCGATCCGCGCGTGCGGGCCGGGGAAGGGCTCGCCGCCGTGATAAGCGCGGGTAAAAGCGGCGGGGGTGCCCCAAAAGCCCTGCCAGCGGTGGAAGAAATGCGCGCCGATCGCCGCCGTCATCACCATCTGCCGGTTCCACGCCGGGGTGACGGCATAAGTATGATAATGCGTCGCCTCGCCCACGCTCGGCTCGACGAAACCGCCCAGCATCAGCGCGGCGGTGCGCAGCGCGCGCGCCCAGCCCGCGCGCGACGGGGCGCGCGCCATCGCCCCGTCGCAGGCGAAGCTGAACTGGCAGCCGGCGCGCTCCGACCCCTGATAAACGACGCCGCACACGGTGTTCGGAAACGCCGGATGGCGGACGCGGTTGAGCACCACCTGCGCCACCGCGCGTTGCCCGGCATCGGGCTCGTTCGCCGCTTCGTAATAAACGGCGGTCGCCAGGCAATCGAGCGCGCGCCCGCGATCGAGCGGGCTCGCCGCCGCCACGCTGAACGGCGCGGCCGGGCGGATGCTGGTGTCGATCGGCAGCGCGGCGGCGAAGGCGGGAAGCGCGGGGAGCGGCGCGGTGCCGGTCGCGCCGGGGGCGGGCGCGGCGATCGGCGCCAGGGCCGCGTCCTCGTCATAAAGCAGCGCGGCGCCGGGGAAATGATCCTGCGCTTCATAGCCGCGCGCGGGCGCCGGCTGATCCTCGGGCAGATGATCGATGATCGCGCGGATCGCCGCTTGCCCCGAATAGCCCAGGCACGCGGCGAAGCCGAGCGCGATGCCGCTCGCCCAACGCAATCGCGCTCGTGGTGCCCTGATCCCGCTCACGCGCGCCCAAGTAGCGCAAATCGGCGACGCTTTGACCCCCGAGATTCGCGCTGTCCCGCGCTGGGACGAAGCGCGCGCCGGGTAAGGATTCAGCGCCCGGGGTGGTAGCGCCGGGCGATATGGCCGATCAGGTCGCTTTCGTAGAAATAAACCGGGCGCAGGCGGCCGCTCGCATAGCGTTCGGCCTGGTCGTTGAAGTGCGGCGAGGCGGGGTCGCCGCTTTCGCCGCCCGCCGTCACCGCGACCGCGCGCAGCTTCGGCCCGAACTGCACCACGCTCACGAAACTATTGCCGAGCACGCCGAAGCGCTGGCCGCTGCCCGCTGGTGAGACGGTGCCGAAGCTCGCGAGCGAGCCCCAGATCGCCGAGGTGAAGCCGACCGGCACGCTCGCCGCCGCCGGATCGAAGCCGCCGCCCGGCGCGGGGCGCTGGAAGCGGTTGAGCTTGCCCCAGGCCACCCGCCAATCGCCCGCCTTGGCCCGCAGCGTCGCGAGCGCGTTCTCCAGCGCGGCGAACTGGGCCTCGGCGGGCGCGGCGGCCATCCGATCGAGATGGGTGAGGCTGAAGCTCTTCTCGTCCCCCGCCGCCGGCACCCGCGCGGCGAGCGCCTCGCCCCAATGCACCGCGAGCGTCGTCGGCACCGACTCGGTCCCCCAGCGCCGGTCCCAGCCTTCCAGCAGCGCCATCGGTTCGGCGAGCGCGGCGCGGCGCGGATCGGCGGCGGGGAGCGCGCGCCAAGCCGCGATCAGCGGCGGCAACAGGCGATCGAAGGCGGGGAGCGCGGGATCATAAGCGGCGGCGCGGAGCGTTTCGATCGTCCAGTCGCGCTCCTTGCCGAGCAGCGCGAGCGCATGTTCGGCGCGCGCGTTCTCGCCCACCGTGTCGAAATAGCGTGGATAGGCGCTCGCGTTCAAACTGCCCGCGCCCGCGCCGGTCCAGGGCGCGTTGTTGGTGTTGACCACCCAGCCGCTCGGCGGATCGATCAGGCGCGGCAGCTCGGCGAGGCCGTGCAGGCCTTGCCAGTCGGTCGCCGGGTCGCTGCCGTCGACGACGCCGCGATAATCGAAGCGATCGTCGCGCTTGGGCATGAATTGCGGCACGAGCAGCGCGATCTCGCCCTTGGCGGTGGCGATGATCGTGTTGTTGCTGCTGTTCGCGCGGCGCTCGGCAATGGTGGTGAAATCGGCGAGATCGCTCGCCTTGGTGCGCAGGAAGCTTTGCTCGAGCGCCGCGATCGGGCGGTTCATCAGCGCGGCGGCGATCCAGCGATCGCCCTCGCGCGCGACGATCGGGCCGTGGTGGGTGAAATAGCCGGTGAAGCGCCGCTCGACCATGCCGGCGGGGGTCTTCACTTTCACCCTGATCGCGCGCGTGCGCAGCGGACGGCGTTCGCGGCCATAGACATAGGTCAGCCGTCCGCGTTCGCGGCTGACGCGTTCGGCGAAGAGATCGACATTGTCGACCCCGCTCGACGTGTGCATCCACCCTAGCCGCTCGTTGAACCCCTGATAGATGAAGAACTGCCCCCAGGTCGCCGCGCCATAGGCATTGAGCCCGGCGTCGCTCGACACTTGTTGTTCGGCGCGGAAATAGAAGCTCGTGTGCGGGTTGATGAGCAGCAGCGCCTGCCCGTCCTTGGTCAGGCGCGGGGCGATCGCGATGCCGTTCGATCCCTTGGGCTCGGCGAGTTGGGGCGGGACGAAGGCGATTTGTTCGCCGGTGTAGAAGGCCTGGAGCGCGTCGAGCGGCACACGCTCGATGTCGCCGCCGATGCTGCCCTCGCTGAAGGCGAGCGCCATCCAGGGTTCGAAATGCTTGATCGCGCGCGGGGTGACTTGCGGGTGGCGCGCGAGGTAGAAGTTCAGCCCATCGGCCCAGGCCATCATCAGCCGCTGCAGCCAGGCGGGGCTGTCGCCATAAGCGCGGCGCAAGTCGCCTTCGTCGCGGAACAGCCGCTGGCGCAGATCTTGCCACAGCGCCGCCTCGCCTTCGGCCTCCGCCAGCCGGCCGAGCGCGACGAGATAGTTGCGCTCGATGCGCGGGAAATCATCCTCGGCCTGGGCATAGATCATCGCGAACACCGCGTCGGCGTCGCTTTTGCCACGGACGTGGGCGATGCCCCAATCGTCACGGACGATGCTGCTCGCCTCGGCGGCGGCGGCCCAGCGTTGCGCCTCGCTATCCCCCGATTGCGCGGCGGCGGGGCTGGCGAGCAGCAGGGCGAGCGGGAGCAGGCGGGCGTGGATCATGAGGCGCGAGCCTAGCGCGCGCGCGGGCAAAGAAAAGCCCGGCATGCACGGGGGCATGCCGGGCGAGTTGCCCTCAGGGGGAACGCTTTTAGTTGAAGGTGATCCGCACCCCGCCGACGAAGCGGCGGCCGAATTTCTCGAACTCGATCGTGCGCGCCGAGATGCCCGCATAGCGGCGGCCCGGGCCGTTGAGCAGGTTCGAGCCGTCGAAATAGACTTCGAAATTCTTGGTGACGGCATAGCGCGCCGAGACGTCGATTTCGTCGTCCGCCGCCCAATAAATGTCGCCGCCGGTGGTATTGTCGCCCAGGCCGTCGAGCCAATCCGAGCGATATTGATATTGGAAGCGGACCGACAGGCCGTATTTTTCGTAATAAGGCCCGACGTTGAGCACATAGTCCGAGGTGCCGGGCAGGCGCACGCGGCGGCCGTCGGGCGTGGTCGCCTGGCTGCGGTTGAGCACGCCGTTCATCTGGATGCCGAAGCCGCCCAACCAGCTGTTCGACTTGTCGACATCGTCCACTTGCAGCGCGAGCGAGGCTTCGACGCCATAGATATAGCCGCCGCCGCCGTTGACGGTGGTGCTGAACTGATATTGCGAACGATCGACGCCCGGGATGTTGAGCACGTCCGAGCCGAATTGGCGGGTCGAGCCGAACAACACCCCGCTCACGTCGCGATAGAAAGCGCCGAGCGAGGCGAAGCCGCCGGTCGTGGGATAATATTCCCAATAAAAGTCCACACCGCGCGCGCGCTCGGGCTGGAGGAAGGGGTTGCCGCCCGAAATCGTCATATTCGCGTCGTTGAAAGTGAAGTTCGGGCGAAGCAGCGGATAATCGGGGCGCGACGCGCCGGTGCTGAACGACAGCCGCAGTTTATGCTCGTCGGTGACGTTCCAATTGGCGTGGATGCTGGGATAGGCCGCGATCGAACCGCTGCTGACCGTCGTCAGCACCGCCGCGCCGCCGCGCGGGTTCTGGCCGAAGGCGACGCCGGTGTTGTTCACCCCTTCGACGCGCACGCCATAGACGATGTTACCCCAATCGAACTTGCTGTTCGCCATCGCCCAACCCGAATAGACTTCCTCGCTAACCTGATAGAAATTGCCTTGCTGGAACACATAGGGCGCGTTGCGCGCCGCGCGTTCGACCAGGTTGCGGATCGCGGTTTGCGAGAAATAGCGGAAGTTGAAGCCGAGCGGCAATTGGCCGAGATAGGGCTGCGGAATGGTAATCGCGTTGATATCGGTCGGGATCGCTTGCGCCTGGATCACGTTGACGCCGTTGATCACCGTCGCCGGGTTCACGTCGAGCAGCGATTCGACCGAGCGCTTGGTGCGCTGATCATATTGGAAGCCGGCGGTGAATTTGGTGTCGCCGAAAATGCCGGTGCGGCGCGCGAGCACCAGCCGGCCGGTATAGGCATCGGTGTCGTCCTGCGCGCGCAGCCCGCGGATGCGGGTGAGCGGCAGCGGGAAATCCTCGAACTGGGTCACCCGCGCGCCCGCCGAAAGCACGCCATTGGCGGCGCGATTGGTGCGGAACAGCTGGACGAAGGATTGTTCGGGATTGCGCAGATCATAGAATACCGAAGGCCGGTTGACCGCGCCGACGCCGTTAGTGCCGAAGCCCGGGCTTTCGTAGTTGATTTGCGCCGGCGCCGAGCGATCGTCGACCGAGCGGGTATAATTGCCGCGCCAGCTGACTTCCCAGGGCCCGAATTCATGATCACCGCCGATCGTGTTCACCTGCACCGATTGCAGGAACTCGCGCGACAAGGCGTTATAGTTGATGTCGATGCCGTTGACGATGCCGAGATAGGGCGTGTTGCCCGCGCAAATATCGGCATAGCCGGTGGTGTTGGGCGCGAGCGTCGGCACGGCGGGGCAAGGCGCGGTCGAGGTCGGGACGCGGCTCTGCTGATCGTCGAAATCGTAAATCCCGTTCCAGCGCAGCTCGTCGTCGGTGAAAGCGGTGTAGATCGAATAGGCGAACAGCCGATGATCGTCATTGGGCTGCCAATCGAGTCGGATGGTGCTGCTGTAATTGGCGCGCTTCAGCCGGTAGAGCTTGTTCTCGGTCTCGCGCGCCCAGAAGCGCGGGCCGACTTGGCCGGGCAGGGCGGGGCGCTGATCCTGCGTCACTTCTTCCCAATCGGTTTCGAAATTGTCGGTCGCCATCTTGCGCTGATAATAAGTGCCCGACACGAGCACGCCGATGTCGCCGATGCCGGTGTTCCAGCGCTTGCTGAGCACGGCGGTGCCTTCGAATTCGGTGCCGCCGCCGAGATCGTTATAGCCGCCGCCGGCGCGGAAGGCGGCGTGGACGTCGCGATAATCGAGCGCCGAGCGGGTGCGGATATCGACCTGGCCGGCGATCGTCTCGGCGGTGAGGTCGGGCGTCACCGCCTTGCGCACCACGATCTGCGCGGCGATCGCCGAGGGGATCGAGTCGAAGCGGGTGTCGCGGCCTTCGGCGCTGACGACGTTGATCCCGTCGAACGCGACCGTCGTCCAGTTGAGCGGCGCGCCGCGGATCGAAAGATAGCGCGCCTGGCCCTGGTCGCGCTGCACCGCGATGCCGGGCAGGCGGCCGGCGGCCTGGGCGATATTCTGGTCGGGCAAGCGGCCGACCGCGTCGGACGAGGCGACGCTGACGAGCGAGTCGAACGATTTTTGCAGCCGCAGCGCGGCGTCCTGCGATTCGCGGATCGGGCGGGTGCCCGAGACGACGACTTCGTCGCCGGTCGCGGTTTCGATCGTGGTGGTGTCGCCGGCCGGCTTTTGCGCGGGCGGGCCGTCGCCGGTCGGCGCCTGGGCCTGGGCATTGGTCGCGGTGAGCGCGGCGAAACAGCCGCTGGCGAGCAACAACGCGCGCGCGCCGGCGCGCACGCGCCCGCGCGTGATCGAGCAGTTCATGGTGTAATCCCCCAACATCGCCCCGTCGATTCGGGGTCGTTGGGGGGCCGTTATTGCCGGATTGCAACGTTACGATGGCACAATGATTACGGTTTCGTGAACCAGCCGAGCGCGATCGAGCACGCGCGGTGCGGCGATGACGCGCTTTTCCAGCATCCGCGCCGTGTCGCGCCGGCCGAGGCGCGGGCGAGCCCCCGCCCAGATCGGGCAAGCGCGACATCGATCGGGGTCGTTCTGGAGGCCCGAGCCGGAATCGAACCGGCGTACAAGGATTTGCAGTCCTCTGCGTCACCACTCCGCCATCGGGCCGGAGCGCGGCTCCATGCGGCGCCCGGCGCCCGGTGTCAACCGCGTTGCGCCCGCCGCCGCCGCTTGGCGCGGCGCGGTGGAGCCGATACAAGCGCTCAGATGATTTACTGTATTGCATAGATAACACAGCTATGCCAAGGGAGACCGATGGACATGACGCTGGATCAAGGCCGTTTCGCCACGATGCGCCAGGCGATGGTGGCGAGCCAGTTGCGCCCCAATGCGGTGAACGACGCGGCGGTGGTCGATGCGATGGCGATCGTGCCGCGCGAACGCTATCTGCCGGCGGCGCTCGCCGCGGTCGCCTATAGCGATGCCGCGCTGCCGCTCGGCGAAGGGCGGATCGCCAATCCGCCGATCGCGACCGGGCGCCTGCTCACCGAGGCGCGGGTGCGCGCCAGCGATCGCGTACTCGTGGTCGGCGCCGCCGGGGGCTATGCCGCCGCCGTGCTCGCCCGGCTCGCCGCGCGCGTGACCGCGCTCGAAGTCTCGCCGACGCTCCACGCGCTCGCCGCCGAGGCGCTCGCCGAGAGCGGGGTGGCGCTGGTCGCGGGACCGCTCGCCGCGGGGCATGCGGCAGGCGCGCCTTATGATCTGATCTTCGTCGATGGCGCGATCGAGCAAGTGCCGCCGGCGCTGATCGAGCAGCTCGAAATCGAGGGGCGGCTCGTCACCGGCATCAACGATCGCGGCGTCTCGCGGTTGTGCGTCGGGCGGCGCACGCCGGGCGGGTTCGGGCTCGCCGATTTCGCCGATATCGAAGCCGCGCCCTTGCCGGGGTTCGCGCGACCGCCGGCCTTCAGCTTTTGAACGACTTAAGGACATCGGTGTGACGGGGTTGGAACGGTTCGGAATGCGGTCGAAATCGAAGCTGCTGGTCGCCGCCGCACTGGTGCCAGGGGTGGTCGCCCCGGCCTCGGCCGAAACGCTGCGCGAGGCGCTCGAGGCCGCGTACCGCACCAATCCCACGCTCGAGGCGCAGCGCGCCAATGTCCGCGCGCTCGACGAGAATGTGCCGCTCCAGCGCGCCAGCGCTTTGCCCAACGTTCAGTTGCAGAGCACCTATAGCGAAAACGTCGTGCTGCCGATTACCGCTTTCACCGCGCCGTCGCGGATCAGCCAGACGCAGGCGAGCCTTACCTATCCGCTCTATTCGGGCGGTGCCGTGAAAAATGGGATCGCGGCCGCCAAGGTTCGTGTCGAGGGAGGCCGGGCGGCGCTGCGCGGCACCGAGGCCGATTTGTTCACCGCGGTCGTTGCCGCTTATATGGACGTGGTGCGCGATTCAGCGTTGGTCCAGCTCAATCAGCAGAATGTCCGCGTGCTCGATGTCAATCTCCAGGCGTCGCGGGACCGGTTTCAGGTGGGCGACCTGACGCGCACCGATGTCGCCCAATCCGAAGCGCGGCTCGCGCTTGCGGAGAGTCAATTGCGCACGGCCGAATCGCGCCTGATCGCGAGCCGTGAGAATTACGTGCGGCTGGTCGGCACGCCGCCGGGCGAGCTCGACACGCCGCCGCCGCTGCCCAATCTTCCCGGCGATCCCGATGCCGCCGTCCGCATCGCGCTCGCGGAAAATCCCGCGCTGCTTGCGGCGCGCAAGGCACTCGAGGCGAGCGGGTATGACATCAAGACCGCGCGGGCGACCAAGAAGCCGACGATCGATGCCTTTGCGCAGGGCACTTACACCAATTTCCTCGGCACGCTTCGCGCAGTTGGCAACAACCCGGCGCCCCCCCAATTCGATCGCACCGCGCAGTTTGGCCTGCGGCTCACGCTGCCGCTCTATCAGGGCGGCGCCCCCGCGGCGCGCGTCCGCCAGGCGCAGGCCCGCCAGAGCCAAGCCTATGAGCAGTTGACCGAGTCCGAACGCGGCATCGTGTCGCAAGCTCGATCGGCCTTCGCTTCGTACCGCGCCTCGCTCGAAGTGATCCGCTCGGCCGAAGCAGCGCTGAGCGCCAACAAGCTCGCCCTGGAAGGCGTGCGCGCGGAGAATAGCGTGGGCAACCGCACCGTGATCGAGGTGCTGAACGCCGAGCAGGAATTGCTCAACGCGCAAGTCACCCTCGTCACCGCGCGGCGCGATGCCTATGTCGCGGGCTTCGCGGTGCTCGCGGCGATGGGCCGTGCCGAGGCGAAGGATCTGGGGCTGGACGGCGGCGCGCTTTATGACCCGACGGTCAATTACAAGCGCGTGCGCAATCGCATCTTCGATTGGGACGAAGATCCCGCGCCCAAGCCGGTCGCGACCAGCACCGCCAATACGCCCGCGCAGACGAGCGACGTGGTAAAACCCCTAGACCCCGTGCTCACGAACCCAATTGACTCGCGCACCAATGATGCGTCAGGAACAAAGCCTCAACGGTGATCGATTAGGGGCGATCGATTGTGCGAGGCATGCGCATGGCGGATCTGAGCGCGGAACCGTCGATGGAAGATATTCTTTCGTCGATCAAGCGGATCATCGCCGAGGAAGGCGATGCGCCCCGGCGGCGCGCGACGCCCGCGCGACCCGCGCGCGACGAAGTGCTCGAGCTGAGCGATCCGCTCGCCGATAGCCCTGCCGAGCCGGAGCCCGCGCCGATGCCGATCACCCGCCCCACCGCGCGCCCCGCGCCTGCCGTGCCGAGCGCGCCCGCCGAGCCCGAAATCGCCGCGATCGCCTCGCCGCGCACCGCCGCCGCCGCGCGCGGCGCGCTCGACAATCTCGCGCGGCTGATGGTGAAGCCCGAGCCCGAGAGCGACGGCACGCTCGAAGGGCTGGTGCGCGAATTGCTGCGCCCGATGCTGCGCGAATGGCTCGATGCGAACCTGCCCGAAATCGTCGAGGCGATGGTCGCGCGCGAGATCGAACGCATCACCACGCGCTAAGCCTAAGCGGCTAACCGCCGAAATTCGCCCGCTTTTCACACCGCCGCGCGGAACCGTGCGGGGGGCACCGCGTTTGCATCGCGATGCAAAACGACTCTGACGGCGGCGACTCGCTTTCCGCGCCGCTTTCCCCTTCGCCGCCGATCAGCGACCCCCGGCCGCCGCACCGGGCGCCGTCGGACATTTTCTTCGCCGCCGTCAGCACGACGCGGATGCCGATGATCGTCACCGATCCGCACCAGCCAGACAATCCGATCATCTTCTGCAACGAAGCCTTCACTTATATGAGTGGCTATGCCGAGTCCGAAATCGTTGGGCTCAATTGCCGCTTCCTGCAAGGCCCCGAAACCGATCGCGAGGTCGTCACCCAAATTCGCAACGCGATCGCGCGGCGCGAGGAAGTCTCGGTCGAGCTGCTCAATTATCGCAAGAACGGATCGACTTTCTGGAACGCGTTGTTCATCTCGCCCATCTATGACAATGATGGCGAATTGCTCTATTTCTTCGCGAGCCAGCTCGATATTTCGCGCCGGCGCGAGGCCGAGGAAGCGCTCCACCAAGCGCAGAAGATGGAGGCGGTGGGGCATCTGACGGGCGGCATCGCGCATGATTTCAACAATCTGCTGCAAGTGATCATCGGCTATGCCGATATGCTCGAAGGCCGGATCGACGCCGCCGATCGCCCCGCGCAACGCGCGCTCGAGGCGATCACCAGCGCGGCCAATCGCGGCGCGACGCTTACCCAGCAATTGCTCGCCTTCGCGCGCAAGCAGGAGCTGCGCGACCGGCTGCTCAATTTCAACACGCTGATCAATGATTTCCGCCCCGTGATCGAGCGGACGCTGGGCGACGGGCTGCGGCTGCGCTGCGATCTGGCCGATGAGCTGTGGAACTGCCGGGTCGATCCGGTGCAGGCCGAACTCGCCTTGCTCAACATCCTGAACAACGCCCGCGATGCCACCGAAGGGCGCGGGACGGTGACGATCAAGACGCGCAACGAGGTGATCCGCCGGCATGACGGTCGCCCGGCCAATCTCGAGCCCGGCGAATATGTCGTCGTCGAGATTGGGGACAGCGGCCCGGGCATTCCGCCCCAGATCATCGACAAGGTGTTCGATCCCTTTTTCTCGACCAAGGGCGTGGGCAAGGGTACGGGGCTCGGGCTCGCGATGGTCTATGGCTTCATGCGCCAGTCGAACGGGCTGGCGAAAGTGCATAACCAGCCCGACGGCGGCGCCTGTTTCACGCTCTATTTCCCGCGCGCGACCGGCATTCCCGATCGCGCGGGGCTCGCCCAGGCGACGCGCCACGCGCGCGCGGTCGAGCGGGTGCTGATGGTCGAGGATCAGAGCGAGGTCGCGCAGCTCGGCCAGGCGCTGCTCGAGGATTTGGGCTATAGCGTGGTGCATGCGAGCAACGCGCGCGCCGCACTCGACATTCTCGCGCGCGACCAGGATTTCGCGCTGGTGTTCAGCGATATCCTGATGCCGGGCGGGATGAACGGGGTGATGCTCGCGCATCAGATCCGGCGCGATTTCCCGAAGCTGCCGATCCTGCTCACCACCGGCTATTCGGACGAGGCGCTCGACGAGGGCGGGCGGAGTTTCGAACTGGTGCGCAAGCCCTATCGCCGCCACGATCTCAACACCCGCATCCGCGCGCTGCTCGACCGGCCGGGCGCGCGGACGTGAGGGGGACCGGCTCGCCGAATTGGCAATGGCCGTCACCCCGGCCTTGAGCCGGGGTCCCGCCGTTCTTCCGCCGATGCTTGGCAGTCGGCCCCCGGTTCAAGGGGCAAGCTCATCGCACGTAAGCGAGCCCTATCCCCGCTCGGCGAAGCTCACCGCGTCGGCGGCGCGCAGCGCGCCGATCAGCCGGGTCAGATGCACCACGTCGCGCACCTCCACGTCGAAGATGTTGGTGTGATAGCCGGTGTCGCGATTGTCGAGCCGCATGTTGATGATGTTCGCCTTGTGCGCTCCGATGATCGTCGCCACCACGCCCAAGGCGCCGGGCTCGTTCTTGAGCGCGACCGACAGCCGCGCGACCGCCCCCTCGGTGCGATCCCCCCAGGCGAGATCGACCCAATCGGCATCGTCCGAATCGATCAGCATCGGGCAATCGATGCGGTGGACCTCGATGCCTTCATTGGGCCGCCGCAGCCCGACGATGCGGTCGCCGGGCACCGGGTGGCAGCATTCGGCGAGATCGAAGGCCACCCCGGGGGTGAGTCCCTTGATCGAGATCGCGACGTTCGCCGGGAGCGAGACTTGGTCGGTGCCGCGCGTCAGCCCCTCGGCGCTGCCGGGCATGAGCGCTTCCATCACTTCGAAATCGGTCAAGCGGCGGCGCGCGATCGCCTCCATCAGCGCGGCCTCGTCGGCGAGCTTCAACCGCTTGACGGCGGCATCGAGCGCGCCCTCGGCGAGCGCGGTCGGCAATTGCTTGGTGATCGCTTCGTAGAGCTTGCGCCCTAGCGCCTGGGTCTCGCTACGTTCCTTGATCCGCAAATGGCGGCGGATCGCCGCGCGCGCCTTGCCGGTGATCGCGAAATTGAGCCAGCCGGGCTGCGGCCGCTGCGCCTTGGAACGCAGGATCTGCACTTGGTCGCCATTGTCGAGATGGGTGCGCAAGGGGACGACGCGGCCGTTGATCTTCGCGCCCACCGCTTGATCGCCCAAATCGGTGTGGAGCGCATAAGCGAAGTCGATCGGGGTCGCGCCCTTGGGCAGCTGGATCAGTTCGCCTCGCGGGGTGAAGGCGAAGATGCGATCGGCATACATCGCCATCTTGGTATGTTCGAGCAGCTCTTCGGGGCTTTCGGCGGCCTCGAGGATTTCGACGAGATCGGCGATCCAGCGCACTTGCGTGTCGGGGCGGACCTTGCCGCTCTTATACGCCCAATGCGCGGCCAGGCCGTGCTCGGCCTCGGCGTGCATCGCCTCGGTGCGGATCTGGATTTCGACGCGGGTATTTTCGGCGTGCATGATGCTCGTGTGGAGCGAGCGATAGCCGTTGCGCTTGGGGGTGGAGACATAATCCTTGAACCGCCCCGGCACCATCGGCCAGCGGCGGTGGATGAGGCCGAGCGCGCGGTAGCAATCCTCCTCATTGGGAACGATCGCGCGGAACGCCATGATGTCGCTCAGTTGTTCGAAGCTGATGTGGCGCTCGTTCATCTTGCGCCAGATCGAATAGGGGTGTTTCTCGCGCCCGAAGACATGCGCCTCGACCCCGTGGCGCTTGAGCAATTGTTCGAGCGAGGCGCGAATCTTGGCGATGCGATCTTCGTCGCCGGCGTGGAGCAGTTCGAGCCGGCGGTTGATCGAGGCATAGGCCTCGGGCTCGAGCTCGCGAAACGCCAGGCTCTGCATTTCGCGCATGAATTCATACATGCCGATCCGCTCGGCGAGCGGGGCATAGATGTCCATCGTCTCCTTGGCGATCCGCCGCCGCTTCTCGGGCTTGGGGATGTGATGGAGCGTGCGCATATTGTGCAGCCGGTCGGCGAGCTTCACCAGCAGCACGCGAATATCGTCCGACATGGCGAGCAGGAATTTGCGCAGATTTTCGGCCGCGCGCTCGCTTTCGGTCTGCGCCTCGATCTTCGAGAGTTTGGTCACCCCATCGACCAGCCGCGCGACATTGGCGCCGAACAGGCGGTGGATCTCGTCGGGGGTGGCGACCGTGTCCTCGATCGTATCGTGGAGGATCGCGGTCGCGATCGTTTCGTCGTCGAGCTTCAGATCGGTGAGGATGCCCGCCACCTCGACCGGGTGGCTGAAATAGGGATCGCCGCTCGCGCGCTTTTGCGATCCATGCGCCTGGAGCGAAAACACATAGGCGCGGTTGAGCATCGCCTCATCGGCTTGCGGGTCATAGCTCAGGACCCGATCGACCAGTTCATATTGGCGCAGCACGGGCGTTATTTGGGGGCGCGCCGTGCCGCTTTGCAACATGAAAAGGGGCGCCGCCGCGGCCGCGCCCCGTTCTTGCCCGCTTTACGCCAGCGGCTCAGCCCGCGCGCGAATTGCACTCGGCGAGTTCGGCCGCGTTGAACGGCTGGCCGTTCACGCTGAACGACTTGAGCGCGCCGACGCGCTGCACCACCAGCTGGCACATGATCGCGTCATGCTGCGTGCTCTTGGGCGCGCTGCAGGCGGGGCCGGCGCATTTCCACAAGGTGCCCGAGGTGATGACCGAGGCCTTGGCGGGGGCGGCGACCGGCACGGCGGTATAATAGGTCCCGGCTTGCGCGAAGGCGGCGGGGGCGATCATCAGGCCAGCGGCCGCGGCCGCCACGGTAAAGAAGCGCGTCATTCGATCCTCTCATCCCTTTCGCGCCGCGCTAATCCCGCCGAGCGGCTCTTCGCAAGCGCAAAATACGTTGCAATATGCTACCTACCCCATTAGGTTGCCGATTGCAACCCGAATAGCGTGTCAGCGCTTATAATCTGACGCGAAATGATTTAGGAAGGGATGATGGAGGGCAAATCGCGCCATCCTTTACGCGAACCGTTGCGCGAGTGCAGCCTGCCCGCCGCGCTCGAGGCGATGGGCGAGCGCTGGTCGTTCCTGATCCTGCGCGCGGCATTCAACGGCCTGCATCATTTCGAGGAATTTCAGTCCGAACTCGGCATCGCGCGCAACATTCTGGCGAATCGCCTCGCGCGCCTGGTCGAGCACGGCATTTTGGCGCGCGTCGCGCTGCCCGAGGATCGCCGCAAGATCGAATATCGGCTGACCGGCAAGGGCGAGGCGCTGTTGCCGACGATGGTGGCGCTGCGCCAATGGGGCGAGCGTTGGGAAACGGGGGTGCCGGCGATGCCGGTGCTGGTCGACGCGCGCGACCGCCGGCCGATTCGCGGCGTCGAGGTCCATGGCTGGGACGGGCGCGTGCTCAAAAAGAGCGACCTTCTGTGGTCGCTGCCCGAGGATGTGGCGAAGGACGCGCCGAGCGCGCTGGCGGCGGAATAGCGGCGCGCGCCTAGCGCAATCCCCGTCGATCCCGCGAAAGCGGGAATCCATTCGGTCTGGCGGGGGTTCTCTGTCCTAGCAACCGGCGGCGCCCCATTGAGCAAGGCCAGCCGGAATGGGTCCCCGCCTTCGCGGGGACGACGGGGAGGGGGCGGGAACGCGGCGCGGACCGCATCCGAAATCCATCGTAATGCCCGTCGAAGCCCGCGCAGGAACTGCATCGCCGCGCAAACCTTCCACCCCCCCTCGTCATTCCCGCGAAAGCGGGAATCCATTCTGGCTGGCGGTAATTCTTTGTCCCACGGACCAGTCGCGCCCCGATGAGCAAGGCCAGCCCGCAGGGGTCCAGGCCTTCGCGGGGACGACGAAAAGGGGCTAGCCGAGCGGTCCTTCGCCCGCCGCCAGCCGTTCGAGCGCGGCGCGCACCGCGCCCTCGATCGGCTTGGGCCGCCCCGCGTCGAGATCGACATGAACGATCACCATCTCGATCACGCAGTGGAGTTCGCCCGTCAGCGCATGGCACAGCTCGAACCGCTGCGTCAGGCTCGTGCCGCCGACGCGCGCGATGCGCACGAACGCCTCGATCTCGTCGCCATAAGTGAAGGGCCTAAGGTAATCGATCTCGGTGTGGCGCACGTTGAACTCGGCCGCCGTCCATTCGGGGCCGAGCGCGGCCATGCCGGTCCACTCCCAAAATCCGCTCACCGCATAATCGGCATATTCCAGATAGCGCGAGTTGAAGACGATCTTCTGCCCGTCGATCTCGGCATAGCGGACCTTGAAGCGGGTGGAGAAGCGAAAGCCAGGGCGGGTCATGCCGCGCGCGATGCCCGCGTGCGGCCCCTGGCGTCAACCTTCGCCCGATTGCTCGCGCGCCGGAGGGCGCCGGTGCCCCCAGGGGATCAGCGCCCAAAGCCGCTCATGGCCGTAGAAGAGGAAGATCTTCGTGATCACCTCGGTCCCCGCGATCGCGCCCGCGGTCTTCATGCTGCCCGAGAAGATCAGCCCGAGCACGAACGTGTCGATGCTGCCCAATGCCCGCCAGCTGACGGCCTTGGCGAAGGAGCGCGGATGGCTTTCGATCCCGCGAAACAGGAACATCAGCGCGCTTGCGCGGAGGCGTTCACCCCCATGCTCGCCAGATAGCGCCGCACGTTGCGCGCCGCCTGGCGCAGGCGCTGCTCATTCTCGACGAGCGCGATGCGCACATAGCCCTCGCCATTCTCGCCATAGCCGACGCCCGGCGCCACCGCGACCTTGGCATGGGTGAGCAATTGCTTGGCGAACTCCAGGCTCCCCAGATGCGCGAGCGCGGGCGGCAGCGGCGCCCAGGCGAACATCGAGGCGGCGGGCGGCGGAATCTCCCACCCCGCGCGCCCGAACGCCTCGACCAGCACGTCGCGGCGGTGGTGATAGAGCGCGCGGTTCTGCTCGACGATGTCCTGCGGCCCGTTGATCGCCGCGACCGCCGCCGCCTGAATGGGGGTGAAGGCGCCGTAATCGAGATAGCTTTTCACCCGCGTGAGCGCGGCGATCAGCGTGGGATTGCCCACCGCGAAGCCGATCCGCCACCCCGCCATCGAATAGGTTTTGGACATGGAGGTGAACTCGACCGCCACCTCCTTCGCGCCCGGCACTTGCAGGATCGAGGGGGTGGGGCGGCCGTCGAAATAGATTTCGGCATAAGCGAGGTCAGACAGCACCCAAAGCTTGTGCGCGCGCGCGAAGGCGACGACGCGCTCGTAGAAGCCGAGGTCGACCGTCTCGGCGGTGGGGTTCGACGGATAGCCCATCACCAGCACGCTCGGCTTGGGCACGGTGAAGGCGATCGCGCGTTCGAGCGCTTCGAAATAGCGTTCGTCGGGGGTGGTGGGCACGCTGCGGATCGTGGCGCCGGCGATGATGAAGCCGAAGGTGTGGATCGGATAGCTGGGGTTGGGCGCGAGCACCACGTCGCCCGGCGCGGTGATCGCCTGCGCCAGATTGGCGAGGCCTTCCTTCGATCCCAGCGTGACCACCACTTCGCGCTCGGGATCGAGCTCGACCCCGAAGCGGCGCGCGTAATAGCCCGCTTGCGCGCGGCGCAGCCCCGGAATCCCCTTCGACGCCGAATAGCCATGCGCGTCGGGCTTGGCGGCGACCTCGGCGAGCTTTTCGATCACATGCGGCGGCGGCGGCAGATCGGGATTGCCCATGCCGAGATCGATGATGTCCTCGCCGGCCGCGCGCGCCGCGGCGCGCATCGCGTTCACTTCGGCGATCACATAGGGCGGCAATCGGCGGATGCGGTAGAATTCGTCGGACATCGTCGCCGATCCTATCCTTCGCCTCTCCCGCTGTCCAACCGCGACTAGACAGGTTCTAGAATATCGTTACGTTCAAGTCTTGACGGGGCGGAGTCGGGGAGAAGATGCGATGGCGCAAGCAATAGATCGCGACCATTTCTATGGAAACTTCCCATCGAGCAAGCTTCATGGCAGGCTTTTGAATCCCAGCCGCAAAGAGGGTTTCGAAGCGATTTTCGATGCTTGGGAAGGTTTGAAGAATTTTGACGACCGTGACGGGCTCGCTTATGCCTTGGCCACCGCTTGGCACGAAACCGGCGCGCGGATGCTTCCGGTTCGCGAGGGGAACGCGGCATCGGACGAACAAGCGATTCGCATCGTCACCGCCTATTGCAAGCAAAAGGGGCGCTCCAACTATGCGGCGCCCGCGCGGAACGGAAAATCCTATTTCGGGCGCGGCTATGTCCAGCTGACTTTCGCGGCCAATTACAAGAAAATGGGCGCTCGTCTTGGCATGGGCAGCCAACTCTACGACGATCCCGATCGCGCCATGGAGCCCGCCATCGCGGCCAAAATCCTGTTGATCGGCATGGCCGAGGGACTGTTTCGCCCCGGCCAGGGCACGCTCGCGACCTATTTTTCGGGCGCGGTGACCACTTGGGTGGGCGCGCGGGATTTGATCAACGGCGATGGCGATTTGGTGCCGGCCTGGGCCGAGCCC
This sequence comes from Proteobacteria bacterium SG_bin5, assembly GCA_002083475.1. GTDB lineage: Bacteria > Pseudomonadota > Alphaproteobacteria > Sphingomonadales > Sphingomonadaceae > Sphingomonas. The sequence continues at coordinate 19,053 of LWDI01000083.1, forward strand.
CAGTCCATTGGCGAGATCGTCGCCGGCTATGGCAAGGCGTTCGCGGGCGCGCTGCGGCCGGCGTGATCGCGACGGGCGCCGGCCCTGCCACGGTGAGCGACGATGACGCGGTTCCGGGGATCGGCTAAGGCGGGCGTTCGAACCACCCGGAGCCCAGACTCGCCCATGGCCGATACCCCCGAGACGCCGCCGCTACCGCCGCTCCCCAGCCTGGAAGACATGCAGCATTGGACCTGGGTGATGGGCCGCGCGCAGCAGATGATGCTCGAAGCCGGGCTCAAGACGCTGGAAGACAATCCCGCGCTGCCGATCATCCCCGGCTTCACCGACCCGCAGACGATCGCGCGCGCGCGCGATTTCTGGACCGAATCGATGCGGCTGTGGCAGCGGCTCGTCGTCCCCGATCTCGCCGAGCCCGCCGAGGAAAAGCCCGAGCATGCGCGCGACAAGCGCTTCAAGGCGCCGCAATGGCGCGACAATCCGGTGTTCGACTGGATTCGCCAGAGCTATTTGCTGATCAGCGACCATATGCTCGCCAATGTCGATCAGATCGAGGGGATCGACGAGAAACAGCGCGAGCAATTGCGCTTCGCGATGCGCAACATCGTCGAGGCGATGAGCCCTTCCAATTTTCCCGCGACCAACCCGCTGGTGATCGAGAAGACGCTCGAGACGGGGGGCGAGAATCTGCTCACCGGCCTCAAGAACATGTTGAACGACATCGCCAAGGGCCAGTTGACGCATACCGACCCCGGCGCGTTCGAAATCGGCCGCACGCTGGCGACGACCCCGGGCAAGGTGGTCAAGCGCACGCCGCTCTATGAGCTGATCCAATATACGCCGACCACCGAGCGCGTGCTGGCGACGCCGCTCATCATCTTCCCGCCGTGGATCAACCGTTATTACATCCTCGATCTGACGCCCGAGAAGAGCTTCATCAAATGGGCGGTCGATCAGGGGATCACCGTGTTCGTCGCCTCGTGGCGCTCGGCCGATGCGACGATGAAAGGCGTGACCTGGGACGATTATGTCGAGGGCGGGCAGATCGACGCGATCGATAGCGTGCGTGAACTGCTCGGGGTCGAATCGGTGCATGCGATCGGCTATTGCGTCGCCGGGACGACGCTCGCCGCGACGCTCGCGGTGCTCGCCGCGCGCGGGCAGGCCGACAAGGTGCGCAGCGCGACCTTCTTCACCGCGCAGGTCGATTTCTCGCGCGCGGGCGAATTGCTCAATTTCGTCGATGACGATCAGCTGCGGTTGATCGAGCAATTGTCGCCCGATGGCTATCTCGACGGGCGCTATATGGCCGCGACCTTCAACCTGCTACGCGGGCGCGATCTCATTTGGAATTACGTCACCAACAATTATCTGCTCGGCC
>LWDI01000084.1 GCA_002083475.1 Proteobacteria bacterium SG_bin5
GCCGAGTGACGAAGCCGCGACCCCGCCCCGCGGGGTCGCGAGTCTTCGTCACTCCCACTCGATCGTGCCGGGCGGTTTGCTCGTATAATCATAGGTCACGCGGTTGATGCCGCGCACCTCGTTCACGATCCGGGTCGCGACGCGCGGCAGGAAGCCGCCGGGGAATTCGAACGCTTGGGCCGTCATCCCGTCGGTCGAGGTTACCGCGCGCAGCGCGAGCACCGAATCATAAGTGCGCCCATCGCCCATCACGCCGACGCTCTTCACCGGCAGCAGCACCGCGAACGCTTGCCAGATCGCGTCGTACAAGCCTGCCGCGCGGATTTCCTCGAGATAGATCGCATCGGCCTTGCGCAAGATGTCGCAGCGTTCCTTGGTCACCTCGCCGGGGATGCGGATCGCGAGCCCCGGCCCCGGAAAGGGATGGCGGCCGACAAAGGCATCGGGCAAGCCGAGCTCGCGCCCCAAAGCGCGCACCTCGTCCTTGAACAATTCGCGCAAAGGCTCGACGAGCTTCAAATTCATCCGCTCGGGCAGCCCACCGACGTTATGATGGCTCTTGATCGTCACCGAAGGGCCGCCGGTGAAGCTCACGCTCTCGATCACATCGGGATAGAGCGTGCCCTGCGCCAGGAATTCGGCGCCGCCGATCTTCTTCGCCTCGGCCTCGAACACGTCGATGAAGGTCTTGCCGATGAACTTGCGCTTGGCCTCGGGATCGGTGACACCGGCGAGCCCGTTCAGGAACAGAGTCTCGGCCTGCACATGGACGAGCGGGATATTGTAGCTGCCGCGGAACAACGAGACGACCTGATCGGCCTCGCCGCTGCGCATCAGCCCGTGGTCGACGAACACGCAGGTCAGCTGGTCGCCGATCGCCTCGTGGATCAGCACCGCGGCGACCGCCGAGTCGACCCCGCCCGATAGCCCGCAAATCACTTTGCCCGTGCCGACTTGCGCGCGGATTTCTGCGATCTTGGTCGCGCGGAACTCGGCCATCGTCCACTCGCCCGAAAGGCCGCAGACATGACGCGCGAAATTGGCGATCAGCCGGGCGCCATCGGGGGTATGGACGACCTCGGGGTGGAATTGCATCGCATAATAGCGGCGCTCGTCGTCGGCGATGACCGCATAAGGCGCGCCGGGCGAAGACGCGACCGCGCGAAAGCCGGGGGCGAGCCCGCTCACCTTGTCGCCATGGCTCATCCACACTTGGTGGCGCTCGCCCTCGGTCCATAGCCCGTTGAACAAGCCGCAGCCATCGGCGACGTCGATGAAGGCATGGCCGAACTCGCCGGTGTCGCCGCGCGTCACCGCGCCGCCCAATTGCGCCATCATCACTTGCTGGCCGTAGCAGATGCCGAGCAAGGGCACGCCGCTGTCGAACAGCGCCTGGGGCACGCGCGGGCTGTCGTCGTCGAGCACCGAGGCGGGCGAGCCCGAGAGGATCACCCCCTTGGGCGCGAGCCGATCGAAAGCGGCCTGGGCGGCGGTGAAGGGGGCGATCTCGCTATAGACCCCCGCCTCGCGCACCCGGCGCGCGATCAACTGGGTCACCTGGCTGCCGAAATCGAGGATGAGGATGGAGTCGGAGGGCTGGGTCATGCGGTTCGATAGCGAGAGACGCGGCGCAAGACCAGTCGCAGCCCAGCTTGCGAATATTGTGTATCTGTGTATTAATACAGCGAGTCCACAAGGAGATGGCAATGCGTCTTTCCCTCTGCCTGGCGCTCGCGCTCGCACATGTTCCAGCGGTCGCTTGCGCCCAAGCTCCGGCGGCGGCCGCGACACCCGCCGCGCCGATCGAGGTCACCGACGATGGGCTCGTCGCGACATGGTATCCCCCCGCTGCGGGCAAGAAAGGGCCGGTCATCGTCGCGTTGGGCGGATCGGAAGGCGGCACGATCGGATCGAAGGCGCTCGCGCGCGCGCTCGCGAAGCAAGGCTATGGCGTCCTGGCCTTGGCCTATTTCGGCGCGCCTGGCCTGCCGCAAACCTTGCAGAACGTGCCGCTCGAATATTTCGACCACGCCTTGGCCTGGGTCGCGCGGCAACCGCTCGTCGATCCCAAGCGCATCGCGATTTATGGCATTTCGATCGGCGGCGAGACGGCCTTGCTGGTCGCGGCGCGGCATCCCGAGATCACGGCGGTGGTCGCCGCCGTTCCCAGTTCGGTGGTTTGGCAGGGATTCGATCGACGCGACTATCGCTCGGTCGAATCGACCTATTCGCTCGGCGGCAAGGGGATCGCCTATCTTCCCTACGACACGAGCAAGCCGTTCACCGGGGTCTATGCTCTTTACGCCGACAGCCTCGCCAACGTATCGGCGCACCCCGATGCCGTTATCCCGGTAGAGCGGATCGGCGGCGCCGTGCTGCTCCTCTCGGGCGACGCCGATACCCTCTGGCCGAGCCGCCGGATGTGCGAGCAGATCGTCGAGCGCCTAAAGGCGCATGGCTTTCGCAACCCCTATCGCCATCTCGCCTTCGCCGACGCGGGGCACGGCGCGTTCGCCCCGCCGAGCGACGCGCCGGCGCGCAACAGCGGCTACGACAATCTCGGCGGCACCGAGGCGGGTAACGCCGCCGCCCGCGCGGGCATGTGGCAAGCCGTCACCGAGTTTCTGGCGGCGCAGCTCATCGGCAAGGCCAAACGCTAGCGCGCCGCGCCATCGGCAGGGTGATGCCTCCAAAATAGCAAAGCGCGGGGGGCGGACATCCCCCGCGCGCCGGTCGTGATTCTCGCAGCGGCCCGCTTCAGCTCTTCTTGCCGCCGTTGCCGACGCGCGGCGCGGGCTCCTCGACCTTCAACCCCGTCCACTGCGCGGCGAACGCCCAGAGGTCGGCGGCTTCCTCGATGATCTTGTCGGTCGGCTTACCGCTGCCGTGGCCGGCGCGCGTCTCGATGCGGACCAGATGCGGCTTGTCGCCAATATCCGCCGCCTGGATCGCGGCGGTATATTTGAAGGTGTGCCCCGGCACCACGCGGTCGTCGGTGTCGGCGGTGGTCGCGAGAATCGCGGGATAGGCCCGCCCGCCCTTCACGTTGTGATAGGGCGAATAAGCGTAAAGCACTTTGAAATCCGCCTCCTTCGACGGATAGCCATAATCGTCGACCCAATAGCGCCCCGCCGTGAAGCGATCGAAGCGGAGCATGTCCATCACCCCCACCGCGGGCAGCGCGGCGGCGAAGAGATCGGGGCGTTGATTGACCACGGCGCCGATCAACAACCCACCATTCGATCCGCCCTGGATCGCGAGCTGATCCTTGCCGGTCACGCCATTGGCCTTCAGCCATTCGCCGGCGGCGATGAAATCGTCGAACACATTCTGCTTCTTGGCGAGCCGGCCGCCGTCGTGCCAGGGATCGCCATATTCGCCGCCGCCGCGAATATTGGCGACCGCGAGCACCCCGCCCGCCTCCATCCACGCGAGCCGCGTCGGCGAAAAGCCGGGCACGGTCGGGATGTTGAACCCGCCATAAGCATAAAGCAGCGTCGGCGCGGGGCCGGTGACGCTGTTCTTGCGCACGATGAACATCGGGATCTTGGTGCCGTCCTTCGACGGATAGAAGACCTGCTCGACCTTGTAAGCGGCCGGGTCGAACGCGACCTTCGGCGCCGCCCAGGGCGTCGCGCGGCCGGTCTTCACGTCATAATGATAGACCGTGGTCGGCGTCGCGAAACTGGTGAAGGCGAAGAAAGTCTCTTGATCGTCGATCTCGCCGCCGAAGCCGCCCGCCGAGCCGATCCCCGGCAGCGGCACCGTGCCGAGCGGCTTGCCGTCGAGCGCGTAGCGCCGCACTTCGCTTTTCACGTCCGCCAGATATTCGGCGAAGATCACCCCGCCGACGATATTCACGCTTTCGAGCGTCGCCTTGGCTTCGGGCACCAGCTCGACCGGCTTGGGATCGGCGGCGGCGACGTCCATCGTCACGATCCGCTGCAGCGGCGCGCCCTGGCTGGTGCGCCAGTAGAATTTGCTGCCGACATTGCCCGCGAGCTGCCATTCATAGTTGAGGCCCGGGATGATCGTGCGCGGCTTGGCATCGGGCTTGGTGAGATCGAGCACGCTCACTTCATAGCGGCGATCGGTGCCTTGCGAGGTGCGGATCACCAGCCATTTGCCGTCGTCGGTCACCTGCGCCGAATGGCCGCGCTTGGGCTGATCGGGGGTCGCGTAGATCAGCCGGTCGGCGCTCTGCGGAGTGCCGAGCTTGTGGAAATAGATTTTCTGATTCTCGTTCAGCGCCTGGAATTTGGCGCCCGCCGCCGGCGGATCGAACGCCGAATAGAAAAAGCCGCCGCCGTCCTTGGCCCAGCCGAGCCCGGTGAATTTCACCCATTCGATCGTATCGGGCAGCAATTGCCCGGTCGCGACGTCGAGCACCTTCATCGTCCGCCAATCGGTGCCGCCGTCCTGGATGGTGTAGAGCAGCTTGCTGCCATCCTCGCTCGGCCGCCATTCGGCGAGCGCGGTGGCGCCGTCCTTCGACCAGCCATTGGGGTCGATCAGCACCCGCCCCTCGCCGCTCAGGCTATCGCGGACATAGAGCACCGACTGGTTCTGGAGCCCCGAATTGCGCGTGTAGAAATAGCGCCCGCCCGCCTTCACCGGCACGCCGAAACGCTCGTAGTTATAAAGCGCCTTGATCCGCTCGCGGAACGGCGCGCGCTGCGGCAGCGTCGCGAGATAGGCGTCGGTCACTTGGTTCTGCGCCGTCACCCAGGCGCGCACTTCGGCATCCTGGCGCACGTCATTTTCCAGCCAGCGATACGGATCGGCGACCTTGATGCCGAAATGATCCTCGACCAGATCGACCCGGCGGGTTTCGGGATAGCGCAACGCGGTCTCCTGCGATTGAGCGGCGGCGAGCGGAACCGCGAGCGGCGCGGCGACGATCAACGATAAGGCGTAGGCGGCAACAACCTTAGGGATACAGCGCATCGAGCGGCTCCTGAAAAGATCCATCGGAGACTGCTACAATATTTTCATCTCCACACCAGCACGTCGCCGCACATTCCGGTATCGAAACCCCTTCGATCTTAAATCTTTGTAAGCTTATGAATAAATCATGCCATGTTATCGTAAGCACCGAATCAACAGCAGGTGACGGAGATCTCTATGTCAAATGTTCATACGGTTAAATACGGACAAACCTCGCGTGATGTCTCTACTTCAACCCATATCGATGATCACCCGAACGACGAAAGCTGGATCCGAAAGCACTGGACGGAAATCTGCCAAGCATTCGGCCTAGCAAGCAATGCAGCGAACCTTGCAAGTTTCGTCATAACTCATAAACCTCGCCGCTCGAAATAAGTAGAGCAGCTGCAAAAAGCAAAAGAGCCGCGAGCCTACCGGCTGCGGCTCTTTTGTGAAGAGGGCGCGTGGCAATCATGCCGCCTGGTCGAAATCGTCCTCGTCGTTCAGCACCGGGCCCGAATCCTGGCCCTTGGCGCTCTCGTCGCGATCGACGAATTCGATATAGGCCATCGGCGCCGCGTCCGAGGCGCGCGGGCCGGCCTTGATGATGCGGGTATAGCCGCCGTTGCGGTCCGCGTAACGCGCGGCGAGCACGTCGAACAGCTTGGCGAGCTGCGCTTCGTCGAGCAGCCGGGCGTGCGCCAGGCGGCGGTTCGAAAGCCCACCGCGCTTGGCGAGCGTCACCAGCTTTTCGACATAGGGGCGCAGTTCCTTCGCCTTGGGCAGCGTGGTGAGGATCTGCTCGTGCTTGATGAGCGCGGCCGCCATGTTGCGGAACAGGGCGGCGCGGTGGGCGGAGGTGCGGCCGAGCTTACGGCCGCCGACACGATGACGCATGCTACTTCCTTTCGTTCGTTCTGGGGCCGTCTCACGGAACCCCGGACCTGGTGGGACGGTGGGCCACCGGTTGTGCCGTCACCCCGCGAAGGGGTCCCGAACTCACCGCCCTGGCATCAGGGCGTCGCCCCTGCGCAAGCAGGGGCCTTTGGCAGATGGAGCGCCCCGCTTGCACGAGGCCCCTGCTTTCGTAGGGGCGACGCTCCTTGATCGCGATCCTCCCCGAGCTTGCTTGGGGAGGGGGACCATTCGCGCCAGCGAATGGTGGAGGGGCGGCGCGGCGAAGCCGCGCCGTCGGTCCTCGCCTCACGGCGAGGCCGGCCGGGCTGATTTCGTCTCCGGCGCAAGCGTGCTTGCGCCGGTGCGAAATCAACCCATGATCTCCTGTTCCAGCTTCTTCGCCATTTCCTCGATATTCTCCGGCGGCCAGCCCGGGATTTCCATCCCCAGCCGCAGCCCCATCGAGGCCAGCACTTCCTTGATCTCGTTGAGCGACTTGCGCCCGAAGTTCGGCGTGCGCAGCATCTCCGCCTCGGTCTTCTGCACCAGATCGCCGATGTAGATGATATTGTCGTTCTTCAGGCAGTTGGCCGAACGCACCGACAGTTCGAGCTCGTCGACCTTCTTGAGCAGATAGCGGTTGATCTGCTGCGCGTCACCGCTCACCTCGGTGGTGGGCACCGCCGCCGGCAGGCCGGTCGGCACGCTGCGCGTCATCGTCGAATCGTCGAAATGGACGAACAGCGCGAGCTGATCCTGCAGGATGCGCCCGGCATAAGCGACCGCATCGTCGGGCGAGACGGTGCCGTCGGTCTCGACCGTCAGCGTGAGCTTGTCATAATCGAGCTCCTGGCCGACGCGGGTATTCTCGACCTTGTAGCTCACCTGGCGCACCGGCGAGTAAAGCGCGTCGATCGGGATCAACCCGATCGGCGCGTCGGCGGGGCGGTTGGCGGTCGCGGGGACATAGCCCTTGCCGGTATCCGCCGTCAGCTCCATGTTGAGCGTCGCGCCATCGTCCAAATGGCAGATGATGAGATCGGGGTTCATCACCTCGATATCGCCCGACACCGCGATGTCGCCCGCCTTCACTTCCGCCGGGCCGCTCGCCGAAAGCTGGAGCCGCTTCGGCCCCTCGCCCTGCATGCGCAGCGCGATCTGCTTCACGTTGAGCACGATGTCGGTCACGTCCTCGCGCACCCCGGCGAGCGAGGAGAATTCGTGAAGGACGTTCTCGATCTTGATCGAGGTGACCGCGGCGCCCTGGAGCGACGAGAGCAGCACGCGCCGCAGCGCGTTGCCGAGCGTCAGGCCGAAGCCGCGCTCGAGCGGTTCGGCCACGAAGGTCGCCTTGCGCCGCCCGTCGCCGCTCGGCTTGCGCTCGAGCGCGTTGGGCTTCTTGAGTTCCTGCCAGTTCTTTGCGTTGACAGACACGGGCTTCCCCTAAATGAGCGCGGGGCCAGGCCATCGCCCCGCTGGTTGGGATCGGCGCGTCCAGCCAGTCGCGGCGCGCCGGGGCTGAGGATCAGACGCGGCGGCGCTTCGACGGGCGCACGCCGTTGTGCGGGATCGCGGTCACGTCGCGGATCGAGGTGATTTGAAAGCCCACCGCCTGCAGCGCGCGCAGCGCCGATTCGCGGCCCGAGCCGGGACCCTTCACCTCGACCTCGAGCGTGCGCACGCCGTGCTCGGCGGCCTTGCGCCCAGCGTCCTCGGCGGCGACCTGCGCGGCATAGGGGGTCGATTTGCGGCTGCCCTTGAAGCCCATCATGCCGGCCGACGACCAGCTGATCGCATTGCCCTGGGCATCGGTGATGGTGATCATCGTGTTGTTGAAGCTGGCGTTCACATGCGCGACGCCCGAGGTGATGTTCTTGCGTTCGCGCCGACGAATGCGCTGCGGTTCGCGTGCCATGATCTTGATCCTGACCTAGAATTTCGTGCCTGACGGAGGATCGCCTCCGAACGAGCAAGCCGGGGAGCCGCCAACAAGCGGCTCGCCGCGCGACTTACTTCTTCTTACCCGCGATCGGCTTGGCCTTGCCCTTGCGGGTGCGCGCATTGGTGTGCGTGCGCTGGCCACGAACCGGCAGGCCCTTGCGATGGCGCAGGCCGCGATAGCAGGCCAGGTCCATCAGCCGCTTGATGTTCACCGCAGTCTCGCGGCGAAGGTCACCCTCCACCGTGTGCTCGGCGTCGATCGTTTCGCGGATCTGCAGCACTTCCTGGTCGGACAAGTCCTGCACGCGGCGCTCGGGCGCGATGCCCAGCTTGTCGGTGATTTGCTTGGCCTTGAAGGGGCCGATGCCGTGAATATAGGTGAGCGCGATCACCACGCGCTTGTTGGTCGGGATGTTGACGCCCGCGATACGTGCCATGAAGCTCTGTCTCCTGCTCCACGGGCCGCGGCATGGCTGCACCCGGCCCATCTCAACGCGTTAGCCCGAAAGACGCACGAAGGCGGCGTGCGCTGATCGCGCCGCCGTCCCCGGACGTATCGGAAGATGGGCGCTCTACGCGCCGAGTCGTGCCTCTGTCAAGCGCGCAGGCGGCCCGAGCCGCGCTTTTGTCGCTTGCGCGCAACCTATCGCGTGATCATGCTGATCTTCACCACGAAAGCAAGGCTCGAGGCCAATATGCCCTGGCTGTTCACTTTGTTCCTTGGCGTGCACGTCGGCTGCGGCACGGTGGCGCTGCTGGCCTTTTGGGGCGCGGTGCTCACGCGCAAGGGCGGGCCGGACCATCTCTATTGGGGCCGCGTCTTCACCTGGGCGATTTACGGCGCGGCGGCGATGGCGCTGGGGATGGGCGCGCTTTCGGTGCGCTGGCCACTGGCGATGCACCCGGGGCTCACCGACGCCGCGCTTTATCGCGGGTTGCTGGGGTGGATGATGCTATATCTCGGCGTGCTGGTGTTCGGGATGACGCGCTATGGCCGGCAGATGGTCGCCAACCGCCGTGATCACGCGAAGAACCGCCGCTGGCCGATGATCGCGCTGCAACTGCTCGTGCTGGCACTTGGGGCGAATTGCCTGGCGCTGGGGCTGTGGCTGCGGCAGCCGCTGATGATCCTGGTGTCGGTGATCGGCTTCGGCACGACGCTGACTTATCTCTGGTATCTCTTCCGCCCCACCCCGCCGAGCCCACGCGCTTATGTCGCCGAGCATCTGAAGGCGATGGTTGCGACGGGGATCGCGGCCTATACCGCGTTCCTGTCGGTGGGGTTGATCCGGCTGTTCCCGGCGCACGCCTTCAACCCGGTGATTTGGGCGGTGCCGACCGTGGTGGGGGTGGCGCTGATCGGCTATTTCTTGCGGCGCGAAGATCGGGGGCACGCGCGCGTGACGACACCGGCGACGATCCCCGCCGAATAAGGGACGTCGATATTCGAGAAACCGTCGCCCCGGCGAAAGCCGGGGCTTGGCTGCCTTGGTGGCGGAACAAGAAGCCGAGCCCCGGGTCGAGCCCGGGGCGACGAGTCATTTGTTTCGGATGATGAAGTTGCTCTGATCTACCGATGCTCGCGCACCGCCGGCTTGCCCTCGGCGGGGGCTTCCTCTTGCGCTGGCGCGGTCTCCGCCGCCTCTTTCAGATGCGCGAGTTGCAGCGCCAGCACCTCGTCGACCTTGGGCGCGAGCGTATCGAGCCCGGCGCGCGCGAAACCGCCGACGACATAGCTCAGGCTCAGCTTGGTCCCCTCGCCTTCGGGTTCCAGCGTGATCGTCAGCGCGCCATCGACCCCTTCGGTCTGGAGCGGCCCGAGCGCGGTGCGCATCCGCAGCGCGCGCGGCGGCTCGACATAGACGAGATGGCCGTGCTCGACGCTGCCCTTGCCCGGCAGCTTCTCGCAGAAACACCCCGTCGCCTGGCTATCGAGATAGAGATTCGCGCTGTCGCCCGAATAGCTATGCTCCTTGTCCCACCATTTCTGCGGGCTGCGCAGCGTCGCCCAGGCGCGGTCGATGGGCGCGGCGATCGTCACGCTCTGGGTGATCACGAAGCTGGTCGGCGAGGATTGGGTGACCTCGGCCATGGCGGGCGCCGCCGTCAATCCGAGTGCGATCAAAGCCCAACGCATCGCCTTCCCCCCAAAGCAGCTCGCGTCGCCCCGGCGCAGGCGGGGGCCTTTATCAGCCGGCGCGCCCCGCTTGCACGAGGCCCCAGCTTTCGCTGGGGCGACGCACGATTGTCCACCGAATTCCGGATGCTCGCATGTCACGGCATGGGGGGCAAGCGCGCGCTTAAGCCGCGTCGAGCACCGCCTCGATCGCGCGGGTCACGTCGTCGATCGGCGCCATGCCGTCGATCCGCCGCACCAGCCCGCGCGCCTCGTACAAGGGCAGGATCGGCGCGGTCTTGGCGCGATATTCCGCCATGCGCTTGCGCACCGTTTCCTCATTATCGTCGGCGCGGCGCTTGAACTCGGTCGAGCCGCAGACGTCGCACACGCCGTCGACCTTGGGCCGGTTGAAGCGATCGTGATAATTGGTGCCGCACTTCGCGCAGGAAAAGCGACCGCAGATGCGCGCGACGAGCGCCTCCTCGTCGACCTCGAGCTCGATCACATGGTCGAGCGCGCGGCCATGGCCCGCCAGGATCGCATCGAGCGATTCGACCTGCGGCGCGGTACGCGGATAGCCGTCGAAAATCGCGCCCTCGTCCGCCGCCATTGTCGCGAGCTTGTCGTCGATCAGCGCGGAGACGATCGCATCGGAGACGAGCTGCCCCGCCTCCATCACCGCCTTGGCCTCCAGCCCCACCGGCGTTCCGGCCTTGACGGCGGCGCGCAGCATGTCGCCCGTCGACAGCTGCACCATGCCGCGATCGGCCTGCAGCCGCGTCGCCTGGGTCCCCTTGCCCGCCCCGGGGGGGCCCAGCAGGATGATGTTCAAACGTCCTCTCCCAACGCCGGCCGCCAGGGCTTGATTAGCGCAACCGCCCGCCCTTCAGCTTCGCCTTCTTGATCAAATCGCCATATTGGTGCGCAAGCAAGTGGCTTTGGATCTGCGTCACCGTGTCCATCGTCACGTTCACCACGATCAGCAGGCTCGTGCCGCCCAGGTAGAAGGGGATGCCGAGCTGCGCGATCAGATATTCGGGCACCAGGCAGATGATCGTGAGATAGGCCGCGCCGATCACCGTGATGCGGGTGAGAACGTAATCGAAATAAAGCTCGGTATTCTTGCCCGGGCGAATGCCGGGGATAAAGCCGCCGTGGCGCTTCAGATTCTCCGCCGTCTCCTCGGGATTGAACACGACGGCCGTATAGAAGAAGCTGAAGAACACGATCCCCAGGCCATAGAGCGCCAGATACAGCAGCGAGCCGTGCTGGAGATATTGGTTCAGCGTGATCAGCGCTTCCGAATACCAGGTGTCGCCCTTGGTCAAGTTGGTCGCGAATTGGGTGATCGTCAGCGGCAGCAGCAGCAGCGACGAGGCGAAGATCGGCGGAATCACGCCCGCGGTGTTGATCTTCAGCGGCAAATGGCTGCGATCGGCCTGCATCCCGGTGCGCGTCTGGCGCTTGGGATATTGGATGATGATCCGCCGCTGCGCGCGCTCCATGAAGCAGATGAACAGGATCAACCCCGCCACCGCGATCACGATGCCGGCGAGCTTGAACCCATCGACCTCGCCGGTGCGGCCCTGCTGGAACAAATTATAGAGCGTGGTCGGCAGATTGGCGACGATGCCGGCCATGATGATCAGCGACACGCCATTGCCGATGCCCCGGCTGGTGATCTGCTCGCCCAGCCACATCAGGAACATCGTGCCGCCGAGCAGCGCGATCACCGCCGCGATGCGGAAGAGCAGCCCGGTCTCCACCACCGCGCCGCCGCCTTCGAGCTGCACCGCGAAGAACCAACCCTGGATCAGTGTGAGCGCGACGGTGCCGTAGCGCGTATATTGGTTGAGCCGCTTGCGCCCGCTCTCGCCCTCTTTCTTGATCGCGTTGAGCGTCGGCGAGAGCGAGGTGGCGAGCTGCACCACGATCGAGGCGGTGATATAGGGCGTGATGCCGAGCGCGACGATCGACGCGCGCTTCAAGGCCCCGCCCGAGAAATTATTGAACAAATCGATGATACCGCCGGTCGTGCGGTCGGCGAGCGCGGCGAGGCCGGTCGGGTCGATGCCCGGCAGGGGCACATAGCTCAGGAAACGGAAGACGATCAGCGCGCCGATCGTGAACCAGAGGCGCTTGCGGAGTTCGGTCGCCTGGGCGAATTTCGCCAGGCTGATGCTGTTCGCCATTTGCTCGGCTGCGGATGCCATTACTCGGTCCCGATAAAAACTGCGGGCGTCCCCCGCCCTTGGCGCCTCATATAAGCGCGCCGCGGCGCTTGTCTAATGGCCGCTTCGGCCGAGCGCCAACGCGAAGGGCGGGAAGTCGCCTCCCCGCCCCGCCCGATCACGCCTTTTTGGCGTCGCGCTTGCTGTTCTTCTTGGCCGCCGCCTTTTCCGCCGCCGGCACCACCGCGATCACCTCGACCGAGCCGCCCAGCTTTTCGACCGCCTCGATCGCGCCCTTCGAGGCGCCCGCGACGGTGAAGCTCAGCTTGGTGGTCAGTTCGCCCTTGGCGAGGAGGCGCACGCCATCCTTGCCGCCGCGCGCGAGGCCCGCCGCCTGCAGCGCGGCATGATCCAGGCTCGCGCCCTCGGCGATCTTGCCGGCTTCCACCGCCTTCTGGATCGCGCCGAGATTCACCTCGGCATAATCCTTGGCGAAGATATTGTTGAAGCCGCGCTTGGGGAGCCGCATGTGGAGCGGCATCTGCCCGCCCTCGAAGCCGTTGATGCTCACGCCCTCGCGGCTCTTCTGGCCCTTCTGGCCGCGCCCGGCGGTCTTGCCCTTGCCCGAGCCGATGCCGCGCCCGACGCGGATGCGGCGGTGACGGGCGCCTTCATTGTCACGGATGTCGTTCAGTTTCATTGCACTCGCTTTCGCTTTGGTCGCGCTTGATATTAAGCCCTCAACCCTGGCTCGAACCCTCTCCCCCTTGGGGGAGAGGGTTGGGTGAGGGGGTGATGCGGGACGGAGGTCTATCTTTCCAAAGGCCCTCACCCAACCCTCTCCCGTAAACGGGAGAGGGCTATTCTGAATGCCCCTCCCGTAAACGGGAGAGGGCTAAGGGTCTTACCCCTCCACCTGCACCATATGCCGCACCTTTTGGATCATGCCGCGAACCTCGGGCGTGTCCTCCAGCTCGCTGGTGCGGTGGAGCTTGTTGAGCCCCAGGCCGATCAGCGTCGCGCGCTGGTCCTTGGTGCGGCGGATCGGCGAACCCGTTTGGGTGATCTTGATCGTTGCCATCAGTCTTACTCCACGATCGCTGCGGCTTCGGCCTCGGCGGCCTGCGAGCCGCCCCGGCCGAGCAGATCGGCGATCTTCTTGCCGCGCCGCTGGGCGACCGACTTGGGGCTCACCTGGGTGTGCAGCGCCTCGAAGGTCGCGCGGATCATGTTGTACGGGTTGCTGGTGCCGAGCGACTTGGTCACCACGTCCGCCACGCCCAGGCTCTCGAACACCGCGCGCATCGGCCCGCCGGCGATGATGCCGGTCCCCTGCGGCGCCGAGCGCAGCGTCACGCGGCCCGCGCCGAAATGGCCGTTGCCGTCGTGATGCAGCGTGCGGCCTTCCTTCAGCGGCACGCGGATCATCGCCTTCTTGGCCGCCGCGGTCGCCTTGGAAATCGCCTCCGGCACTTCGCGCGCCTTGCCATGGCCGAAGCCGACCCGGCCGCGACCGTCGCCGACCACCACCAGCGCGGCGAAGCCGAAGCGCTTACCGCCCTTCACCGTCTTCGACACGCGGTTGATATGGACGAGCTTTTCGATCAGCTCCTCGCCGCCTTCCTCGCGCGGCCCCTCGCGCCGACCGCGACCGCCGTCGCGCCCGCCACGACCACGGCCGTCGCCGCCGCGATCGCCACCGCGACCGCCCCGGCCGCGCCGACCCTCGCGCGCTTCGCCCGCGCCTTCGGTGGGCGGGGTCACCAGTTCATCGGCCATGTCTTAGAACTCCAAACCAGCTTCGCGCGCGGCATCCGCCAGCGCTTTCACGCGACCATGATAAAGAAAGCCGCCGCGATCGAAGACGACTTGCGTCACCCCCGCCTGCTTGGCCTTCTCCGCCACGCGCTTGCCGACCTCGATCGCCGCCGCGATGTTCGCGCCGGTCGCGCCGCGCAGCGCTTCCTCGAGCGTCGAAGCGGCGGCGATGGTGCGGCCTTCGCGATCGTCGATCACCTGAGCATAGATATGCTTGCCCGAACGATGCACCGAAAGCCGCGGACGGCCCGCGCCCCGCGCGCGCAGCGCCGTACGGTTGCGGCGACGGCGCTTTTCGAACAGCGACATAGTCTTGGTGCTGATCATTTCTTCTTCCCTTCCTTGCGGAAGATGAACTCGCCGCGATATTTGATGCCCTTGCCCTTATACGGCTCGGGCTTGCGCCAGCGGCGGATTTCCGCGGCCACCTGGCCAACCTTCTGCTTGTCGATGCCCGAAATCTCGACCGTCGTCTGATCCGGCGTCTTGATCTCGATCCCCTCGGGGATGGCATAGTTCACATGGTGGCTATAGCCGAGCTGCAGGTTCAGGTTGCGACCCTGCGCGGCGGCGCGATAACCGACGCCGTTGATCTCGAGCACTTTCGAAAAGCCCTGGGTCACGCCCTGCATCAGGTTCGCGACCAACGTGCGCTGCATGCCCCAAAAGGCGCGCGCGCGCTTGGTATCGTTGGCGGGCTTCACCGAAATCGCGCCATCCTCGATCGCATAGACGATCTCGTCGGCGAGCGGCATCGAGAGCGCGCCCTTGGGGCCCTTCACCGAAATCACGCCGTCGGCGATGTTCGCGGTCACGCCCGCGGGGATCGCCACCGCCTTCTTGCCAATGCGGCTCATCAGAACACCTCCGCGAGCACTTCGCCGCCCACGTTTTCGGCGCGGGCTTCCGCGTCGGACAAAACGCCCTTGGGGGTCGAAACGATGGTGATGCCAAGGCCGTTCATCACGCGCGGCAGTTCCTGCGCGCCCGAATAGACCCGGCGACCCGGCTTGGACACGCGCGCGACATGCTTGATCGCGGGCTGCCCCTCGAAATATTTCAGCTCGATGCGGATCGCCTTGGCGGGGCCGGCGGCCTCCTCGGCATAGCCACGAATATAGCCTTCGCGCTGCAGCACGTCGAGCACGCGGACGCGCAGCTTCGACGCCGGCGTCAGCACGCTGCCCTTGCGGGCGCGCTGGCCGTTGCGGATGCGGGTGAGCATGTCACCAATGGGATCGGTCAATGCCATGTTGCGTCCTTACCAGCTCGACTTGGTCACGCCGGGGATGAGCCCCTTGTTCGCGAGTTCGCGCAACTGCACGCGGCAGAGGCGGAACTTGCGGTAATAGGCCCGCGGGCGGCCGGTCAGCTCGCAGCGGTTGCGGATACGGGTCGGGTTGCCGTTGCGCGGCACTTCCGCCATCTTGAGGCGCGCGATCAGCCGCTCGGTCTCGTCGAGCGCGCGGTCGTTCGCGATCGCCTTCAGCTTCGCATAGCGGCCGGCATATTTCTTCACCAGCTTCTTGCGCCGCTCGTTCTTGTTGATCGAACTCAGTTTCGCCATGGACTTAAGCTCTTCCTTTAGCTCCCTCTCCCGCACGCGGGAGAGGGCTAGCGGTCACGCCGCCTTCTTTTGGTCAGCCTGGGGCTGGATGAACGGGAAGCCGAACAGCCGAAGCAGTTCGCGCGCTTCCTCATCGGTGTTGGCCGTGGTCGTCACGATCACGTCCATGCCGCGGATCTTGTCGATCTTGTCATAGTTGATCTCGGGGAAGATCAGCTGTTCCTTGATACCGCAGGCATAGTTGCCGCGCCCGTCGAACGACTTGGGGCTGAGGCCACGGAAGTCGCGGACGCGCGGCAGCGCGATGGTCACGAAGCGGTCGAGAAACTCGTACATCCGCTCGCGGCGCAGCGTCACCTTGCAGCCGATCGGCATGCCCTCGCGCAGCTTGAACGTCGCGATCGACTTCTTCGCGCGGGTGATCACCGGCTTCTGGCCCGCGATCAGCGCCATTTCGGCGGCGGCTGTTTCGACCTTCTTCTTGTCCTGCGTCGCTTCGCCCACGCCCATGTTCAGCACGATCTTCTCGATCCGCGGAACTTGCATCGGGTTCTTGTAACCGAACTTCTCGGTCATCGCCTTGATGATCTGCTCGTCATAGAGCTTCTTCATCCGCGGCACGTAATTGTCAGCCATTGATGACCTCCCCGGACTTCACGGCCACGCGGACCTTCTTGCCGTCGCGCAGTTCGAAGCGGACGCGCGTCGCCTTGCCCGACGCCGGATCGGCGATCGCGACCTTGGAGACGTGCAGCGGCGCTTCGCTGCGCTCGAGGCCACCCTGCGGGTTGGTTTGGCTCGGCTTGCGGTGGCGGGTCGCGATGTTCACGCCCGAGACGACGACCTTCTCCTCGCGCGGCATGGCGAGGGTGACGGTGCCCGTCTTGCCCTTGTCCTTGCCCGAGAGGACGACGACCGTGTCGCCCTTCTTGATCTTGGCGGCCATTACAACACCTCCGGCGCGAGGCTGATGATCTTCATATGCTGCTTGGCGCGCAGCTCGCGAACCACCGGCCCGAAGATACGGGTGCCGATCGGCTCCTCGTTCTTGTTGACCAGCACCGCCGCGTTCGAATCGAAGCGGATCACCGAGCCATCGGGACGACGAATGTCCTTCGCCGTGCGCACGATCACCGCGCGGTGCACGTCGCCCTTCTTCACCTTGCCGCGGGGCTGCGCTTCCTTGATGCTGACGACGATGATGTCGCCGACACCGGCCGTGCGACGCTTCGAGCCGCCCAGCACCTTGATGCACTGCACCCGCTTCGCGCCGCTATTGTCCGCGACGTCGAGATTGGACTGCATTTGGATCATCGATCCGCTTCCTTCTCATCTTGGGGTGGATTGCTGACCCAGCCCCGCCTTCAAACGACTTTTAGCGTCTTGGCCTTCCCGCTCGTGGCGCGCCCGGATGACCGGGAGGCCCCGGCCTTCGCCGGGGCGACGCGCCTGGAGATCAGGCGTCGACGTTGACTCGCTCGGGCATCGCCGCCGCGCTCACGCGCTCGATCACCCGCCAGGTCTTGAGCTTCGAGATCGGGCGCGTCTCCTCGATGCGCACGGTCTCGCCCATCTTGAAGACATTCTCTTCGTCATGGGCATGATATTTCTTCGAACGGCGGATGATCTTGCCGTAGAGCGGGTGCTTCACCTTGCGCTCCACCAGCACCACCACCGTCTTGTCGGTCTTGTCCGAGACGACGGTCCCGGTCAGCACGCGCTTCGGCATGGCCTAATTCCTCACTTCGCCGCCGAGCGCGCGCGCTCGGCTTGCAGCGTCTTGATCCGGGCGATCTCGCGGCGCACTTCGCGCACGCGGCTCGGCTTTTCCAGCTGGCTGGTCGCCGCCTGGAAACGCAGGTTGAACGCCTCGCGCTTCAGCTGGCCGACCGCCTCGACGAGCTGGTCGTCGCTCTGGCCGCGCAGGTCCGCGACACGGTTGCTGATCTTGCTCATGCTCAACCTTCCAGGTGCGAGGTGTCGCCCAAACGCGCGACGACCTTGGTCTTGATCGGCAGCTTCATCGCCGCGCGCTCGAACGCGACCGCGGCGACCGGACCCGGCACGCCGTCGAGCTCGAAAAGAATACGGCCCGGCTTCACCCGCGCCGCCCAGAATTCCGGGCTGCCCTTGCCCGAGCCCATGCGGACTTCGGCGGGCTTGGACGAGACCGGCACGTCCGGGAAAATGCGGATCCACAAACGCCCCTGGCGCTTGATGTGGCGCGTGATCGCGCGGCGGGCCGCCTCGATCTGGCGCGCGGTGATCCGCTCGGGCTCGAGCGCCTTCAGCCCGTAGGAGCCGAAGTTGAGCGACGAGCCGCCCTTGGCGTCGCCATGGATGCGGCCCTTGAAGGCCTTGCGGAATTTGGTGCGCTTGGGTTGCAGCATCGGTCCTAATCCTTAGCGACGGTCGTCGCGCGCCGGGCGCACGCCCGAGGTCTGCGCTTCCATCATCAGCCGGTCCTGCGCCATCGGATCATGGCCCAGGATTTCGCCCTTGAAGATCCACACCTTCACGCCGCACACGCCATAAGCGGTGTGCGCCTGCGCTTCGGCATAATCGACGTTGGCGCGCAGCGTGTGCAGCGGCACGCGGCCTTCGCGATACCATTCGCTGCGCGCGATTTCGGCGCCACCGAGGCGGCCGCCGCAGTTGATCCGGATGCCCTCGGCGCCCAGCCGCAGCGCCGACTGCACCGCGCGCTTCATCGCGCGACGAAAGGCGATCCGGCGCTCGAGCTGATCGGCGACGCCCTGCGCCACCAGCTTCGCGTCGATCTCGGGCTTGCGGATCTCGACGATGTTCAACGACACTTCCGACGCGGTCATCGCCGAGAGCTTCTTCTTCAGCTTCTCGATGTCCGCGCCCTTCTTGCCGATGATCACGCCCGGGCGCGCGGCGAAGATGGAAATGCGGCACAGCTTCGCCGGACGATCGATCACCACCTTGGAGATCGCCGCCTGCGGCAAAGTTTCCAGGATGAACTGGCGGATCTTCAGATCCTCCAGCAGCAGCCGTCCGTAATCGGCGCCGTCGGCATACCAACGGCTGTCCCAGGTGCGGTTGATCTGCAGGCGCAGACCGATCGGGTTCGATTTTTGGCCCATTATGCTTCTTCCTGCACTTCGCGCACCACGATCCGCAGCCGCGAGAAGGGCTTGAGGATACGCGTCGACTTGCCGCGGCCGCGCGTGGCGAACCGCTTCATCGTGATCGACTTGCCCACGCTCGCCTCCGCCACGACCAGCGCGTCGACGTCGAGATTGTGGTTGTTCTCGGCGTTCGCGATCGCCGAGGCGAGCACCTTGCGCGCCTCGACCGCCATCGCCTTGGTCGAGAATTGCAGGATGCTCATCGCCTCGCCCGCGCGCCGGCCGCGGATCAGCCCCGCGACCAGGTTGAGCTTCTGCGCCGAGCCGCGGATCTGCGTGTTCACCGCGAGCGCCTCGTTATCCGCCACGCGGCGGGGAGCTGCTTGCTTGCCCATTAGCGCTTGCCCTTCTTGTCGGCGGCGTGGCCCGGGAAATAGCGCGTCGGCGCGAATTCGCCGAGCTTCATGCCGACCATGTCTTCGTTGACCGAAACCGGCACGAACTTGCGGCCATTATAGACGTTGAACGTCAGGCCGACGAAATCGGGCAGGATCGTCGAGCGGCGCGACCAGGTCTTGATCGGCCCCGCGCGCGTGCCGGCCTCTTGCGCGGCCTGCGCCTTTTTCAGCAGATGCAGGTCCACGAACGGACCCTTCCAAACCGAGCGAGCCATCGATCAGCCCTTCTTCTTCGCGTGGCGGCTACGGATGATCATCTTGTCCGTCGCCTTGTTGTGGCGGGTGCGCGCACCCTTGGTCGGCTTGCCCCACGGGGTCACCGGATGGCGACCGCCCGAGGTCCGGCCTTCACCACCGCCGTGCGGGTGATCGACCGGGTTCTTGGCGACGCCGCGCGTCAGCGGGCGCTTGCCCAGCCAACGGTTGCGGCCGGCCTTCGCCAGATATTGGTTGGCATTGTCGGGGTTCGACACCGCGCCCACCGTCGCCATGCAATCGCTGCGGATATAGCGCTGCTCGCCCGAGTTCAGGCGGATCATCACCATGCCCTTGTCGCGGCCGACGATCTGCACATAGGTGCCCGCCGAGCGCGCCAGCTGACCGCCCTTGCCCGGCTTCATCTCCACATTGTGGCAGATGGTGCCGACCGGCATTTGGCCCAGTTCCATGGCGTTGCCCGGCTTCACGTCGGTCTTCTTGCCGGCGATCACCTTGTCGCCCACCGCGAGCCGCTGCGGCGCCAGGATATAGGCGAGCCGTTCCTTGCCGGCTTCGTCCGCGCCATAGTTCACCAGCGCGATGAAAGCGGTGCGGTTGGGATCATATTCGATCCGCTCGACCGTACCCTCGACGTCCCACAGGCGGCGCTTGAAATCGATGATGCGATAGCGCTGCTTGTGACCGCCGCCGATGCCGCGCGAGGTGACATGGCCCTTGTTGTTGCGGCCACCCGTCTTGCGCTTGCCTTCGGTGAGCGCCTTGACCGGCGCGCCCTTGTGCAGGCCAGCGCGATCGACCAGGATCAGGCCGCGCCGCGCGGGGCTCGTCGGGTTATAATGTTTGAGTGCCATCGCCTCAGATCCCCGTCGTCACGTCGATCGATTGGCCCTCTTGCAGGGTCACGATCGCTTTTTTCACGTCCGAGCGCGTATAGGTCTCGCCCTTCCAGCGCTTGGTCTTGCCCTTCTGGACGATGGTGTTCACGCCCGTCACCGAGACATCGAACAGCGCTTCGACCGCCGCCTTGATCTCGGGCTTGGTCGCGTCGCGCGCGACCTTGAAGACGACCGCGTTATGCTCGCTGAGCAGCGTCGCCTTTTCGGTGATGTGCGGGGCGACGATCACGTCGTAATGACGCGCGTCGACCGCCTTGCCCTTCTTAGCCATTGAAGCGCGCCTCCAGCTTTTCGACCGCGGCGCGGCTGAGCACCAGCGTATCGGCCTTCAAAATGTCGTACACATTGGCGCCAGCGGCCGGCAGCACGTCGATCGCGTAGATGTTGCCGGCGGCGAGCGCGAAGCTCGGCTCGACTTGCTCGCCGTCGATCACCAGCGCGCGCTTGGCGCCCAGCGCCTCGAAGCTCTTGGCGAGCACCGCCGTCTTGGCGTTCTCGATCGCAAGGCTATCGGCGACGATCAGCTTGCCTTCCTTGGCCTTGGCCGAGAGCGCCATCTTCAGGCCCAAAGCGCGGACCTTCTTGTTGAGCGACGGATTGAAATCGCGCGCGCGGGCGCCGTGCGCCTTACCGCCGCCGATGAACACCGGCGCGCGGCGATCGCCGTGACGGGCGGTGCCGCCGCCCTTCTGGCGGCCGAGCTTCTTGCCGGTACGCGCGACATCGGCGCGCTCGCGGGTCGCGCGGGCGGTGCCGCGACGCTTTTCGAGCTGCCAGGTGACGACGCGGTGCAGAATGTCCGCGCGCGGCTCGAGCCCGAACACGTCGTCGCGCAGCTCGATCTCGTCGCTGCCGGGGGTGAACCCATCGGCGAGGGTGGAAATTTGAATCTTCATGACGATCAGCCCTCCTGGCCCGCGGCGTCGGTCGCCGGCGCTTGCTCAGCGGGCGTCTCGGCGGGCTGGTTGGTGTTGGCGGCGCGGATCGCGGCCGGATAGGGCACGCCCTCGGGCGCCTTCACCTTCACCGCGTCCTTCACGATCAGCCAGCCGCCCTTCGAGCCCGGCACCGAGCCTTTCAGGAAAATCAGGCCGCGCTCGACATCGGTCGAGACGACTTCGAGATTCTGCTGGGTGCGCTGACGGTCGCCCATATGGCCGGCCATCTTCTTGTTCTTGAAGACCTTGCCCGGATCCTGGCGGTTGCCGGTCGAGCCGTGCGAGCGGTGCGAAACCGAGACGCCGTGGGTCGCGCGCAAACCGCCGAAGCCCCAGCGCTTCATCGCGCCGGCGAAACCCTTGCCCTGGGTATAGCCCTGGACGTCGACCAGCTGGCCGGGGACGAAATGATCGGCGGCGATTTCGGCGCCGACGTCGAGCAGCGCATCCTCGCTCACGCGGAATTCGCGCACGATCGCCTTCGGCTCCACTTCGGCCTTGCCGAAATGGCCGCGCTGCGGCTTGGCGACGTTCTTCGCCTTGGCCGTACCCGCGCCGAGCTGGACCGCGACATAGCCATCGCGATCGGCCTCGCGACGCGCGACGACCTGAAGCTTTTCGAGCTGGAGAACGGTGACCGGCACGTGCCGACCGTCCTCCTGAAACAAACGGGTCATGCCCATTTTCTTCGCGATCACGCCAGTGCGCATGATCCTACCTCCAAATGCAGAGGCCCGCCCGGAACCATTTCCCGGCGGGCATACCCAGCCCATAAAATGAAGCGCGCCCCGTCCCGGGCTGGTGCCCGGTTGCCCGGGCGCGACGGGGGACGCTGACCCGGCGCATGAGCGCCGGCGGTATCCCAAGCATGACCCACCCGGCGGGTGGGTCGTGCGCAGTCCCCGCGAAAGCGGGGACCGCGCGGTTCCGGGAGGGCCATCGAGATGACCGCTTCACCGGTGAAAGGCCCCGGCTTTCGCCGGGGCGACGCCTTAAGGGATAAGGCGCGAATCCTTGTTCCCGTGGGAGAGCGGCGCGCTTACGCCAGCTTGATCTCCACGTCAACGCCCGCCGCGAGATCGAGCTTCATCAGCGCGTCGACCGTCTGCGGGGTCGGCTGCACGATGTCGAGCATGCGCTTATAGGTGCGCACCTCGAACTGCTCGCGCGACTTTTTGTCGATATGCGGGCCACGGTTGACCGTGAACTTCTCGATGCGCGTCGGCAGCGGGATCGGACCCCGGATGAGCGCGCCCGTGCGGCGAGCGGTGTCGGCGATGTCGCCGGTCGCTTGATCGAGCACGCGATGATCGAACGCCTTCAGGCGAATGCGGATATTCGAGTCCATAATCCCTACCGATGCGAAAGAGCGCGCCGCCCTCGCGTTCGACTTTTCCCGTCATGCCGGCAAAGCCGACACCTCCCGGATCATCGAGACCCCGGCCTTCGCCGGGGCAACGCGAACACGGCAAAAAATAAGCCTTACACAAATAGCAACCGCCCGACTCCCCTCGCGGGGAATCGGGCGGTGCCGCGTGCTATATTACTTCGTGATCGCGCTGACAACACCCGCGCCGACGGTGCGGCCGCCCTCGCGGATGGTGAAGCGCTGGCCGACGTCCATGGCGATCGGCGCGATCAGCTTCACGCCGAGCGCGACATTGTCGCCGGGCATCACCATCTCGGTGCCCTCGGGCAGTTCGACGGTGCCGGTCACGTCGGTCGTGCGGAAGTAGAATTGCGGGCGATAGTTGGCGAAGAACGGCGTGTGACGGCCGCCTTCGTCCTTCGCCAGCACATAGACTTCCGACGAGAATTCGGTGTGCGGGGTGATCGAGCCGGGCTTCGCGAGCACCTGGCCACGCTCGACCTCGTCACGCGCGACGCCGCGCAGCAGCGCGCCGATGTTGTCGCCCGCCTGGCCCTGATCGAGCAGCTTGCGGAACATTTCGACGCCGGTGACGGTGGTCTTGCGCGTGTCGTGGATGCCGACGATCTCGACTTCCTCGCCCACCTTGATGATGCCGGTTTCGACACGGCCGGTCACCACGGTGCCGCGACCCGAGATCGAGAACACGTCTTCGATCGGCATCATGAACGGCTTGTCGAGCGGACGCTCGGGCTGCGGAATGCTCTCGTCCACGGCCGCCATCAGCGCCAGGATCGCTTCCTTGCCGAGCGTGTCGTTCGAACCGCTGAGCGCGCAGGTCGCCGAGCCGCGAATGATCGGAATATTGTCGCCATCGAAGTCACGCTTCGAAAGCTCTTCGCGGATTTCGAGTTCGACCAGCTCGAGGATTTCCTCGTCGTCGACCAGATCGACCTTGTTGAGGAACACGACGATCGCGGGCACGCCGACCTGACGCGCGAGCAGGATGTGCTCCTTGGTCTGCGGCATCGGGCCGTCGGTCGCGGCGACCACCAGGATCGCGCCGTCCATCTGCGCGGCGCCGGTGATCATGTTCTTCACATAGTCGGCGTGGCCGGGGCAGTCGACGTGCGCATAGTGGCGCGACTTGGTTTCATATTCGACGTGCGCGGTCGAGATGGTGATGCCGCGCTCGCGCTCTTCGGGCGCCTTGTCGATGTTTTCGAAGTCGACCTTTTCCGAAAGGCCTTCCTCGGAGAGCACCTTGGTGATCGCCGCCGTCAGCGACGTCTTGCCGTGGTCGACGTGGCCGATGGTGCCGATGTTCAGGTGCGGTTTGCTCCGATCGAACTTTGCTTTCGCCATTTCTTCCTCTGTCTATCAAACCGAACCGCCGCCGGGCGAACGGCCTTACGAACCCGTCTTCGTCTGAATCGGGACTTGCTGGCCCCAAAAAACGACCACCGGCCCATGGCGGACCGGCGATGAAGGCGCGCCTTTAGCCCAAGCGTGCCGGGATGGCTAGAGCGAATTTCGCCTTCGACTCCGCGGCTCACGGATGGGCGATATGGCGAGCGGGGGGGCGCTTGTCCAGCGGCGCGCGCGCGCCAAAATCGCGCGAACGCGGCGGATCGCGCGGCTATTTCGCGCCGGCGAGCAAGGTCACCTGGGTCGTGCCGCCCTCGCTCGTCGCCGAGACGTTGAGCGAGCGCCCGCTCGCCTCGTCGCCCGCGCTGAAGCTGCGGCTATTGCCTTGCTCGGCGGTCATCACCGTCTTGATGCCGGCGGCGCTCGCGCGCGCCTTATAGAAGTCGAGCACCTTTTCGGCTGGGTCGCTGGTCGAAAAGCTCACCATGCCGCCGCTGCCGTCCTTGCTGCTGCCGGCCATGCTGCTCTGCACCTTGGCGCCGGGATAAGCGGGGGCGAAATCGGGCCATTGGCTCGGCCAACGCGCGCCGTCGCCCGCGGCGAAGCTCGCGACCGCGCCGTCGGCGCCGGTCACGTTCATCGTCGTGCCCTCGCCGTCGTCGCGGGTGGTGATCTCGGCCTTGCCGTCCTTGGTGACGACCGTTTGGCGGCGCTCGTTCCCGCCACAGGCGGCGAGCGCGAGCGCGGAGAGCAGGGCGAGCAAGGGTGCTTTGATCATCTTGTCATCTCCACCACTTCGACGCGCCGGTTGCGCGCCTGGCCTTCGGGGGTTCGGTTGGTCGCGACGGGCGCCGCCATGCCGTTGCCAAAGGCGGTGAGCATCGCCGCCGGCACGCCATGATCGCGCGTCAGCGCCGCGACGACGGCCTCGGCGCGCCGCTTCGACAGATCGACGTTGTAAGCGAAGCCGCCATTGCCGTCGGTATGGCCGACGACGAGCGCCTTGGTCTTGCCGCTCTTCAACCATTCGGCGATCGCGGCGAGTTGGGGCGCCGATTCGGGCCGCAAGCTCGCCTTGTCGGTATCGAATTGGATCGCATAGAGCACTGCCTTGCCGCTCGCCGCGACGTCGCGCCCGATGCCGGCGGCGTCGACCAATTGCAGCCCCTGCGCCATCGCCTTGGGCTCGACGATCCGCAGTTGCACCGCGCCCTCGACGCCCTTGCGCACGAAGACCGAGGCGCGCAGGCCATCGCGCTGGCGATAGGCGGCGACATAATAATGCGGGTCGGCGCTGCCGCAACCGGGCCAACAGGCGTCGCCCGGCAGCAGCTCGGCGCGCTTGGCGCAGCTTTCGGGCTCGCAGGCATAGACGGGCGTGAAGCCGTTTTGCTTGATGAAATCCTGATAGTTGCGCCAGACTTCGAGCACCGAATTTTCGCGCGGCAACTGATAAAGGATGTCGGTGACGCGGCCCTCCACCGTCACCGTCTTGTTGGCCATATAGAATTTGGCCTGATCGAAATTCTTCTGATCATATTTGACGATCCAGGCGCCGGCGAAGCGCGGGATCGCGGGGTGATCGCCGGCCCCCTCGCGATCCTTGGGCTGTTGCGGTCCCTTTCCGCTCGGCGCGGTGCCGGGGGCATCGGCGCTCATGCTGGTGAAGCGCGCCACGGCATCGTCGGGCGCGGCCGGCGCGGGCGGCGTAGGCGCGGCGGCGGGCGGTGGCGTCGGGGCGGGCGCAGTGGCCGCCGCCTGGCGCACGGTGGGAGACGGCGCGGGTTGCGACGTTTCGCCACACCCTCCGAGCATCAATAGGCCCAGAACCAGCCCAGCCATCGCGCGCATAGCCCCTCACGCCGCGGACGCGAAAACGGGCGGAGGTAAGCCGCCCGCCCGTTCCGAAGTCTCTCACGAAGCCCGCCGAGCGTCAACCGGCGGGGCGCGGGATCAGGCGAACTTCGCCTTCACCTCGTCCGCCACGTTCTGCGGCACTTCGTCATAATGCGAGAATTGCATCGTGTACTGCGCGCGCCCTTGCGTGAACGAGCGCAACTGATTGACGTAGCCGAACATATTGGCGAGCGGCACCATCGCTTCCACGGCTTGCGCGTTGCCGCGCGTGTCGGTGCCCTGGATCTGGCCGCGGCGGCTGTTCAAGTCGCCGATCACGTCGCCCAGATAATCCTCGGGCGTCACCACTTCGACGCGCATGATCGGCTCGAGCAGCTTGATCCCCGCCTTCGCCGCCGCTTCGCGCATCGCGCCGCGCCCGGTGATTTCGAAAGCGAGCGCCGAGGAGTCGACGTCGTGATATTTACCGTCGACCAGATGCACTTCGAAGTCGATGATCGGGAAGCCGATCAAATGGCCGCTCTCGGCCGATTCGCGCATCCCCTTTTCGACCGAGGGGATATATTCCTTGGGAATATTGCCGCCCTTCACCTCGTCGAAGAACTGGTAGCCCGAACCGCGCTCGCCCGGCTTCAACTGCACGCGTACTTCGCCGAACTGGCCCGAGCCGCCCGACTGCTTCTTGTGCGTGTAGGTCAGCTCGACCGGCTTGGCGAGATATTCGCGATACGCCACCTGCGGCGCGCCGACATTCGCTTCCACCTTGAACTCGCGCTTCATGCGATCGACGATGATTTCGAGATGGAGTTCGCCCATCCCCTTGATGATCGTCTGGCCGCTTTCGGGGTCCGAGCTCACGCGGAACGACGGATCCTCGCGCGCGAGACGGTTGAGCGCGACGCCCATCTTCTCCTGGTCGGCCTTGGTTTTGGGTTCGACCGAAAGCTCGATCACCGGCTCGGGGAATTCCATCCGCTCGAGGATGATCGGCGCCGCCGGCGTGCAGAGCGTGTCGCCGGTGGTTGTGTCCTTCAGCCCCGCGAGCGCGACGATGTCGCCGGCATAAGCCGCCTGAATGTCCTCGCGGCTGTTCGCATGCATCAGCAGCATGCGGCCGACCTTTTCCTTCTTGTCCTTGACCGAGTTGGTCACGGTCGAGGCGCCTTCGAGCTTGCCCGAATAGATGCGCACGAAGGTCAGCGTGCCGACGAACGGGTCGTTCATGATCTTGAACGCCAGGCCCGAGAAGGGCGCCTCGTCCGAAGCCGGACGCTCGTCGGGGGTTTCGCCGTCGAGCTTCAGGCCCTGCACCGGCGGAATGTCGAGCGGGCTCGGCAGATAATCGATCACCGCGTCGAGCAGCGGCTGGACGCCCTTGTTCTTGAACGCCGAGCCGCACAGCACCGGCACGAAGGCGAATTCGAGCGTGCCCTTGCGGATCAGCTTCTTGAGCGTGGCGGTGTCGGGCTCATTGCCCTCCAGATACGCCTCCATCGTGGCGTCGTCCTGCTCGACCGCCATTTCGATCAGTTCCGCGCGCGCGGTCGCCGCCGCATCGGCCAGTTCGGCCGGGATCGGCTGATATTCGAACTTCGCGCCCAGGCTCTCTTCGAGCCAGATGATCGCGCGATTCTCGACCAGATCGACCAGGCCCTTGAAATCGCTCTCCAGACCGATCGGGAGATAGAGCACCAGCGGGCGCGCGCCGAGCCGATCCTTGATCATCTGCACGCAGCGATCGAAGCTCGCGCCGGTGCGGTCGAGCTTGTTGACGAAGCACATGCGCGGCACTTTGTATTTCTCGGCCTGGCGCCACACCGTCTCCGATTGCGGCTCGACGCCCGCCACGCCATCGAAACACGCGATCGCGCCGTCGAGCACGCGCAAGCTGCGCTCGACCTCGATGGTGAAATCGACGTGGCCGGGCGTGTCGATGATGTTGATCCGGTGCTCTTCGCCCTTGCCCTCGTTGGCGCGCCAGAAACAGGTGGTCGCGGCCGAGGTGATCGTGATCCCGCGCTCTTGCTCCTGCTCCATCCAATCCATCGTCGCGGTGCCTTCGTGCACCTCGCCGATCTTGTACGACTTGCCGGTATAATAGAGGATGCGCTCGGTCGTCGTCGTCTTGCCGGCGTCGATATGCGCCATGATGCCGATGTTGCGATAGCGTTCGAGCGGATGGCTGCGGGCCATGATCGGGTCCTTAGATTTGGGTGTGCGCGAGCGCCCTTAGCGGGGCGCGGGGCTTAAGGGAAGAAGAGCTTGGCGATCGCCGCGCCCGCGCCGAGCAGCGCGGCGGTCGCCAGCATGGCCTGGAAGATGGTGCTGAAGGGCAGGATCTTGGTCTCGGCCTGCGCCTTCAGCATATCGGCCACGATCCGGCGCGTTTCGGCCAACGCCTTTTCCGTGTCGGTCTGCACTTGAAGCTGCTCGAGCTGGAGCTTTTGATGCTCCAGCTGCAGCTTCTCGCTGTTGACGATGATCTGGCGAATGCGCGCGAATTGCTCTTGGAGATCGAGATCACCGGGAGGAACCTGCGTCGCCATATCCGCGCCTTTCGACCGATCTATACGCGCTTACCAGCGATAATGCGAGAAGGCGCGGTTGGCTTCGGCCATGCGGTGGGTGTCTTCGCGCTTCTTGACGGCGTTGCCGCGGTTGTTCGCGGCGTCCATCAGCTCACCCGAAAGCCGCGCGGCCATCGTCTTTTCCGCGCGCGAGCGCGCGGCCGAGATCAGCCAGCGGATCGCCAGCGCCTGGGCGCGCTCGGGGCGGACTTCCACCGGCACCTGATAGGTCGCGCCACCGACGCGGCGGCTGCGCACTTCGATGCCCGGCTTCACATTGGTGAGCGCATCATGGAACACGCCCAGCGGCTCACGCTTGGCGCGCGCTTCGATGGTCTCCAGTGCCCCATAGACGATCGCCTCGGCGACCGACTTCTTGCCATCGAGCATCACCGAATTCATGAACTTCGACAGCACGATATCCCCGAACTTCGGATCGGGCAGAATTTCCCGCTTTTCGGGACGACGACGACGCGACATTTTTTACTTCCTTCTCTCTTCAGCCGATCCGGAACCCGTCCGGGGCTTACTTCAGGCCAATTACTTCGGACGCTTGGCGCCGTACTTGGAACGCGACTGCTTGCGGTCCTTCACGCCCTGCGTGTCGAGCACGCCGCGCAGCACGTGATAGCGCACGCCCGGCAAGTCGCGCACGCGGCCGCCGCGGATCAGCACCACCGAGTGCTCCTGCAGATTATGCCCCTCGCCGGGGATATAGCTGATCACTTCGCGGCTGTTGGTGAGCCGCACCTTGGCGACCTTGCGCAGCGCCGAGTTCGGCTTTTTCGGCGTAGTGGTATAAACACGCGTGCAGACGCCGCGCTTTTGCGGGTTCTGCTCCATCGCAGGGACCTTCGACTTGGCCTTCTGCGGTTCGCGGCCCTTGCGGACCAATTGGTTGATCGTCGGCATGAAGCCCTTCACCTTATGTTACCGGCAACCCCGGCGGTTACTTTGCCGAAAGCCGTTCAAAACGAAAATAGGCCCTGAGGGTCGTGGCGGACCCCGGGGCCTGTTCCGCTTCGGCAATGTTCAAGCTGCCCGAAGGCGGACGCGCCGCCAGAGCATCGCGCGCCCTTACGCGCGGCCGCCCGCCGCGTCAATCCGCTTTGGATTCTGATCGGCTCGGGTCAAGTCCGCGCTTGCGAAGCCGTCATAAATGCGCGCTAACGGGTGCGCGAGCAAATGGGGAGTGACGATCGATGTTCAACAACAATCGCGGTCGCGACGGCGCCCCGACGCCCGTCGGCACCAGCAGCGGCGGCGGCAAGCGGATTTTCTCGGTGCTCGGCGCCGATGTGCGCGTCGTCGGCAATGTGAGCGCGACCGCCGATCTGCACCTGGACGGCACGATCGAGGGCGATCTGGCCTGCGCCTCGCTGGTGCAGGGCGCCGAGGGGCGCGTGATCGGCAACGTCCGCGCCGAAAACGCGCGGCTCGCCGGCACGGTCGAGGGCAGCGTCAGCGCGCGGACGCTGACGATCGAGCGCAGCGCGCGCATCGCCGGCGACGTCGAATATGAATCGATCGAAATGGAAACCGGCGCGCGGATCGACGGCCGGTTGCGCCACGCCGATGCCAGCCCCGCCCCCAGCCCGACCCCGGCGCTGGTCGAGGTGCTGCCGCCGGTGATCGAGTCGCGCTGAGCGCGGCAAGTCAGCGCGGCGCGGGGATCGGCGCGGTCGGGCGCAGCAGTTCGTCGGCGGGCGCCTTGCGCTTGCCGCGCAGCCGATCGATCTGCGCCTGGCGATAAGCAAGATACAGCTCGCGCCGCGCCTTATAGGGATTGGGATCGGCGCGCACCGCGACGTAATCGCCATCGAATTCGGCGCGATAATCGATCGAGCGCAGCGCGTTGGCGGGCACGTTGAAGCGGATATCGTCGAACGGAAAGCCGATCGCGAGCGGCAGCACCGCCGCGTCCACCCCGCGCCCGAACAGATCGCGCACCGTCGTCGGCCCGATCAGCGGCAAGAAGAGATAAGGCCCCGGCCCCACGCCATAAAGCGCGAGCGTGTTGGCGAAGCCATTGGGGCGATAGGGCANNTAGGGCAGATTGAAGGGCTCGGCGCGCGCGACGTCGACGAAGCCGGCGAGTCCCGCGGTCGAGTTGATCACGAACCGGCCGACCGTCTCCGCCGCCTTGCCGGGCTTCAACTGCAGCAGAAAGTTCACGAACACCACCGGCTCGCTCAAATTGCGCAGGAAATTGCGGATGCCGCTGCGCACGGGCCGGGGCAGCTTCTTATAGCCGAGCGCGACGGGGCCGAAGAACGCCTTGTCGACCGCCTGGGTCGCCTCGAACGATACTTTGTTGACCCCCTGCATCGGATCGCCCGGGGGCGCGCCGATCCGCCCTTCGACGACGATGTCGCCCTGGATCGGCTCGGGCGCGCCGGCGATCTGCACCGGCACCGGCGGCGCGGCGATCACGGGCGGCGGGATCAGGCCCGGCGCCGCCGGCCGTTCGATCGCCATGGGCGCGGCGGGGGTGGCGGGCGCCGCTTGGGGGACGAGCAACGGCGTCGGCGCGAGCAGCGCGAAGGTGGCGAACGCCGACAAGCTCATTCTGGACCCCTTGGTTTGATCTTTGCCCCCTCCTTTCCCGAAAATGGGCGAAAAATCTATCAGGAGAAACGCAAGGCCCCGCCCAGCATCGCGCGGTAGCTCTCGGGCGCGGGCGGCAGCACCACGCGGGCGACCATAGCGACCAACGCCAGCGCGAGGAGCAACGCCGCGCCGACGCTGAGTGTTCGCGGCGCCAACTGCGGCACGATCAGCACCAGCGCGACGCCCGTCGCGAGCATCGGCCAGAGATGATAGCGCAAATCGGCCGCGATGCTCACCAGCGCGAAGCTCGCCTCGAGCGCGAGCGCCGAGCCCGCGAGCGCGAGCGCCAAGTCGCGCGCCGGGGCGGCGGGGCGGCGCGCGGCCGCGATCGCCACGAGCAGCGCCGCGAGGCTGAACAGCGCCGGCCACCCGAGCGGGCTTTCGCCTT
>LWDI01000085.1 GCA_002083475.1 Proteobacteria bacterium SG_bin5
AGTCGATCAAGGTCCTGAAAGGGCTCGACGCGGTCCGCAAGCGCCCCGGCATGTACATCGGCGACACCGACGATGGCTCGGGCCTCCACCATATGGTGTTCGAAGTTTCCGACAATGCGATCGACGAGGCGCTCGCCGGGCATTGCGACCGGATCGACATCGCGCTCAACCCCGATGGCTCGGTGAGCGTCACCGACAATGGCCGCGGCATCCCGACCGGCATCCACCCCGAAGAAGGCGTGTCGGCGGCCGAAGTCATCATGACCCAGCTCCACGCCGGCGGCAAATTCGAGAATACCTCGGACGATAACGCGTACAAGGTTTCGGGCGGGCTGCACGGCGTCGGCGTGTCGGTGGTGAACGCGCTCAGCGAATGGCTCGATCTCACCATCTGGCGCGATGGCGCGGAGCATTATATGCGCTTCCACCATGGCGATCCGGTCGCACCCCTGAAGGTCGTCGGCCCGGCGGGGGACAAGCGCGGCACCCGCGTGACTTTCTTCCCCAGTCCGGCGACCTTCAAGATCACCGAATTCGATTTCGACAAGCTCGAACATCGCTATCGCGAGCTCGCTTTCCTCAATTCGGGCGTGCGTCTTTTCCTCACCGACGCGCGCCACGAAGAGCAGAAGACCGTCGAGCTCTATTATGAAGGCGGGATCGCCGCCTTCGTCAAATGGCTCGATCGCACCAAACAGCCGCTGATGCCCGAGCCGGTCGCGATCAACGGCACGCGCGACGATGTGACGATCGACGTCGCGCTCGAATGGAACGACAGCTATTACGAAAACGTCCTCTGCTTCACCAACAACATCCCCCAGCGCGACGGCGGCACGCATCTCGCCGCGTTCCGCGCCGCGCTCACCCGCACGCTCAACAATTATGCCGAAAAATCGGGGCTGCTGAAGAAGGAAAAGGTCACCCTCACCGGCGATGACATGCGCGAGGGGTTGACCGCGATCGTCTCGGTCAAGCTGCCCGACCCCAAATTCAGCAGCCAGACCAAGGACAAGCTGGTGTCGAGCGAGGTGCGCCAGCCGCTCGAAAGCCTGATGGCCGACAAGCTCGCCGAATGGCTCGAGGAAAATCCCGCGCATGGCCGCGCGATCATCGGCAAGGTGATCGACGCCGCCGCCGCGCGCGAGGCGGCGAAGAAAGCGCGCGAGCTCACCCGCCGCAAGGGGGTGATGGATTCGATGGGCGGGCTGCCCGGCAAGCTCCATGATTGCCGCGAGCGCGACCCCGCCAAGGCCGAACTCTTCATCGTGGAGGGCGATTCGGCGGGCGGCTCGGCCAAATCGGGGCGCGACAGCGAATATCAGGCGATCCTGCCGATCCGCGGCAAAATCCTGAACGTCGAGCGCGCGCGCACCGACCGGATGCTCTCGTCCAAGGAAATCATCGCGCTCATCCAGGCGATGGGCACGGGCATCGGCCGCGAGGAATTCAACCTCGCCAAATTGCGCTATCACAAGATCGTGATCATGACCGACGCCGATGTCGACGGCGCGCATATCCGCACCTTGTTGCTGACGTTCTTCTACCGGCAAATGCCCGAAATCATCGAGGCGGGGCATTTGTTCATCGCCCAGCCGCCGCTTTACAAGGCGGCGCGCGGGCGCAGCGAAGTGTACCTCAAGGACGATGCCGCGCTCGACGATTATCTGGTCGAGCACGGCGTCGCGCAAAGCGTGTTCGAGGGCGCGGGCGGGCAGCGTTCGGGCGCCGATCTGCGCGCGCTGGTCGATCAAACGCGGCGGCTGCGCACCCTGATGCGCTATGTGCCGCGCCGCTATGATCCGGTGATCGTCGAAGCGCTGGCGCTCGCCGGCGCGCTCGATCCGGGGGGGACGCGCGAAGGGGCGCTCGCGGCGGCGGTCGCGCGGCTCGAATTGGGCGATGCCGAGGCGGCCTGGTCGGCGCAGCTGGGGGCCGAGGGCGCGCTCCATTTCCAGCGGCGCTGGCGCGGGGTGACCGATCACCACATCATCGAAGCCGCCTTCCTCGTCTCGGCCGAGGCGCGCAAGCTCCATGCGCTGGCGCGCGAACTGGCCGAAAGCTTCGCCGCGCCGGGCAAGCTCGTCTCGGCCAAGGGCGCCGGCGTCGCCGAGGGCGAGCCGAGCGAGGGCGAGCCGAGCGACGCCGCCCCCGCCCCGCGCGCCAAGGGCGACGCGCGCGTCACGCGCCCCAGCGAATTGCTCGACGCGGTGCTCGACACCGGGCGCAAGGGCCTCAAGATCCAGCGCTACAAGGGGCTCGGCGAGATGAACGCCGAGCAATTATGGGAGACGACGCTCGACCCCGCCAATCGCGCGATGCTGCGCGTCGAGGTGCAGCAGGCCGACATGGCCGACGAAATCTTCACCCGGCTGATGGGCGACGTCGTCGAGCCGCGCCGCGAGTTCATTCAGGACAATGCGCTGAGCGTCGCCAATTTGGACGTTTGACGGCGGCCACCGGGGATCGGCGGGGTCGGCGGGGCTCGGCGGGTCAAAAACCCGCCAGACCCTCGGGACTGTCATAGGGGATTTTCTGCCGGCCGATTTCGGTGAGCGAGCCGTCCTCCTTGTTCAACCGATAGCTCACCAGCACGGCGGCATTGCCGTAAATCTGGTGGAAATAGCGATCATCGGGGGTCAGCCAACTATCGCTCGGCCCGCTGCTCACGCGGTTGTTGACCGCGCGGAAATTGCCGTCGCCGGGCACTTCGGCGCAAGCGGGATCCTTCAACAGGCGCAATTGGCCGTTATCGAGCCGATAGCTCGAAACATTGCCATAGCCGAAATTGGTCGCGAGGATCACGCGATTGTCGCGGGTGATTTGCAGCCAGCAAAGTTCGGAGGGTTTGCCGAGCTTGGTGTCGATCGGCACCAGCGGCGCGGTGGAGACGCTGCCGTCGGCGGCGAGCTTGCTCAGCACCAGCCCGTCGCCGACGGCGGCCCCGTTCACGAACATCGTGCTGCTGCCGTGGAGGAAAGCGATGTAGAAAGGCCCCGCGCCGCCCGCGTCGGCGAAGCGCGGCGCGCCGAGCGTGCCGTCGGCATTGACCGGGAAAATCGCCAGCCCATCGGGATCGGGCGCGTTCGAGACGATCAGCTTCGGGCTGCCGTCGGGATTGGCTGAGGGGCGGAAATCGAACAAATTGTCGACGAGCAGCCATTTGCCGTCGGGCGAAAGCACCGCCTGGGTCGGGATGCGATCGTTCTTGGCGCCGTTGTTGGTCGAATAGCGCGCGTCGGTCGGCGTCAATCTGCCGTCGCGCACGCGCATGGCGCGCAAATGATCGGGCCCGAAGCTGTGGAGCACGTAGAGCATCCCCGCCCGCGCGTTCCAGACGAGCGATTTGGCGGTGCCACTCTTGCCCGTCACCGGCGCGCCGGTCGGCTGGCGATCGACGCGCGCGAGCCGGCCATCGGCGCCGACGCGGAACGACGAGACGCTATTGTCGCCGCCGTTGGTGACGAAGAGATAGCGATTGCCCTCGGCCAAAATCACGCTGCCGGCGCCTTCGAAGGCATTGGGGGCGGCGGCCTGGCCGCTCACCGGCTTGAACACCCCCGATCCCGCGCCGCCGGTGGGCAGCGTTTCGATCAACGTGAGCGTGCCGTCGTCGCGCCGGCCGAAATGCATCACTTGGTTCACGACTTCGTTGGTCTGCAGATAGAGATGGCCGACGATCCGTTCGGGCCGATCGGCTTCGGGCGCGCGCGCGGCGGCGCGCCCGAGCGCGGCGAGCGTGGTGATTCCGGCGAGCAGCGTGCGGCGCGCGAGGCGCGGGGTACGGATCATGGCGAATGCCTCCCTGATGGCGAGCCCGGCGCCGGGCCCGCGCGGGGTGATATCGGCGCAGCGCGCGGCCGGGCTTGTAGATCCCGGCCATGAACGGGCGAACAAGCAAGGCGATTTCAAAAGGCTTTCGGGCGGTTCGTTATAAAATTCCGCGCGCCCGTCATCGGGCCGGCGCGATGAGGCGACCGCGGCGGGGTCGCGCCATGGCTTGCCGCCGCGCGCGCGCTCGGCCACAGTCGCGCGATGATCGCGCACGCCGCCACCGCTTCAGGCGCCGCCCATTCGGGGGTCGTCCGCCCGCGCACCGCGCCCGAAGTCTCCGACGTCGTGTTGTTCGCACTCGCGGTGATCGCGGTCGCCGCCGCGCGCATCGCGCTGCGCCGGCGCTTCGCCAAGAAACGCGCGCGGCGCGACTGATGGACATGCTCGACCGCCTCGAAACCGTGATCCGCGAGCGGCACGGGGGCGATCCCGATGCCTCCTATGTCGCGCGGCTGTTCGCCAAGGGCCGCGCCAAGATCGCGCAGAAACTGGGCGAGGAAGCGGTCGAGGCGGTGATCGCCGCCGTTCAGGGCGATGCCCGCGCGCTCACCGGCGAGGCGGCCGATCTGCTCTTCCATCTGCTGGTGCTGCTCGCCGACATGGGCCTGCGCCTCGACGACGTCCGCGCCGAACTCGCGCGGCGCGAGGGGCTGTCGGGCCTCGCCGAAAAAGCCTCGCGAAAGGACGATCATGCCGATTGACGCCACCCAGCCCTATGACGACGCCAATGTCTTCGCCCGCATCCTGCGCGGCGAAATCCCCGCGACCAAGGTTTACGAAGACGACCACGCGCTCGCCTTTCACGACATCAACCCGCAGGCGCCGACCCATATCCTGGTGATCCCCAAGGGCGCTTATGTGAGCTGGGACGATTTCACCGCGAAGGCGAGCGACGCCGAAATCGCGGGCTTCGTCCGCGCGGTGGGCTATGTCGCGCGCGCCGCCGGCTTGGTCGCCCCCGGCTATCGCCTGCTCGCCAATATCGGGCGCGACGGGCATCAGGAAGTGCCGCATCTCCACGTCCATCTCTTCGCCGGGCGCCCGCTCGGGCCGATGCTCGCGGGCTGAGCGCCGCGCGCGGCGTCACCGCCCCCCGTTCATCACGCCAGATTGACCATTGTGCCGGCTCGATTTGGCTTTAGGGTCACCCGCCACGGACGGCGCGCGGGGGACGCGCGCCGCGTATGGAGAGCAGAATGATTTTTGGGCGGGTAAAACCCCTGCAGGCCATTTTGGCCACCGCCGAGCGCAAGTCGCTCCATCGTTCACTAGGCGCGTTCCAATTGACCTTGTTCGGGATCGGCTGCGTGATCGGCACCGGCATTTTCGTGCTGACCGCCGCCGGCGCGCAGAAAGCGGGGCCGGGGCTGATGCTGGCCTTCGCGATCGCGGGCGCGATCTGCATCGTGGCGGCGCTCTGCTATGCCGAGATCGCGGCGATGGTGCCGGTCGCCGGCTCGGCCTATACTTATACTTATGCGACGATGGGCGAGTTCCTCGCCTGGACCGTGGGCTGGGCGCTGGTGCTCGAATATGCGGTCGCGGCCTCGGCGGTGTGCGTCGGATGGTCGGGCTATTTGACGGGGACCGTGCTCAAAAGCTCGCTCGACATCGTCTTGCCGGCCTGGGCGACCGCCGGTCCTTTGGTGTTCGGGGGGGCCGAAGGCGGCTTCGTCAACCTGCCCGCGGCCGGCATCGCGCTGCTCGTCACCTGGCTGCTGATGATCGGCACCACCGAAAGCGCCCGCGTCAACGCGGTGCTCGTCGCGATCAAGGTGGCCGCGCTCACCGCCTTCATCGTGCTGACCCTGCCCAAGGTGAACAGCGCCGAGTTCAGCCCCTTCCTGCCGGCCGGCGTGTTCGGCGATCTGGGCAAAGGGGTTGGCGCGGTCGGCGCGGCGGCGACCATCTTCTTCGCTTATGTCGGCTTCGACGCGGTGTCGACTGCCGCCGAGGAAACCCGCAATCCGCAGCGCAACGTGCCGATCGGGCTGATCGGTTCGCTGCTGTTCTGCACGGTGTTCTACATCATCGTCGCCGCCGGCGCGATCGGCACGATCGGCGGCCAGCCGATCATGGGCGCGGACGGCACCCCGCTCGCGGCCGGCTCGCCCGAACTCGCCCGGCAATGCGCGCTGCCCGAACATGCCCAGGCGCTGGTCTGCTCCAACGAAGCGCTGGCGCATGTGCTGCGCGTGATCGGCTTCGGCACCGTGGGCAATTTGCTCGGCTATGCCGCGTTCATCGCGCTGCCCTCGGTGATCCTGATCCTGCTGTTCGGCCAGACGCGCATTTTCTTCGTGATGGCGCGCGACGGGATGCTGCCGGCGGCGCTCGCCAAGGTCCACCCCAAGTGGAAGACGCCGCACATCGTGACCGCCTTCACCGGTGTCGCCACGGCGCTGGCGGCCGCGTTCTTCCCGGTCGGTCAGCTCGCCGATTGGGCCAATGCCGGTACCCTTTATGCCTTCATGATGGTCGCGATCGCGGTGATGGTTCTGCGCTTCACCGCGCCCGATCAGCCGCGCAAATTCCGCACGCCGGCGCTGTGGTTGATCGGCCCGGCGACGATCCTGGGCTGCGTGTTCCTGTTCTTCAACCTGCCGTGGCAAGCGATGGTCGTGTTCGCCGTGTGGGGGGTGATCGGGATCCTCGTCTATTTCGCCTATAGCCGCCAGGCGAGCCACCTCGGGCAGGGCCTGGTCGAGGTTCATGAAGGCGAGCTCGACATGCCCCCGCCGGGAGTCGCCTGATCGGGCCGCGCGGCGGTCGGAGGTTCCCGACCGCCGCGCCACGCTCGAGTTCTTCCTGGCTTGGCGTGAGAATAATGCAGCGTCTTCGCGTCGTCGCGCGGGCGCGAAAACTCAATCCACCCGGTGCTCGCCCTTCACCCAGCGCACCGTGCCCGAGCTCGCGCGCATCACCACGCTCTCGGTGGTCAGCCGCCCGCCCCGGCGCTTGACGCCGGCGAGCAGCGAGCCGTCGGTCACGCCGGTCGCCGCGAAGATGCAGTCGCCGCGCGCGAGCTCCTTCAGATCATATTGCTTGTCGAGATCGGCGATGCCCCATTTCGCCGCCCGCGCGCGCTCGTCATCGTTGCGGAACACCAGCCGGCCCTTGAACTGCCCGCCGACGCAGCGAAGCGCCGCCGCCGCGAGCACCCCCTCGGGCGCGCCGCCCTGGCCGATGTAAATGTCGATATTGGTGTCCGGGTTGGTCGTCGCGATCACGCCGGCGACGTCGCCATCGGGGATGAGCGTGATGCCGCAGCCGAGCTTGCGCAATTCCTTGATTAGCTTTTCGTGGCGCGGGCGATCGAGCACGCACGCCATGATGTCCTTGGCCTTCACCCCCTTGGCCTTGGCGAGCTTCTTGATCGTGGTCGCGATCGGCGCGTCGAGATCGATCAGATCGGCGGGATAACCGGGGCCGATCGCCATTTTCTCCATATAGACGTCGGGCGCGTTGAGCAGGCAGCCTTCCTCGGCGATCGCCAGCACCGCGAGCGCGTTGGGCCCGGCCTTGGCGGTGATCGTCGTGCCCTCGAGGGGGTCGAGCGCGATGTCGATCTTCGGCCCCTTGCCGATCGCCGAGCCGACCTTCTCGCCGATATAGAGCATCGGCGCCTCGTCGCGCTCGCCCTCGCCGATCACGACGGTGCCGTCCATGTAAAGGCCGTTCAGCGCCTCGCGCATCGCCTCGACCGCGGCGGCGTCCGCCGCTTTCTCGTCGCCGCGCCCGATGAGCTTGGCCGAGGCGATCGCGGCGGCCTCGGTCACCCGCACCATTTCGAGCACGAGCACGCGATCGAGAACTTTACTGGCCTTGGGCATGCATCCTCCCCTTTTGGCCGCGCGATAGGGGGTGAGGGGGGGATTGTCGAGGGGTGGGGGTGGGGGGTAGGACAGCGAGTGGAAGGATGTCATTCGGCGCGAGCTGTTTAGTCACGTCTCATTTCTCTTCATTAGAAGCAAGCATCGGTGTTCTTGCACGCTGCAGTTAGCGCGGCCGCATTAACACACCCACGGCGGTCAGAAACAAGCAACATTCACGTCAAACGACCTTTCCATGGGCGATCATCGGTTCGGACAAAATCACCCATTCAAGGGTCAATTCATTTAATCTCCGCGACCATCTAATTATCTTTTCGATATCTGGAAACGAAAAAAGCAAACATGTTTGTGAAACGATCAAACGTATCTAGCGGATCGGCGTGACACTGTTGTGGATCGGCCGGCCGTCGGCAATGAGATCGACGTGAAACTCTGGATGGTCGCCCGTAATGCGCCCCTTCAATATCCTCATCTGATTTGAACGATTATTCTGCATATCTAGGATTTCGTTAACCGTAAGTATCACCGGCGGAATGGCGGCATCGCGCGCGCCGAGTTGGAAAAAGTAGCGTTCGGCATTCTCTAGCCAAAATGACTTTCGGTCTGGAGTCAAGAACACCTTAACTCCAATGCTTGCGATGCCGTTCAAGACACCGATTAATACGTCATACCGAAAACCCCCTCCAGGCAAAGCTTCCTTTATTCCTCCTGGGCTGCTCGCAAAAAGTTGTTCCGAGTCGCCTACATCACGGGGTGGGCTATCGCTCAGATAGGTCTCCACGGCGCCACCGGCCGCCTGAATCTTTTTCCGCGCCGTCTCTGAGACCATTGCAACGTACAGAAACAGGGGTTTGACGATTTCGCCCTTCCCAAGCACCTTCACGACATTTTCACGCTTTGCCACTCCGCACATTCCCAAAGTGCGTTCGTTAACGAGATCGCCGGGATTGAGTTGCCCGGTTTCGAGAAGGCGACTTAGTGTTTCAAGGTTGACCACACTGACGTTTTTGGAGGTAACTGGCCGAAAGCCCCGCTTCGGCAGGCGCATGTGGAGAGGCATCTGCCCACCCTCGAAACCCTTTATCGCGACACCGGAGCGTGACTTCTGGCCTTTCTGCCCCCTCCCAGCGGTCTTTCCCAAGCCGGAGCCAATACCACGCCCACGCCGCTTCGCGCTTTTTCGCGCGCCCGCATTATCTCTCAAACCGTTAAGCTTCACCTACTCAATCCCCAAATTCGATGTGGACTTCAAGGCTCGCCGCCGCTCCAACTGAAACTCCCGTTCCTAAAATTGACACTTTGCCATCGACGGATACGCCTAAGTTCAAGACAAGTTCCTTTAACTTACCTTTTGGAAAACTAATCGGGTGCCGGTCGAGAGCCATGCCCAAATTGCTAAGAAGTGAACGCACATTCGATGCAAGCTCATCTGCATCTATTCGCTCCAACTTGGACTTTGTCGATCCACCCCGAAATGAATCCTCTGGGACTTCTATTAAAATCCCCGAAGTATCTTTTTCGTTCATTGCCAATTCTCCCTCATGGATATGTTCGATACGATGTGCCGTAGACCGCGTAGAGAAGGCCGGTGAGATTATTTTTTTCTGTCCAGAGATAAACCTTCGCGCTGTGCAGTGAATCGCTAACACTTTGTCTTTCTTTTATAAGTTTTTTATAGAAAATCTCTGCCATATCCGCCGCACCTGAGTCATGCACCTCAAACTCGGGCGCGATAATGCACTCAGCACCTATCCGCATACAGTATTCCGGGAAATTTTCTGTCCTGTCGGGCCTAAGGCTAGCAACCTTGCAGGCGTTAAAGAACAGCAGCGGCCGTGAGGAAAATTTAACGTCAGCCGCGGACATTTGGTGGAACGTAACGAACGCCCCGTCGCGCAACCTGAACCGCTTCGACGCCAGCTCTTCGCCCGTTTCGTAATGGCAAGAGAGGTGGATGATCTTCGGGTTTTTGCGATTGAGGTCATCGAATAGCACCTTAACCTGGACAAAGGGCGGGCCGTTCGATTCTAGCGCTGGCACCTCAAAGATTGACACACGCGGCTCACCCAACGTGGTGGCCAATCCCACCATGTAAGGTCGCTCGCGGGCCTGGATTTCCTCAAACGATTTATCCCATGCGTAGTTCAGCTGGACGGCGCTGCCGGCCGGCGAATCGTTGCGGCGCGATTGACTTAGCTCGTTGGTTGTCGACTGGAGCGTGCGCAGGATTGATGCTCGCATTCCGAGGAACTTCTCCACATTTACGTTCTGAATATCGTCGCCGAGGTAGAGAAGCGGCCAGCAGAGGGCAAAACCTTCGCAATAAAACAGGATTTCCGTTGCACCTTCGCTCGCACAGGCATCACGGATGGCGGATCGCGCCGCCTCAGTCGCAAACACCTTCTCAAAAAGAATCTTTCCTCGGGCCGCAATCTCCTGAATGACGTCCGTCGTCGCAGCGCCCGGCTTGCTTAACAGCCGCGCATAGGGCCCGAGAGCGTCCAGTTCAGCCTCGAAATCAGCCCACTTCCAGGTCATTGGCGCGTGAACCACGTGTGGAAAGTTCGCGATGTCGCAAGTAAACGTGTTGCCATTTGGACGTATTGTTACGGTCAGCGAGATGTCTTCGGGAGGCATAGGCCCGCCGATATCGAGATCAGGAGAACCGGAAACTTGGTCAGCAAGCTGCAAGACGTTCGGCTTATACCGTTTTTTCACCATCTGCCGCACCCCCTCCGATCAAACTAAGCTTTTTCTGCTCACAATGCAACGTCCTTCATTTTATGCCTATTCTAAAGACTCTCGTAGCACGGCCGTGTTTATCTTACGAATTAACGAGGGGCAGATTCAGCTAGGTACAAAGACAATGACCGCTTTACCACTCGAATCAATAGGTACTGCGCTAACATACCAGTACAACGAGCGCTAGAAATAATAATGTTTAAGCCGTTAATGCAGACATAATCGCTTGAATCGTGGAGACATTAACTATCGTAGCGTGAACGGACTACTACTTACTAGCCTTCCAAATCCGAAACCCGCCAGGCCATTATTGGCTGATCTTCAAACACGCAGTGCGTCGGGGCTAACGCCCCCCTCACCCCACCCCCACCTCAAACAAAACCGGCCACCTCTTCCCCGTCACATAAAGCTTCTTCCCCACCCCATCCCAAGCGATCCCGTTCGCCACGTCATCCGTCCCATTCGTCCCCGCCTTCGCGTGCAGGTCGCTCACGTCGATCAGCCCGGTCACCGCGCCGGTCGCCGGGTCGATCCTCACGATCAGGTCGGTGAGCCACACGTTCGCCAAAATCTCGCCGTTCACATATTCCAGCTCGTTGAGGCGCGGCACCGGTTGGCCGTTCGCGGTCACGCGCAGGCGGCGCTTTTCCTTGAAGCTCGCGGGGTCGATGAAGCGCAGCTCGGGCGTGCCGTCGGACATGATCAGGTCGCGGCCGTCGCTGGTCAGCGCCCAGCCCTCGCCCTCGTAACCAAAGCTCGCCAGCTTCTTCAAACGGCTGCGCGACCAGCGGAAGCCGCGCTGGTGCTGCCAGGTGAGACTCAGGATCTGGTCGCGCCACGGCACGATTCCCTCGCCGAAATAGGGGCGCGGCACCGCCACCTGGCGCAGCACGCGGCCGCTCGTCAGCTCGACCTGGCGGACCGAGGAGCGGCCGACCTCGCCGGTCGATTCCCACAGCTCGCCGCGATCGATGAACAGCCCCTCGGTATAGGCGGCGGGGTCGTGTGGATATTCGGCGACCGCGACCGCGCGCGTGATCGGCAAGGGCGGCGCGGGGGGCGCCGCGCCCAGCAGCGCCGGCACCAGCGCGAGCAGGCCAGCGCGGCGCATCAATCGCGCAGCAATTCGTTGATGCCGGTCTTGGCGCGGGTCTGCGCGTCGACCTGCTTGACGATGACGGCGCAATAGAGCGCCGGTTTCCCCTCGCCCCCGCCGATCGAGCCGGGGACGACGACCGCATAGGGTGGCACGACGCCGCGATGGACTTCGCCGGTCGCGCGGTCGATGATCTTGGTCGAGGCGCCGAGATAGACGCCCATCGAGAGCACCGCGCCCTCGCCCACGCGCACGCCTTCGGCGACTTCGGCGCGCGCGCCGATGAAGGCGCCGTCGCCGATGATGACCGGGCCGGCTTGCAAGGGCTCGAGCACGCCGCCGATCCCGGCGCCGCCCGAGATATGGACGTTCGCGCCGATCTGCGCGCAACTGCCGACCGTCGCCCAGGTATCGACCATCGTCCCCTCGCCCACATAGGCGCCGATATTGACGAAGCTCGGCATCAGCACCGCGCCCCGGCCGATGAACGCGCCGCGGCGGACGATGGCGCCGGGCACCGCGCGGAAACCGGCCTGGCGGAAGTCGCCCGCCCCCCAGCCGGCGAATTTGCTCGGCACCTTGTCCCACCAATTCGCCCCGCCGGGGCCGCCGGCGATCTCGGCCATGTCGTTCAGCCGGAAGGAGAGGAGCACGGCTTTCTTGAGCCATTGGTTGACGCGCCAGCCGCCGCCGCCCTCCGCGCCATCGGGCTCGGCGACGCGCGCTTCGCCCGAATCGAGCAGCGTGAGCGCCGCCTCCACCGCGTCGCGCGCTTCGCCTCGGGTGTCGGCGCTCAGGCTTTCGCGCGCGTC
The DNA here is from genome assembly GCA_002083475.1 of Proteobacteria bacterium SG_bin5. Classification (GTDB taxonomy): domain Bacteria; phylum Pseudomonadota; class Alphaproteobacteria; order Sphingomonadales; family Sphingomonadaceae; genus Sphingomonas. The sequence continues at coordinate 12,315 of LWDI01000085.1, forward strand.
CCAGGCGCGTTCGATCGCGCTCGCCAAATCGCTCATTGGTCCTCCATCACGTCGTGCAGCCACCGCGCGAGATCGGTGACGGTGTAATCGATATAGTCGCCGCCCCCGCCCGCCTGTTCGGAGCCGTTGTTCACCCAAACCGTCGTCATCCCGATCGCCTTGGCGGGCGCGAGGTTGCGCGCCATGTCCTCCACGAACAGCGACTGTTCGGGGGCGAGATCATAGGCCTCGCACAGCCCGCGATAAATGGCGGGCTGGGGCTTGGGGACGTAATTGGTCGCGTGGATATCGTGGATCGCCTCGAACGCCTCGCCCAGGCCGAGCCGGCCGAGCACTTTGCGCGCATAGGGCGCGTCGCCATTGGTGAAGACGAGCTTGCGCCCGGGCAGCTTGGCGATCGCGGCGACGAGCGGGGCGTCATGCTCGAGCACGTCCATCTCGACGTCATGGACGAAATCCAGATATTCGTGCGGATCGACGCCATGTTCGGCCATCAGCCCGGCGAGCGTGGTGCCCTGTTCGTGGAAATAGCGTTTTTGCAGCGCGAACGCCTGGTCGAGCGGCAGGCCGAGCGTGTCGGCGATATAGCGGCTGATCCGCGCGTCGATCTGCGGGAACAGGTTGGCGCTGGCCGGGTAGAGCGTGTTGTCCAGATCGAAGATCCAGTTGCGAACATGGGCCAGGGCAGCGATCATCGCCGTGCCTTAGGCGGGGCGGTGGCGGCCAAGCAAGCGACATCAAGGGGTATCAAGGGAAAGCGCGTGACGGCTTATTCATTCCTCGATTTGGTGCCGATCATCGAGGGCGGGAGCGCGGGCCAGGCGCTCGCGAACGCCGCCGATCTGGCGGTTCACGCGGAAAGCCTGGGGTTCCAGCGCTATTGGATCGCCGAGCATCACGGCATGGCGCTCGCGGGGGCGGCGACCGCGGTGGTGATCGGCCATGTCGCCGCCGCGACCAAGACGATCCGCGTGGGCGCGGGCGGGATCATGCTGCCCAACCATGCCCCGCTCGTGATCGCCGAGCAGTTCGGGACGCTCGACGCGCTGTTTCCCGGGCGGATCGATCTGGGGCTCGGGCGCGCGCCGGGGTCGGACCCCGCGGTCGCGCGCGCGTTGCGGCGCGCGTTCGATGGCGACGAAAGCGCTTTCCCGCGCGACGTGGTCGAGCTGCAGGCCTATTTCGCGGGGACGGGGCCGGTGCCCGCGACCCCGGCGGCGGGGGCGGCGGTGCGGCTGGTGATCCTGGGATCGAGCCTGTTCGGCGCGCAGCTGGCGGCGGCGCTGGGGCTGCCCTTCGCCTTCGCCGCGCATTTCGCGCCCGATCTGCTCGATGAGGCGGCGGCGGTCTATCGCCATTATTTCCGAGCGTCGGCGGGGTTGGCCGCGCCTTATTTCATCTGCGGAGTGAATGTGTTCGGGGCGGATAGCGACGAGGAGGCCGCGCTGCTCGCCTCGAGCCAGGCGCAGGCGTTCGTCGCTTTGCGGAGCGGCCGCCCGATCGCGCTGCCGCCGCCTAAGCCTGGTTATCGCGAGAGTCTGCCAGCGGCCGCGCGGGCAATGCTCGATCGGGTGCTCGAATGTTCGGCGGTGGGCGGGCCGGCGAAGCTGGCCGACGACCTCGCCGCGATCCTGCGCCGCACGCAGGCCGACGAACTGATCCTGTCGAGCGGGATTTACGATCATGCCGCGCGCAAGCACAGCCTGACGCGCGCCGCCGAGGCGATGCGGGCGCTGCGCGTGGCGGCTTGATTTTCGGCTGCACGGCGGTGCGGCGGGAAGAAGAATTGGTTCGCGCGGAGGCGCGGAGGCGCGGAGGGAAGAACAAAGAGCGTCGCCCCGGCGAAAGCCGGGGCCTCATGCCAGTGGCGTGCTATAGATCATGAAGGCCCCAGCTTTCGCTGGGGCGACGTCTGATTGGGACCGTTGGCTCGCTGCGCCTTCTCACCTCCGCGCCTCTGCGCCTCTGCGCGAACCCGTCGCTGGTGAGCTTCGCGACGAAGCCAAGCAGCCCTCCGCGCCTCCGCGTGAACCAAAACACCACTCGCCGCCGCGACCACCGCGATCGCCGGTGAAGCGCCCCCGAAACCAAAGCCGCTATTCCAATCGCCCGCCGCGCTGCTAAGGGCGCGCATGGACCAACGCTTCCGCCTGCCGCTGTCGCTGTTTCTCTACGCCATTCTTTATGGCGGGATGGTGTGCATGGCGGGCGTGCTCGGGGTGAAGCAAGTCGCGCTCGGGCCGCTCGCGGTGGAGGCGGGGGTGTTCGCCTTTTTGCTGCTCGTCGTGATGTCGAGCGCGGTCGCCGAGCTGCACGGCCAGCGCGTGGCGACCTTGCTCGTGCGGTTGGGGTTCGTGCCGTTGTTCGTCTCGGCCGCGCTGATCCAGCTCGTGCTCGCGCTGCCGCACGACAAAAGCATGTACCCGCCCGCGATCGCCGCCTTTCCGATCGTTGTCGGCCAGGGCGTGCGGCTGATGCTCGCGGGCTTCGTCTCTTACGGCACCTCTCAAACGCTCAACGTGCTGCTGTTCGACCGGCTGCGCGCGGGGACGGGGCAGATGGTGTGGCTGCGCGGGGGAATCGCGAGCGTCGCCTCGCAGATCGTCGACACGGTGTTGTTCATCACCATCGGCTTTCTGGGCGAGCGGCCGATCCTGGCGCTGATGGGCGGGCAGATGCTCACCAAGGTGGTGCTCTCGGTGGCGTTGGTGCCGCTGCTGATCACGCTGTTCGTGCGGCTGGGGCGCTGGCTCGACGCGCGCGCGCCGCTGGTGTAGCGCGGGTCAATAATGATAGCGGCACTGCGCGATTTGCAGCGTTTGCTCGTCGCCTTGGCCGACCACGCGATAGACCAAGCGATGCTCGCGATCGATCCGCCGCGACCACCAGCCGCGCAGATTGCCGCCGAGCGGTTCGGGCTTGCCGGTGCCGGTGAACGGGTGGCGGCGGCATTCCTCGATCAGGCCGAGCAGCTTTTCGGCCTGTTTGGGTTCATGCTCCAGCCAATAGCGAAAATCCCCCCACGCCGTCGGCCAGAAGCGGACGTTCACGGCAGCGGCACGCCCTCTTCGCCGGCCTCGAACCCGCGGACCGCCTCCAGCAACCGTTCGGCGTTGCGCGGCGACGAGAGCAGATAGAGCGTCTCCTCGATCGAGGCCCAATCGCTTTCGGAGACGAGCACCGCGCCCTCGCCGCGCTGGCGGGTGATGGCGATGGGCGCGCGATCGGCGACGACCTGGTCGATCATCGCTTTCAGATTGTCCCGCGCTTCGGAATAGCTGACGGCTCGCATGGCCGTTAATTGGACAAAGTTCTGGACAATGTCAAGATGCTCGGTCAAGATGCTGGCGCCCGGGCGCGCGCGAAGGTTACAAGGCGCCATGCTCCCCACGCTCCTCGTCATCGATGATTTCCTCGCCGATCCGCACGCGGTGCGTGCCGCGGCGCTCGGCCTGCGCTATGATCCGGCGTTCAAACAGGGCAATTATCCCGGGCTGCTCTCCGATCGGCCGCTCGCGATCCAGGGGATGGACGAGGCGGTCTCGGCGCGGCTCGGCACGCGGGTCGCGCCGATGCCCGGCACCAGCCATGGCCATTGCCGCCTCACCCTCGCCGGCGACAAGGGGCGCTCGGGCGTGCATATCGACCCCTGCTTCTATTCGGGCATCCTCTACCTGAGCCTCCCCGAACATGCGCGTGGCGGCACCGATTTCTTCCGCCACAAGCCGACCGGGCTCGAACGCGTCCCCACCACCGATCTCGCGCTGGCCGGGAGCGGCTTCAGCGATCCCAACACGCTGATCGAACAGGTCGTCAACCGCGACACCAACCACCCGGCGCGTTGGGAAAAGGTGATGAGCGTGCCGATGCGCTGGAACCGGCTGATCCTCTTCAGCCCCTGGGCGTTTCACGACGCGGCGCCGGGGTTCGGCAAGCGGGCGGAGGAAGGTCGGCTGGTGATGCTGTTGTTCTACGCGAGCGCCTGATGCGCGCTTTCGCGGCGCTGCTCGACGCGCTGATCTACACGCGTTCGCGCAACCAGAAGCTCGCGCTGATCGCAAATTATCTGCGCGCGACGCCCGATCCCGATCGCGGCTGGGCCTTGGCGGCGCTGACCGGCACGCTCGATCTGCCGGCGGTGAAGCCCGCGCTGATCCGCGCGCTGATCGAGGCGCGGGTCGATCCGGTGCTGTTCCGGATGAGCCGCGATTATGTCGGCGACACCGCCGAGACGGTGGCTTTGCTCTGGCCCGCCGCGCCGAACGCGGACCCCGCGCCGCTGCGCCTGAGCGAGGCGGTGGAGACGCTCGCCAAGCTCTCGCGATCGGACGCGCCGGCGGTGCTGGGGGGCATGCTCGATCGGCTGAACGCGGAGGAGCGGTTCGCGCTGCTCAAAATGGCGACCGGGGCGCTGCGGATCGGCGTGTCGGCGCGGCTCGCCAAGACCGGCTTCGCCCAGGCCTTCGGCGTCAGCGTCGAGGAAGTCGAGGAGCTATGGCACGGCCTCGCTCCGCCCTATGCCGCGCTGTTCGCTTGGGGGGAGGGCGGCGCGGCGCCGGTCGCCGAGGATCTGCCGCTGTTCCGCGCCTTCATGCTCGCGCAACCGCTCGAGGATCTGCGCGTCAGCCTCGACGATTATGCCGCCGAGTGGAAATGGGACGGGATTCGCGTCCAGCTCGTTCGCACCGCGCGCGGCGAAACGCGGCTTTATTCGCGCGCGGGCGACGACATCACGACGAGCTTCCCGGAAGTCGCGCGCGACTTCGGCCAGACGGGCGTGGTCGATGGCGAGCTGATGGTGAAGGGCGCCGCGCAAGGCATCGATCTGGGGCAGGAAAGCGCCGCCAGCTTCAACGCGCTCCAGCAGCGGCTGGGGCGCAAGGCGGTGTCGGCCAAGATGCTCGCCGACTATCCCGCTTTCGTGCGGCTCTACGACATATTGTTCGACGGCGCGCGCGATCTGCGCGAGCGGCCCTGGAGCGAGCGCCGCGCCGCGCTCGAAGCCTTCGCCGCGGCGCTGCCGCCCGATCGCTTCGACCTTTCCGCGCTGATCGAGGCGCCCGATTTCACCGCGCTCGAAGGGCTGCGGGCGCAGGCGCGCGACGCGGCGATCGAGGGCGTGATGCTCAAGCGCCGCGACGCCCCCTATGTCGCCGGGCGGCGCGCGGGGCTATGGTATAAATGGAAGCGCGATCCCTATACCGCCGATTGCGTGATGATGTACGCCCAGCGCGGCAATGGTCGTCGCTCGAGCTATTATTCGGACTATACTTTCGGCTGCTGGACCGAAAGCGGCGAATTGCTCCCCGTCGGCAAGGCCTATTCGGGGATCACCGACGAGGAATTGAAGACGCTCGACAAATTCGTCCGCACGCATACGGTCGCGCGCTTCGGCCCGGTGCGCGAGGTGGAAAAGACGCTGGTGCTGGAGATCGCGTTCGATTCGATCCACGCGTCGAGCCGCCACAAATCGGGCGTGGCGATGCGCTTCCCCCGCATCGCGCGCATCAGAACCGACAAGCCCGCGCACGAGGCGGACACGCTCGACGCGCTCAAGCGCCTGGTGACGTGAGCGGGTTGATCGCCAGGCCTTTCGTTCGTCGCCGTCACCGGAAATCCCCGCGCGCCGGTCGAAGAAAAGCGGGACCCCGGCTCGGGGGCCGGGGTGACGGAAGAGGTGGGCGCCGCTGAGCTCGGCGCTTTTTCATCGAGGCTGAACCCGTTCGTGCCGAGCTTGTCGAAGCTACGTTCTTCTTGTCGACGCCCGCGAGGCAGGACTGCCGGTCGACAAGGTCAGGGCGAAAGATGCGTCTGCTTGGAGCCGATCGTGATCAAACCATCCGTCGCCCCGGCCTCGAGCCGGGGCTTGGCTTCTTCTTCTGCCGTCGCAAGGCAGCCTGGCCCCGGATCAAGTCCGGGGCGACGTTGATGATAGGGTGGCGACAGGCGCCCAACGAGCGAGACGCCGGCTTTGCGCCCGGCGCGCGATGGCCGCCGCGCCCTATTCCTCCAGCGCCGCCGTCCCCGGCTTTTCCCCCGCGCTCGCCCGCGCGACCGCCTCCACCGCCTCGATCACGCGCAGCACATTGCCCTGAGCGAGGCCCGCGAGCTCGGCGTCGCTCCAGCCGCGCCGCGCGAGTTCGGCGAACAGCGCGGGATAGCCGTCGACCCCGCTCATCCCCTCGGGGGCGTTGCCGGCGATGCCTTCGTAATCGCCGCCGATCCCGACCGCGCCCTTGCCGCCCACGCGCGCGATCGCCTCGACATGATCGGCGACGTCGGCCGCCGTCACGCGCGGCGCCGGGTGCTCGGCTTCCCAGGCGACGAGCGGCGCGGGGGCCTTGGCGCCATAGACATCGGCCTTCACGCCGACGCGCGCGGCGAAATCGGTCCGTGCCTTGTCCCACGCGCGCCAGGCATTGGAGACATGGCCCCTGTAGAAGCTCACCATCACCACCCCGCCCTTGGCGGCGAGCGCGCGGATCAAGGGGTCGGGCAGGTCGCGCACCGCGTCGGTCACTGCGCGCGCGCCCGAATGCGAGGCGATCACCGGCGCGCGGCTCGCGGCGATCGCGGCCGCGGCGGTCGCGTCGCTGGTGTGGCTCACGTCGACGATCATCCCGATCCGGTTCATCTCGGCGATCACCGCGCGCCCGAAATCGCTGAGGCCATTGGCGCGCGGGGCGTCGGTCGAGCTGTCCGCCCAGGCGAGGCTCTTGAAATGGGTGAGCGTCACATAGCGCACGCCGAGCGCGTGATAGAGCCGCAGCACCGCGAGGTTCCCCGCGATCTGATGCCCGCCCTCGGCCCCCATCATGCCGGCGAGCTTGCCCGCGCGCATCGCGGCGCGCAGCTCGGCGGCGCTCGACGCGAGCGCCATTTGGGGGTTGGCCGCGACCAGGCGGCGGACGAGATCGATCTGTTCGAGCGTCACCCGCACCGCTTCGTCGCCATGGAGTTCGGCGGGGACGTAGACCGACCAGAATTGCCCGCCCAAATGCCCGGCGCGAGCGCGGGGGAGATCGGTTTGGAAGGGGAGCGGGAGCGCGGCGGTGTTTTGGGTGAGATCGGGCAGCGCGCCGCCGCCCTCGCGGATCGCCCAGGCGAGATCGTTATGGCCGTCGATCACCGGCGCGCTCGCGAGCACGCGTTCGGCGCGCTGTTCGGGGGTTTGCGCGGCGGCGGGGGCGGCGTGGAAAGCGATGGCTAGGGCAAAAAGGGACGAAGCAAAAAAGCTCCTCCCCTGGAAGGGGAGTTCCGGGTCGGATAGTCCCCCGGACGATCCTAAACCGTGCGGGGCATGGTTTACCCGGAACTGGCAGCCGCGCGAGCGGCTGACGGAGGGGTGTCCCCGGTTGATCGAGGGGGTCACCCCTCCACCATTCGCTACGCGAATGGTCCCCCTCCCCCTTAGGGGGAGGAGCTTTTCATGCCTCGGAACAGCCACGCGCTTCTCTCCCTAATCCTGTTCGTCTCACCCAGTATCGAGGAGCGTGCCAATTCTTCTCGCATATTGCAAAGCGCGCCGCCCCGGCGATCGAGTTCGCAGGGCGGCTCGCCCGCCCCGAATGTTGCAACGCCCGGCGCGAGGTGATAGCGCGCGCCGCTTAAGAGGGGGCCGTCGCGCGCGCCCGATCCAGCTAGAGACCCAGATGTTCGCCACCCCAGCTTTCGCCCAAACCGCGGGCAGCCCCGCCGCCGCCGGCGGCCTCGAAGCGTTTCTCAGCTTCGCGCCGCTGCTGCTGATCTTCATCGCTTTCTATTTCCTGATGATCCGCCCGCAACAGGGCCGGATGAAACAGCTGCAAGCCGCGATCGCCGCGCTCAAGAAAGGCGATGAAGTCACCACCGCCGGCGGCGTGATCGGCAAGGTGACCAAGGTCGACGAGAAGATCGCCGAGATCGAAATCGCGCAAGGCGTGCGGATCAAGGTGATCAAATCGACCATCGCCGCGGTCGCGGTGAGCGGCGGCGGCAAGCCGGCGAACGACTGATGCTCGATTTCCCGCGCTGGAAGATCGTCTCGATCCTGCTGCCGCTCGTCCTGCTGGTGGCGCTCGCGATCCCGAGCTTCGTGCCGGAAAGCGTGCTCGCGCGCGCGGGGCTGCATCTGCCGCGCGTCGCGCTCGGGCTCGATCTGGCGGGCGGCTCCTATCTGCTGCTCGAGGCCGAGACGAGCGACATCGCGCAGAACCGGCTCGAGCAGATGCGCGAAACGGTGATCACCGAACTCGGCCGCGCGAGCCCCAAAATCGCGATCGGCGAAGTCTCGATCGCCGGCGGCAAGGTGAGCTTCCTGCTGCGCGACGTGACGCAAGTCGACGCCGCGCGCGAAAAGCTGATGGCGCTCACCAACGGCGCCGGGCTCACCGGCCAGCGCGACTGGAACATCGAGGTGGTCGACGGCATCCGCTTCGTGCTGACGCCGACCCAGGCCGGGCTCGACCAGGCGGTGAACCGCGCGATGGACGACGCGACCGACGTCGTGCGCCGCCGCATCGACGCGCTCGGCACGCGCGAGCCGACGATCGTCCGCCAGGGCAGCAACCGCATCGTCGTCCAGGTGCCGGGCCTGCAAGACCCCAAGCAATTGAAGGATCTGCTGGGGAAGACCGCGAAGCTCGAATTCAAGCTCGTCGATCTGAACGCCGATCCGGCGCAAGTGCAGCAGGGCATCGCCCCGCCGGGCAGCCAGGTGCTGCCCTTCGCGACCGGCCAGGGCGGAATCGCGGTCAAGCGCCGCGCGATCCTGACCGGCGATCAGCTGATCGACGCGCGCCAATCGAACGACCCGCAGACCAACGCGCCCAACGTCATCATCACCTTCGATACCGCGGGCGGCAAGAAATTCGCGCGGGTGACGCAGGAAAACGTCGGCAAGCCCTTCGCGATCATTCTCGACAACAAGGTGCTCTCCGCACCCAACATCAACGAGCCGATCCTGGGCGGCAACGCCTCGATCAGCGGCAGCTTCACCGTGCAGACCGCCAATGAACTGGCGATCGCGCTGCGCTCGGGCAAATTGCCGGTCGCGCTGAAAACGGTGGAGGAGCGCACCGTCGGCCCCGATCTCGGCCGCGAATCGATCCACGCGGGCATTCTCGCCTCGGCGATCGCGACGGTCGCGGTGATCGCCTTCATGCTCGTCACCTATGGCCGCTTCGGCGTCTATGCGAACATCGCGGTGGTGCTCAACGTGCTCGTCATCCTGGGGGTGATGGCGATCATCGGCGGCACGCTGACGCTGCCGGGCATCGCCGGCTTCGTGCTGACGATCGGCACCGCCGTCGACGCGAACGTGCTGATCAACGAGCGCATCCGCGAGGAACGCCGGCGCGGGCGAAGCGTCCTCCAATCGGTGGAACTGGGCTATAAAGAAGCCAGCCGCACGATTTTCGAAGCGAACGTGACGCACGCGATTTCGGGCGTGATCATGCTGCTGCTCGGCTCCGGCCCGGTGAAGGGCTTCGCAGTGGTGCTGCTGATCGGCATCGCGACCTCGGTTTACACCGCGGTGCTGCTGACCCGGATGTTCGTCGCGCTGTGGCTCAAGGCCAAGCGGCCGAGCGAATTGCATATTTAAGGAACGCCGATGCGCCTCCTGAAGCTCATTCCCGACAATACGAACATCGGCTTCGTCCGGCTGCGCTATTGGGCGTTCGGGCTCACCGCGCTGCTGACGCTCGCGGCGCTGGCGAGCGTGCTCGCGCTGCGGCTCAACCTGGGCGTCGATTTCGTCGGCGGGTTGATGATCGAGGAGAAGTTCGCGACCGAACCCTCGCTCGACAAGCTGCGCGGCACCATCGAGCGGCTGAACCTGGGCGAGGTCCGGCTCCAGCAATTCGGCGATCCCAAGACCGTGTCGATCCGTCTGCCCGCGCCCGAAAGCAGCGACAAGGCGGCGGCGCAAACCGTCGTTCGCCAGGTGCAGACGGCGATCGACCGCGAATTCCCGGGCGCGCGCTTTTCCAAGCAAGACGTCGTCTCGGGCAAGGTATCGAACGAGCTGATCTGGCGCGGCGCGCTCGCGGTGCTGGCGGCGGTGTTCGGCATCGGCCTGTTCGCGATCCTGCGCTTCGAATGGCAGTTCGGCGTCTCCACCGTGGTCGCGATCGTCCACGACGTGCTGATGACCCTGGGCTTTTTCGCGATCACCCAGTGGGAAGTCGATCTCAACATCGTCGCGGCGGTGCTGACGATCATCGGCTATTCGATCAACGACAAGATCGTGATCGACGATCGTATTCGCGAGAATATGCGCCGCTACCGCAAGATGGACATGCGCGAGATCATCGACCTCTCGGTGAACGAGACGCTGCCGCGCACGGTGATGACCTCGCTCACGATCCTGCTCGCGCTCGGCGCGCTGCTGATCTTCGGCGGGCATGTGCTGCGCGGCTTCACCGCGGCGATGGTGCTGGGCGTGATCGTCGGCACTTATTCGTCGATCTACGTCTCCTCGTCGCTGCTGATTACCTTGGGGCTACGCGCCGAGCCCGAAAAGCCCGCCAAGGCGAGCCCGATCGCGGGCGCCGAGCGGGTCGGCCCGCGCCGGTGAAGCTCGCGCGCGAGGCCGCCGGCGCCGGGCCGCTGATCAGCGGCTTCGCGCGCGGCGGTTTCCGCATCGACGACAAGATTTTCCTGGGGCTGCTGCTCACCCCGCGCCGCGCCGACGGCTGGGAGGCGCCGGCGATCGACGCGCTGGACGCGGCCGCGCTCGCGCCGATCCTCGCGCTCGATCCCGCGCCCGAATTCATCCTGCTCGGCACCGGCGCGGCGCTCACCCGTCCGCCGCCCGCGCTGATCGAAGCGCTTGCCGCGCGCGACATCGGCATCGAGCCGATGGACAGCCGCGCCGCCGCGCGCGCCTGGGGGCTGCTGCGCGGCGAAGGCCGCTGGATCGCCGCCGCGCTTTATCCCTGGGGCTAAACCCCCTTCCGTTACGCGCGCGCGCGACTATGCTCCGCGCCAAACAGAGGAGGGGATGATGTTCGCACGCCTGATTGCGCTGGCGCTCGCCGCCGGTGCCCTGCCCGCCGCCGCGCAGCAACCGAGCGCGCCCGCCGTCGCCCCCGCCCCCGATTATGCCCAGCCGAGCGCCTGGCTCTGCCTGCCCGGCCGCGCCGATCCTTGCGCGAGCAACCAGGACGCGACCGTGATCGCCGCCGATGGCAGCCGCACGATCGAGAAATTCACCGCCGCCACCAAGCCGGGCTTCGATTGCTTCTACGTCTATCCCACCGTCTCGCTCGATCCGACGCCCAACAGCGATCTGAACGCCGGCCCGGAAGAACTCGCGGTCGCGGCGATCCAGGCGGCGCGCTTCACGAAGAATTGCCGCGTTTTCGCGCCGCTTTATCGCCAGGTGACGATCACCGCGCTCGGCGCCGTGCTCGCGGGCAAGCCGGTCGCCGCCGATCGCGCGCTTGCCTTTGGCGACGTCGCCGCCGCCTGGCGCCATTATCTCGCCACCGAAAACAAGGGGCGCGGCGTGGTGCTGATCGGCCATAGCCAGGGCAGCTATGTGTTGAAGGAGTTGATCCAGCGCGAGATCGACGGCAAGCCCGCGCAAAAGCAGCTGATCTCGGCGATGCTGATCGGCGCCAACGTCGGCGTGCCCGAGGGCGGGGTGGTCGGCGGCGAGTTCAAGGCGGTGCCGCTCTGCCGCGCGCCCGATCAGACCGGCTGCGTGGTGACTTATGTCTCGTTCCGCGAAAGCGCGCCGCCGCCGGAGAATAGCCGCTTCGGCGTCGTGCCCGAGACCGGGCGCCAAGCGGGGTGTACCGATCCGGCGGCGCTGGGCGCGGCGCCGGGGGCGTTCCAGGTGGCGGACGCGTATCTCCCCGCCAAATCGGGGTTCGGCGCGGCACCGATGGGGCCCTGGACCAGCGACGGCGCGCCGGTGACGACGCGTTTCGTGAAAGTGCCGGGGCTGCTCTCGATCGGCTGCGCGCGCGCGGGCAAGTTCAGCTATTTGGCGGTGCGGGTGAACGCCGACCCCGCCGATCCGCGCACCGACGGCATCACCGGCGACGTCGTGGTCGCGGGAAAGATCCTGCCCGATTGGGGGCTGCATCTGATCGACATGCCGGTCGCGATGGGCGATCTGGTGACGCTGAGCGCCCGCCAGGCCGAGGCTTGGGCGAAGCGGCGCTAGGCGTCACTCGTCCTCGGGCCGGGCGATGAACTCCTGGCGCTGGATCATCGTCGAGCGCACCGGATCGCCGTCTTCGTCGAGCGCGGGGCGGAAGCGGAAGCGCTCGCGGATCAGGCGGCAGATCAGCGCGTCGACTTCGGGGTAACCGCTCGAACGATCGACGCCGCAGCGGCTGACGCGGCCATCGACCTCGATCACATAGCGCAGCTCCATCCGCACGCTGCGTTCGGTGTCGCGCAGCCACGCGGGGAGATCGCCATAGCCTAGCCGGCCCCGGGCGAGGCGTGGCGGCGTGTCCCCGCCCTCGCCATCGCCATCGCCATCGCCGTCACCGCGTCCGCCGCCGCCGCGCCCATCGCCGATGCCGCCCGCGCCGGTGCCGGGGCCGGGCCGCTCGGCGGCGCCTTGC
>LWDI01000086.1:0-1278 GCA_002083475.1 Proteobacteria bacterium SG_bin5
GCGCGCGTCGGCGGGCGCTATTCGGACGAATGGCACGTCCAGCATCTGCGCGATCCGCAAGGCGTGGTGCCGGAATCGATCATGCCGCGTTACGCGTTCCTCGCCGATCGCGAATTGAAGCCCGAGACGATCGGCGGCCATTTGCAAGCGCTCGCCCGCGTCGGCGTGCCGTACGGCAAGGACGCGATCGACCAGGCCGAGGCCGATCTGATCGCGCAAGCCACGCCCGACGCCGACACCGCCGGGCTGCTCAAACGCTACCCCAAGGCGCAGGCGCGCGATTTCGACGGCGACCCCAAGCGGCTGACCGAGATGGACGCGCTGATCNNCCTATCTCCAGATGCTCGGCACCCAGGTCGACTTCAAGGCCGCCGAGCCGCGCGAGCAGCCGCGATGAGCGCGTACGACACGCTCCGCCACTTCGCCGACAGCTGGGGGCTGGTGGCGATNNACCGCCGCTTTCCTGGGCTTCAACCTCTGGGCCTTCCGGCCCCGCGCGCGCCGCGATCACGACCAGGCCGCGCGCAGCATCTTGGGGGACGATCATGACTGAACCACGCCGCGTCGACGCCGCGACCAACACCGCGTTCGTCGGGCATGAATGGGACGGCATCGAAGAGCTCGACACGCCGATGCCGCGCTGGTGGCTGCTGATCCTCTATGCGACCATCGTGTTTTCGATCGGCTATTGCATCGCTTACCCCGCCTGGCCGCTGATCGACCGCGCGACGGCGGGGGTGCTCGGCTGGACGAGCCAGGGCGCCTTGCGCGACGAACTCGCCGCCGAGGCCAAGCGCAAGGCGCCGATCCTCGCCGCGCTCGCGCGCGCGCCGATCGAGGCGGTGCCGGGCGACACGCGGCTGTTGCGGACCGCGATCGAGGGCGGGCGCGCGGCGTTCAAGGTCAATTGCGTCCAATGCCACGGCGCGGGCGCGGCGGGCAGCAAGGGCTATCCCAATCTGAACGACGATGATTGGCTATGGGGCGGCGATCTCGCGACGATCGAGCAGAGCATCGCGCATGGCATCCGCTCGCCGGTCGATCCCGACACGCGCCAATCGCAAATGCCCGCCTTCGGCCGCGACGGCATTTTGACCGCGCCGCAAATCCAGGACGTGGTGAGCTTCGTGCGGCTGGCCTCGCGGCAGGAGGGGCAGAGCGCCTCGGCCCAGCGCGGCGCGGCGCTGTTCGCGACCAATTGCGCCGCCTGCCACGGCGATGACGCACGAGGGAACCGCGCGCTGGGCGCGCCGAACCTCAGCGATGCGATCTGGCTCT
>LWDI01000086.1:1375-1510 GCA_002083475.1 Proteobacteria bacterium SG_bin5
GCTCTACGTCCATGGCCTCGGCGGCGGCGAGGCGAAGCCCGCGCCGAACGCGCCATGAACGCCCCCACCCCCGCGGCGCGCTTCTTCGAGCCGCGGCGCAAGATCTTCCCGCGCAAGGTCGACGGCTTCTTCCGC
>LWDI01000086.1:1621-3265 GCA_002083475.1 Proteobacteria bacterium SG_bin5
CGCCGCTTCTACATGTTCTCGATCGAGATTTGGCCGCACGAATTTTATTACGTCACCGGCCTGCTCGCGATGGCGGCCTTGGGGCTGTTTCTGGTGACGAGCGCGGTCGGGCGCGCCTGGTGCGGCTATGCCTGCCCGCAGANNAGACGGTGTGGACCGATCTGTTCGTCCATGTCGAGCGCTGGATCGATGGCGACCGCAACGCGCAAAGCCGGCTCGAGGCGGCGCCCTGGGGCCCGCGCAAGGCCGCCAAGCGCTTCGCCAAATGGGGCTCGTGGCTCGCGATTTCGGCGGCGACCGGGGGCGCCTGGATCTTCTATTTCGCCGACGCGCCGACGCTCGCGCGCCAGCTCGCGAGCGGCACCGCGCCCTTCGTCGCTTATGCGACGATCGGCGTGCTGACCTTCACCACCTTCACTCTCGGCGGGCTGCTGCGCGAGCAAGTGTGCATTTACATGTGCCCCTGGCCGCGCATCCAGGCGGCGATGATGGACGAGCAATCGCTCGCCGTGACCTATAAGCATTGGCGCGGCGAGCCTCGGACGCACGGCGTCAAGCGCGGTCCCGATCTGGCGGCGCTGGCCGAGGGCGCGCGCGTCGGCGATTGCATCGATTGCGCCGCCTGCGTGCAGGTGTGCCCCACCGGCATCGACATTCGCGAGGGGCCGCAGATCGGCTGCATCACCTGCGGGCTGTGCATCGACGCTTGCGACGCGGTGATGGCCAAGCTCGATCGCGCGCCCAAGCTGATCGGCTACACCACCGAGGCCGATGTGAAGCGCGGGCTCGCCGGCGCGCCGGCGGTGCCGCCGATGAAGCGGCTGCTGCGGCCGCGCACGATCGTCTATTTCCTGGTTTGGGCGGGGATCGGCTGCGGGATGCTGTTCGCGCTCGGTACGCGCGACCATCTGGGGCTGAGCGTGCTCCAAGCGCGCAACCCGATCTGGGTGCGGCTGTCCGACGGGCGCATCCGCAACGCTTATACGATCAAACTCCGCAACATGGAGGCGCGCGCGCGCCGTGACGCTCAGCTTCAGCGGCATCGAGGGCGCGCTATGGGACGAGGACGGCACTGTGCGCGCGGCGGGGGCCACGCTGCGGCTGAGCGTGCCCGCCGATCAAGTGCTCACCCGCCAAATCTTCCTCGCCGCCCCCGCCGCCGGCCCCAAGCGCCAGGATCTGATCTTCACCGCCACCGCGCGCGACCCCGAGGGCGAAGGCGAGCTGGCGCATGACACCGCCCATTTCGAAAGGCCCTGAGATGACGCAGCGCTTCACCGGCTGGCATATGGCCGCGATCCTGACCGGCTTTTTCGCCGTGGTGATCGCGGTCAATTTCACCATGGCGCGAATTGCGGTCGCGACCTTTGGCGGCACCGTGGTCGACAATAGCTATGTCGCGAGCCAGCATTATGCGCGCTGGCTGAGCGACGCCGAAGCGCAGGACCGCGCGGGCTGGCGCGCCGAGACCGATATCGTCGCGGGCCGGGTGACGCTCACGCTTCATCGCGCCGGGCGCCCGGTCGCCGGCGCGCGGGTGCGGGCGAGCGCGCGCCACCCGCTCGGCGCGCTGCCCGATCGCGTGATCGAGCTCGCCCCCGCCGCCACCCCCGGCCGCTACCGCGATGAAGAGATCGGAAGAGC
>LWDI01000087.1 GCA_002083475.1 Proteobacteria bacterium SG_bin5
GCATGTCCTCGCCGCCGGTGATCGAGATGATCACCCCCTTGGCGCCCTGCATCGACACACCGTCGAGCAGCGGATTGTTGATCGCGGCTTGCGCGGCGATCAGCGCGCGGTCGTCGCCATCGGCTTCGCCCGTGCCCATCATCGCCTTGCCCATTTCCTGCATCACCGAGCGGACGTCGGCGAAATCGAGGTTGATGAGGCCCGGCATCACCATCAGATCGGTGATCCCGCGCACGCCCTGCTGCAGCACCTCGTCGGCCATTTCGAAGGCCTGTTTGAACGTGGTGTTGGCGTTGGCGATCAGGAACAGATTCTGGTTGGGGATGACGATCAGCGTATCGACATACTTCTGGAGCTCTTCGATCCCCGCGTCCGCCGCCTTGGCGCGCCGCGCGCCTTCGAAGGCGAAGGGTTTGGTGACGACGCCGACGGTCAGGATGCCCATGTCGCGCGCGGCCTTGGCGATCACCGGCGCCGCGCCGGTGCCGGTGCCGCCGCCCATGCCGGCGGCGATGAAGCACATATGCACGCCATCGAGCAGCTGCGCGATCGACTCGATCGTCTCCTCGGCGGCGGCGCGGCCGATTTCGGGCCGCGCGCCCGCGCCCAGGCCTTGGGTGATCTTGGCGCCGAGCTGAACGCGCTGCGCGGCGGCCGATTGCTTCAGCGCCTGGGCATCGGTGTTGGCGACGAGGAAATCGACCCCCTGCACGCCCGCGCGCATCATGTTCGCGATCGCGTTGCCGCCGGCGCCACCGACGCCGATCACCGCGATGCGCGGCGTCAGCTCGTCGACATCGGGAGGAAGAAAATCGATGCTCATTGCCCCTACTCCGTCACGCCCCTGCACAAAACGGGCTTGATCCTATCCTGTCTTGCACCAAGCCCCGAGCCGACTCTAGCGCAAATTCGCGGGGCTGCCACATTTCCTTAATAATTGGCGCGGAACGCGCGAATCATCCGCGCGAGCCACCCCGCCTGGGGCCGGTGAACCAATTGCCCGGCGGGCGCAATCGCTCGCAAATCCACCGGGTTGGCCGCAGCATAATGGGCAAGCCCGGCGAGCGTCGCGAAGGCCGGCCCGCTATGCGCGTCGGGCAGCGCGGTCAGCCCGCGCGGGCGACCGATCCGCACCGATCGGCCGAGCGCGACCTGGGCATAATCGGCGATCCCCTTCAGCTCCGCGCCGCCACCCGTGAGCACCACTTGCCGCCCGACCGGCCCCTCGAACCCCAGCTCCTTCAACGCCTTCCTGATCTCGTTCATCAGATGATCGAGCCGCTGGCGGATCACCGCGATCAGCTGCGCCTTGGTGATCCGGCTGCCCTCGCCGCCTTCCTGCTCGGCCGAGATCGGCGCGACGTCGATCATGTCGTGATTGTCGCGCGGGCTGGCATTGGCCGAGCCGTGGAAACATTTCATCCGCTCGGCCTGGGCGCGGCGGGTGCCGAAGCTCGAGGCGATGTCGTCGGTGATGTCCGCCGCCCCCATCGGGATCGAGGCGAGCCCCACCAGCATCCCGCCCGCGAAGAGCGACACGTTGGTGATCCCCGCGCCGAGCTCGACCAAGGCGACGCCCAGCTCGCGCTCTTCGTCGGACAGGCACGCCATGCCGGTCGCGATCGGCGCGCCGATGATCGACTTCACGTTCAGATGCGCCGAGCGGACGCATAGATCGAGATTGCGCACCGGCGAGCCGTCGGCGGCGACGACATGGATGTGGACGCCCAACGTATCCGCGTGCAGGCCCAGCGGGTTCTTCACCTCGGTGCGGCGATCGAGCATGTAGAGCGTCGGCTGGGCGTGGAGCACCATCCGCCCCGCCGGATCGATCGACTCGCGCCCCGCCTGGAGCAGCGCGTCGATATCGCCCTGCTCGACCCGGTGACCGCCCAATTCGACCTCGACCGAGGCAACGTCGGACACCAGCCCGCCCGCCGAAAAAGCGACCCAGACGTTTTCGATGTTCATCCCGGCGATCCGCTCGGCCTGTTCGACCGCCTCGCGCACCGCCGCCTCGGTCGCGCCCATGTCGGCGATATAGCCGCGCTTGACGCCGCGACTTTCGCGCTGGCCGGTGCCGAGCACGATCAGCTCGCCGCCATCGGCCTTTTGCGCGATCATCGCCGAGACCTTGGACGAGCCGATGTCGAGCGCGGTGATCAGTCCTTCGGGTGCCACTTTCGCCATGCCCTGCTCCCTTATCCGGTCTCACCGACGAGCGCGGCGGTTTCGATCGCGCTGGTATCGGGCAGCGCGCGGGGCGCCGCCTCGCTCGACTTGCGCACCACGAGCTTGGCGGGATCGCGCAGATCGAAGCGCGCCCAGCCACGTCCGAGCAGCCGCTCCTTGCCTTCCAATTCGGCGAATTTGACGAGCGCGCGCGCGGGATCCTCCTCGGGCAGCGCGAGCGTTTCGCCGCTTTCGAACAGCAAATCCCAGCGGCGATTGCCGACCCAGGTCGCGGCCTTGACCACGGGCTTGAGCGCGGGGGCGCTATCGAGCAGCCGGCGATAGAGCGCGATCTGTTCATTGGCGCCGGGGCCGATCAACAGCGGCAGCGCGGGCGCCTTTTCGGGCGCGACCGCCTCGAGCGGCACGCCGCCCGCGTCGATCAGCGTCAGCCGCCCGTCATGCTGCCACAGCGCCGCTTCCTTGCGCTCGACCAGATTGATCACCAGCCGATCGGGCAGCCGGCGCGAGACTTGCGCGTCGGCGATCCAGCCATAGCGCAGCAATTTGGCGCGCACCGCGCCCAGATCGACGAGCGGCATCGCGCGCGATTTCTGGTCGAGCACGGCGGCATAGACCGTCATCGCGTTCATCCGCGCGGCGCCCTTCACCTCGATCGATCGCACGCGAAAGCCCGCCTCGCCCACCGCCTCGGCCATCGCCAGCCCCGCCGCCTGCGGCACGCCGAACAGGGTCGACAGCGCAAACAGCCCGGCGAGCACCGCGCCGGTGAAGAACAAGGTCGCGCCGCGCCGCAGCGTCGCCTCGGACACGGGGAGCATCAGCAGCGCGCGGTCGATCACCGATTGTTTGCGCACGACCGGCAGCTTGCGGTTGCCGCTGGCGACGACCTTGCGCGGCGGCGTGCCCCGGCGGATCGTCTTGCTCATTTGAGCGCCTCGTCGACGATGCGCTGGCAGAGTTCGGGATAGGTGATGCCGCGGTGGCGGGCTTGCTCGGGCACCAGGCTCAAGGGCGTCATCCCCGGCTGGGTATTGACCTCGAGCAGGAACAGCCCTTCGACGCCCTGGCTATCGTCCCATCGGAAATCGGCGCGGCTGCACCCCTTGCAGCCGAGCAAGCGGTGCGCCTGCAGCGCGATCCGCTCGCACGCCTGGGCGATCTCGTCGGGGACGGGTGCCGGGTAGAGATGGTCGGTCATCCCTTCCGTATATTTCGCCTCATAATCGTAAAAGCCCGATTTGGGGCGCAGTTCGGTGACGCCGAGCGCTTGGTCGCCCAGCACGGCGGTGGTCAGCTCGCGCCCGCGGATGAAGGGCTCGGCGAGCAATTCGTCGAACTCGGCCCAGGGGCCGCGCGTGTCGCGGCCGATCGGCTGGCCGTAATTGCCTTGCTCGGTGACGATCGCGACCCCGACCGAGGAGCCTTCGTTGATCGGCTTCACCACGAAGGGTCGCGGCAGCGGGTCGCGCTCGAAGAGCTCGGCGCTTTTGACGATGCGGCCGCCGGGCATCGGCACACCGTGCGGGATCAGCAGCAACTTGGTGAGCTGCTTGTCGATCGCGATCACCGAGGCGACGCGGCCCGAATGGGTGTATTTGAGCCCCATCAGATCGAGCATGCCCTGCACCGTGCCGTCCTCGCCCGGCGAGCCGTGGAGCGCGTTGAAGACGACGTCGGGTTTGGCCTCGGCGAGCCGCGCGGCGACATCGCGGCCCACGTCGATCGCGGTGACGCGGTGGCCGAGGCTTTCGAGCGCTTCCGCCACGCCACGCCCCGAGGCGAGCGACACCTCGCGCTCGGCCGACCAACCGCCCATCAGGACGGCGATGTGGCGGGGGGTCACCATAGCGCCTCCCCAAGCGCGCTTGGGAGGGATCTAGTACCCACAAAATCCTCCCCGTTCACGGGGAGGTGGCGCGCCGCAGGCGCGACGGAGGGGGCGGGCTTGCGAGCGCGCCCGTCGATCAGGCGGCGCGCCCGGCGGCGCCCCCCCTCCACCATGCTTCGCATGGTCCCGTTTCGGGTAAACCGTGCCCCGCACGGTTTAGGATCGTCCGGGGGACGATCCGACCCGAAACGCCCCGTAAACGGGGAGGATTTGGCCTCAAGCATCACTTCGCCACCCCCACGCGCTTGATCTCCCATTCGAGCGACACCCCCGTCGCCGCCAGCACCCGCGCGCGAACCGCCTCGCCCAGCCCCTCGATGTCGGCGGCGGTCGCCGCGCCGAGGTTGAGCAGGAAATTGCAATGCTTCTCGCTCACCTGCGCGTCGCCGTGCCGCAGCCCCCGGCAGCCGGCCGCGTCGATCAGCGCCCAGGCCTTGTGGCCCGGGGGATTCTTGAAGGTCGAGCCGCCGGTCTTGGAGCGCAAAGGCTGCGATTCCTCGCGCGCGGCGGCGATGCGGTCCATTTCGGCTTGGATCGCCGCCGGGTCGCCCGGCGTTCCTTCGAACACCGCCTCGACCACCACCGCGCCTTCGGGGAGCGTGGAATGGCGGTAGCTATAGCCGAGCGCGTCCACCGGCAGCGTCTCGAGCCGGCCGTCGCGGTGGACGATCGTGCACGCGCGCAGCACGTCCGCCGTCTCGCGCCCATAAGCGCCGCCGTTCATCCGCACGAAGCCGCCGACCGTGCCGGGGATCGAGCGCAAGAATTCGAGCCCCGCGACACCTGCGTCGCGCGCGGTGGAGGAAACGAGAATGCCGCTCGCCCCGCCGCCGCAGACGAGCTGCTCGCCATCAGGACGCGCATAGGCAAAGGGCTTGCCGAGCCGCACCACCACCCCGGGCACCCCGCCATCGCGCACGATAAGATTCGAGCCGAGCCCGAGCGCCATCACCGGCACTTGCGGGTCGAGCGCGCTCAGAAATTCGCGCAGATCATCGACGTCCGCCGGCTCGAACAGCCACTCCGCCGCCCCACCCGCCTTGAACCAGACGAGCGGCGCGAGCGGCGCCCGGGCGGTGAGCTTGCCGCGCACCTTGGGGAGGGTGAGCAGAGTCATGAAACCCACAAGCCCCCCTCCCCTTTTGGGGAGGGGCTGGGGGTGGGGCCGGTGAAGCACGCGCGCCGCGTAACGACCGCCCCCACCCCAACCCCTCCCCTGAAGGGGAGGGGCTTAAGGTCGCACATTTGGCTCACCGCGCGCCCCACAACCTTGCCCAGCTCGCGAGCGCCGCCATGTTCGCCTCGCCCGCGCGGCGGCTCGCTTCTTGCCAGGCGACGGTCGCCTCGCTCGCCGAAAGGAACGCGCGCTGCACGTCGAGCATCTGGCGCTGCCAGGCGATGGTCAGGTCGAACAAGCTGTTCATATGTTTCCAAGCCCCTTCACGTCACCCCAGCGAAGGCTGGGGTCTTTCAGCAATGGCGCGCTCCCGAGGCTGCAGGCCCCAGCCTGGGCCGGGGCGACGCCTTGCGAGAAGCCGCCCATCCTCACCCCCGCGCCGCCGCGATCGCATCGGCCAGGCCCGCCGCCCATTTGGTGATGTCGCCCGCGCCCAGGCAGATCACCTGATCGCCCGGCTGGATCACCTCGGCGAGCGCCTCGGCCAGTTCGCCCGCATCCGCGACCGTCTGCGCCGAACGGTGGCCGCGATGCTTGATGCCGGCGACCAAAGTCTCGGCCGAAACCCCCTCGATCGGCGCCTCGCCCGCCGCATAGACCGGCGTCACGAACACCATATCGGCATCGTTGAACGCCTGCTGGAACTCCTCCATCAGGCTCCCCAGCCGCGAATAGCGGTGCGGCTGGCACACCGCGAGCACGCGCCCGCGCGCCGCCTCGCGCGCGGCGGAGAGCACCGCGCGGATTTCGACCGGGTGATGGCCATAATCGTCGATCACCGTCGCGCCGGCCACCTCGCCGACCTTGGTGAAGCGCCGCTTCACCCCGCCGAACGCCGCGAAGCCGCGCTGGATCGTCTCGTCGGGAATACCGAGTTCGAGCGCGACCCCGATCGCCGCCAGCGCGTTCTGCACATTGTGCCGCCCGGGCATCGGCAGATCGATATGCTCGATCGATCGATAGCTGCCGTCGCGGTGGCGCACGATCGTCTCGAACCGATTGCCGCCGGGATAGGGCGTCACGTTCACCCCGCGCACATCGGCTTGCGCGGAAAAACCATAGGTCACGATCCGCCGATCGCGCACGCGCGGCAAGATGCCCTGCACCTCGGGATGATCCAGGCAGAGCAAGGCCGCGCCGTAAAAGGGGACGTTCTCGATGAACTGGACGAAGGCGTCCTTCACCCGATCGAACGAGCCATAATGATCGAGATGCTCGGGATCGATATTGGTGACGACCGCGATCGTGCCGTCCAGCCGCAGGAAGCTGCCGTCGCTTTCGTCGGCCTCGACCACCATCCACTCGCTCGCGCCGAGCCGGGCGTTCGAGCCATAGCTGTTGATGATGCCGCCGTTGATCACCGTCGGGTCCACCCCGCCCGCGTCGAGCAGCGCGGCGATCATCGAGGTCGTCGTCGTCTTGCCGTGGGTGCCGGCGACCGCGACCGTCTGTTTCAGCCGCATCAGCTCGGCGAGCATTTCCGCGCGGCGCACCACCGGCACGCGGCGTTCATAGGCGGCTTCGACTTCGGGATTGCCGCGCTTGATCGCGGTGGAGGTGACGATCACCGCCGCCTCGCCCAGATTTTCGGCGTCATGGCCGATGAACACCGGGATGCCCTTGTCGCGCAGCCCCTGGACGACATAGCTCTCGGCCACGTCCGATCCCTGCACCCGGTAGCCGAGATTGTGCATCACCTCGGCGATGCCCGACATGCCGATGCCGCCGATGCCGACGAAATGGATCGTCCCGATGTCGCGCAAGCCCTTCATGCGAGCGCCGCCTTGGGTTTGACCGGCTGGACGCGCCCGACCGGCAGCCCGCTATAAGGCGCGTCGAGCATTTCGACCAAATCGGCGAGATCGCGCGTCGCATCGGGCCGGCCGAGCGTGCGCGCGCGCCCCGCGGCATTCTCCAGCGCCTGCGGATCGAGCCCCAGCTTCTGCATCTGCTTGGCGAGTTCCACCGGCGTGAACGCGCGCTGGGGAATCGTGCGCGCCCCGCCGATCTCGGTCATCTCGCGGGCATTGGCGGTTTGGTGATCGTCGGTCGCGCTGGGGAGCGGCACCAGGATGGCGGGGCGGCCCGCGCAGGTCAGCTCGGCGATCGTCGAGGCGCCCGCGCGCGCGATGATCAGATGCGCCCAGGCGAGCTGTTCGGGCATGTCCGCCAGATAAGTCGCGAGTTCGGCGGCGATTTGCAGTTCGGCATATTTGGCGCGCACCGCGTCGATGTCCTCGGGCCGGGCCTGGTGCGTCACCTGCATCCGCCGGCGAAAGCTGATGGGGAGCAGCGCCAGGCCATCGGGCACCACTTGGCTCAGCACGCTCGCGCCTTGGCTGCCGCCGGTCACGAGGATGCGGAAAATGCCGTCTTCCTCCAGCAGCGGATAGGGCCGCTGCCGCAGCTGCGCGACCGCCTCGCGCACCGGATTGCCGACGAAACGAGTCTTGCCCTCCAGCGCGCGCGACAGCCGCTCGACCCGGGCATAGCTGGTCGCGATCGCCGTCACCCGGCTCGCGACCAGGCGGTTGACCCGGCCGAGCACCGCGTTCTGCTCATGGATCGCGGTCGGCACGCGCAAGGCGAACGCGCCGAGCAACGCGGGCAGCGCGGGATAGCCGCCGAAACCGACCACGGCGGACGGCCGCCGTTCCTTGAACAGCCGCATCGCCATTTTGCGCCCGGCGAGCATCGATCGCCCCGCGCGCGCCCAGCCGATCGGGCCGCCCATCAGCGGCGCGGCGGGGACGATATGCGTCTCGATCCCCTCGAACAGCCCCGGAAAGCGCACCCCGCGCGCATCGCTCACCAGCGCGACCGAATGGCCGCGCCGGATCAGCTCGGCGGCGAGCGCCGCGGCGGGCACCATATGCCCCCCGGTCCCCCCCGCCGCCAGAACGAAATGCCGCGCCTCACTCATGATTTCCACCGCACGATATAGGGGGATTGAACGAGGAACGGATTGCGCCGCGTGAAAGCGAGCAGCAAGCCCATTCCCGCCGAGAGCGCGATCATCGATGACCCACCATAGGAAATGAAGGGCAAGGTCATGCCCTTGGAAGGGGCGATGCCGGTGTTGACCGCCATCGATACCAGCGCCTGCGCGCCGAATTGGGTCGCGAGGCCAGCGGCGGCGAGCAGGCGGAAAGCGTCGGTTTCGTCGAGCAATTTCACCACCACCCGCACGACGAGCGCCAGGAACAGCAGCGCGATCACCGCGCAGGCGATCAGCCCGAACTCCTCGCCGATCACCGAGAAGATATAGTCGGTATGCGCCTCGGGCAGTTTGAACTTCATCGTGCCGCCGCCGGGCCCGGTGCCGAGCCAGCCGCCGGCGGTTATGGTCGCATGCGCCATGTCGGTTTGATAATGGTCGATCGCCTGCGCCTCGTCGCCGCGGAACAGAAAGGCGTCGATGCGGATACGCGCGGTATCGTAAAAGAGATAAGCGGCGACGATCCCGCCCAGCCCCATCCCGCCGATCATCCCCAACACGCGCAAAGGCACGCCCGAGACCATCAGCAGCGTGACCCAAATCAGGCTGAAAATCACCGTCTGGCCGAAATCGGGCTGCATCATCAGCAGCACGCCGATCATCGCCATCAGCCCGAAGCTGATCGGCACCACCGGCAGATCGGGCTCCTTTTCGCGCAGCGAGAGCAGCCAGGCGAGGAGGACGACGAAACAGGGCTTCAGGAACTCGCTCGGCTGGAATTGCGCGATGCCCGCCCCCAGCCAGCGCTTGGCGCCGTTCACCTCGACCCCGACGAAGGGCACCAGCACGAGGCAGGCGAGAAAAAAGCCCGCGCCGATCAGCGCGCCACGTCGCGCGGTCTCGACCGGCAGCATCGAGACGACCAGCATCAGCGGCACCGACAGCGTCACCCACACCAGCTGCCGCCAGAAATAATAAAGCGGCGGGAAATGCAGCTTCTCGCCCGAATAGCGCGCCGCCGAAGCGGGCGATCCGGCGGCGACCGCGAGCAGCCCGATCGCGATCAAGAGCAAAGCGAGCAACAGCAGCACGCGGTCGATATCGAAGAACCACATGGCGAGCGGGCTGCGCGAGCCGCGCCCGGTGCGCGGCTTCATCTTCGCCCAAAGCTCGCGGCGGCGGGTGGCGCGGGCGTCGTTCATAGCGCTTCCACCAGCGCGCGGAAGGTATCGCCGCGATCCTCGAAATCGCGGAACTGATCGAACGAGGCGGCCGCGGGCGAGAGCAGCACGACGTCGCCGGGCTTTGCGTGGGCGACCGCCGCTCGCAGCGCCTGCGCCAGCGTGCCGCTCACCTCGACCGGCACTTGGCCGGCGAGCGTTCGGGCGAAGGTCTCGGCGGCCTCCCCGATCGTGTAGGCGCGCACGACATGGCCGAAATTCTTCGCCGCCGCGTCGAGCGAGGCGCTTTTCGCTTGGCCGCCCAGGATCCAATGAATGCGATCGAACGCGGCGAGCGCGGGGGCGGCGCTTTCGGCATTGGTCGCCTTGCTGTCGTTGACGAAGCGTACGCCGTTCTTCTCACCGACCAGTTCCATGCGGTGCGGCAGGCCCGCGAATGTCTCCAGCGCGCGATCGATCGCCGCGTTGGGCAGGCCGAGCGCCTCGGCCACGTTGATCGCGGCGAGCGCGTTCTGGGCATTGTGCGGCCCCTGCAGGCGCGGCCAGCGCGATTGATCCATGCAGAAGCCCGGCGCGATCTTGATCAGCTGCTCGCCCTTGGCGGACAGGCTTCGCGCGATCAGCGCCGAAGGGGTATCGGCGATCGAGATGATCGCGCGGTGCTCACGCGCCTGCATAGCGAACAGCCGCGCCTTGGCGGCGGCGTAATCCTCGAAATCGCGGTAGCGATCGAGATGATCGGGCGTGATGTTGAGCAGCACCGCGACGTCGCAATCGAGGCTGTGTGTGAGGTCGATCTGATAGCTGCTGAGCTCGAGCACATAGACGCCGCCTGCGGGCAGCGGATCGCGCGAGAGGATCGGCAGGCCGATATTGCCCGCCATCAGGCTCGGCACGCCGGCGGTTTGCAGCATGTGGTGGACGAGCGCGGTGGTGGTCGATTTGCCATTGGTGCCGGTGATGCCGACCAGCTTGTGCGCCGGCAGTTCGGCGCGCGCCTGGGCGAAGAGTTCGATGTCGCCGATGATCGGCACCCCCGCCGCGCGCGCCTTGGCCGCGAGCGGGTGGCGGTTGAGCGGCACGCCGGGGGAGACGATGAGCGCGTCGAATGGGGCGAGATCGAGGGTTTCGAGATCGGCAAATCGCAATAGCCCCTCCCCTTCAGGGGAGGGGTTGGGGTGGGGGCGGTCAACGGGCGGCTCGTTCGCCGACAACCCCCACCCCCAACCCCTCCCCTGAAGGGGAGGGGCTTTGAACTGCACCTCGCCGGTATTGGCAATTCTGGCAAAGCCGCTTGCAGGATCGTCGAAAAACAAATGCGCGCGCTTCGCCTCGTCCGCGTCCCACGCCACCACCCGCGCCCCGCTCGCGACCAGCGCGGCGACCGTCGCCGCGCCCGAGCGCGCGAGGCCGAGCACGGCGTAGCGCTTGCCCGCCCAGGTGCTGCTGGTGATCACCGCAGCTTCAGCGTCGACAGCCCGGCGAGCGCGAGCACCAGCGCGACGATCCAGAAGCGGATCACGACCGTGCTCTCGGCCCAACCGAGCTGCTCGAAATGATGGTGAATGGGCGCCATGCGAAACACGCGCTTGCCGAAGCGTTTGTAGCTGAACACCTGGATGATCACCGACAGCGCTTCCATCACGAACAGCCCGCCGATGATCCCCAGCACGATCTCGTGATGCGCGACCACCGCGATCGCCCCCAGCGCCCCGCCCAGCGCGAGACTGCCGGTGTCGCCCATGAACACGGCCGCCGGCGGCGCGTTGAACCACAGGAACGCGAGTCCCGCGCCGATCATCGCGCCGCAGAAAATCGCGAGATCCCCCGCTCCGCGCACGTGCGGAATGCCGAGATAGGTCGCGAATTTCACATTGCCGGCCAGATAAACGATCAGCATGAAGGCGACGGCGGCGATGATCACCGGCATCGTCGCCAACCCATCGAGCCCGTCGGTCAAATTCACCGCGTTGCCAAAGGCGACGATCGTGAAGGCCGCGAACAGGATATAGAAATATCCCAGATCGATCGAGACTTCGCTGAAGAAGGGCACGTAAAGATGCGTGCCGTTTTGCTGGGTGATGATGAAGCTCGCCAGCCCCGCGATCAGAAATTCGCCCGCCAAGCGCGCGCGGCTGCTGATGCCCGCAGTCTTTTGCTTGCGCACCTTATCGTAATCGTCGAGAAAGCCGATCATCCCGAAGCCGAGCGTGACGAACAGGCACGCCCACACATAGGGATTGCTCAGGTCCATCCAGATCAGCACCGACAAGACCAGCGCGGTCAGGATCATCAGCCCACCCATCGTCGGCGTGCCGCGCTTGGCGAGGTGCGATTGCGGGCCATCGGCGCGGATCGGCTGGCCCTTGCCCTGGCGCAGCCGCAACCAGCCGATGAAGCGCGGGCCGATCACCAGCCCGATCAACAGCGCGGTCGCCACCGCCCCGCCCGAGCGAAAGCTCAGATAGCGAACCAGGTTCAGCACGCCCGGAAAGCCCAATTGCTGGGCGATGAAATACAGCATTATGCCCGTTCCTCGAGGCCGGCGACCAAGCGCGCCAACCCCACGCCGTTCGATCCCTTGACCAGCACCGCGTCGCCGTCGCGCAGCGCTTGGCGGAGCGCGGCTTGGGCCTCGCTCGCGCCGGGCACATGGACGAAATCGAGCCGCCCCTCAAGCGCCCGCGCGAGCGCGTGCATCTCCGGGCCGACCAAAATCGCTTGGACGACCCCTGCCCCTATCAGCGGCTCGGCAAGATCGGCGTGATAGCGCGCGCTCTCCGCCCCCAGCTCGCGCATGTCGCCCAGCACCGCGAGTTTGCGCCGCGCGGGCTCGGCGCCGAGTACCGCGAGCGTCGCGCGCATCGAACTGGGGTTGGCGTTGTAGCTCTCGTCGATCAGCAAGGCGGTGCCGCCATCCGCCAGCGGCACTGTCACCCGCGCGCCGCGCCCGGGCAGCCCACCGAGCTCGGCGAGCGCGAGCCCCGCGAGCGCGACATCGGCCCCCACCGCCTCGACCGCCGCCAGCACCGCGAGCGCGTTCGACACCCAATGCGTGCCCGGCTGGTTGATGGTGAAGCCCAGCTCGCGCCCGCGCAGCCGCGCCGTGACGAAAGTGCCGCCGGGGGTGCGCATCGTCTCGAGCGCGCGCACATCGGCGCCCTCGCCCAGCCCGAAGGTCACGACATGATCGGCATGGCGCGCCGCCGCCTTGGCGAGGCGTTCGCCATAGGGGCTGTCGAACGGCACGATCGCGATGCCGCCGGGCTCCAGCCCTTGGAAGATCTCCGCCTTCGCGTCGGCGATCGCCTCGATGCTGTCGAAAAACTGGGTATGCGCGGGGGCGATCGCGGTGATCAGCGCGACGTGCGGACGCACCAGCCGGGTGAGCGCGGCGAGTTCGCCGGCGTGGTTCATCCCCATTTCGAACACGCCGAAGCGCCGGCACATCGGCATGCGCGCCAGGCTCAGCGGCACGCCGGTGTGATTGTTATAGCTTTTGAGCGAGCGATGCGCGTGATCGGGGGCGGCGCGATCGAGCGCGGCGAACAGCGCTTCCTTGGTTCCCGTTTTGCCGACCGAGCCGGTGACGCCAATCACCTTGCCCATCACCCGCCGCCGCGCCGCGACCGCGAGCGCTTGAAGCGCGGCCATCGTGTCGGCAACCAGCACGTGCGGCCCCGCGACCGGCTGCGACACCAGCACCCCACTCGCGCCCTTGGCGAGCACTTCGGGCACGAAGCGATGGCCGTCGGTGCTCGCGCCCTCGAGCGCGATGAAGAGATCGCCCGGGCCGACCTCGCGCGAATCGAACGTCACCCCATTGGCGACCCATTCGCCGACCGCGGTGCCGCCGGTCGCGGTCGCGATTTCGGTCGAGGTCCATAGGATATTGCTCATCCCGCCACCTCGCGCGCGACCTGCACGTCGTCGAAGGGCAGCACCAAATCGCCGACGATCTGCCCCTGTTCATGCCCCTTGCCGGCGATCAGCACGATGTCGCGCGCGCCCGCTTCGGCGACGGCGGCGGCGATCGCCGCGCGCCGGTCGCCGATCTCGCGCGCGCCCGGCGCCGCTTCGAGCAGCGCGCGGCGGATCGCGGCGGGGTCCTCGCCGCGCGGATTGTCGTCGGTCACGATCACCAGATCGGCGCCCTGGGCCGCGACCGCGCCCATCGGGCCGCGCTTGCCCGGATCGCGCTCGCCGCCCGCCCCGAGCACCAGGATCAACCGCCCCTCGGCATGGGGCCGGAGCGCGGCGATCGCGGCCTCGATCGCGTCGGGGGTGTGCGCGTAATCGACATAGACCGGCGCGCCGACGCGGCTGATCGCCGCGCGTTCCAGCCGCCCGCGCACCGGCTGGAGCCGCGCGAGCGACGCCAGCGTCGCGCCCGGCTCGCCCCCGGTCGCGATCACGAGCGCGGCGGCGGTGAGCGCGTTCGCCGCCTGATAAGCGCCGATCAACGGCAGCACGACCTTATGCCGCTTGCCCGCGTATTCGATCTCGAGCCCCTGGCCGAGCAAGGTCGGCGCGCGGGCGACGAGCCGCAGATCGGCGTCCCCGGTGCCCACGGTGGTCAGCCGCAGCCCGCGCGCGCGCGCGATCGCCGCCGCCGCTTCGGCGCGCGGATCATCGGCCCAGATCACCGCCGTGCCGCCTTCCGCCACCATTTCGGCGAACAGGCGCATCTTGGCGGCGAAATAATCCTCCATGTCGCGGTGGTAATCGAGATGATCGCGGCTGAGGTTGGTGAACGCCGCCGCCGCCACCGGCACGCCTTCGGTGCGATATTGCGACAGGCCGTGCGACGAGGCCTCGAACGCCAGATGCGTCACCCCTTCGCGCGCTAGCCCCGCGACGTTCGACAGGAACGTCACCACATCGGGGGTGGTGAGCCCGGTCGTCACCCGCTCGTCGGCGGTGGTGACGCCCAAAGTGCCGATCGAGGCGGCGGGGTGGCCCGCCATGCGCCACAATTGGCGCGTCATCTCGACGGTCGAGGTCTTGCCGTTGGTCCCCGTCACCGCGACGCAGGTCTCGGGGAACGGCGCGAAGAAGCGCGCGGCGAGCCGGGCGAAGGCGGCGCGGGGGTTGGGATCGGCGAGATGCACCGCGCCCGCCACGCGCGCCTCGGGCCGCGCGATCACCGCGACCGCGCCGCTTGCCACCGCCTGGGGAATGAAATCCTCGCCGTTGACGCTCGCCCCCCGAAAGGCGCCGAACACGGTGCCGGGGGCGACCTTGCGATGATCGATGGCGAACCCCGTCACCAGCGCCGCTTCCTCGCCGCCGGTGAGCGCCCCCAGTCTCATTCGGGAACCGCCTGATTCTCGCCCGGCGCGTGCCAGATGAGGGGATCGATGTCCGAAAGATCGACGTCGCGGCGCATGTCGGGCATCACGCCCAACAGCGGCGCGGTGCGCAGGATCACGCGGCTGACGACGGGCGCGACCGTCCAGGCGGCGGTCGTTTGTCCGGCGGAGCTGGCGTTGGCGATGGGCGAATCGAGCATGGCGATCACCACATAGCGCGGCGCGTCCATCGGGAAAGCCGCCGCGAAGGTGCTGACGTTGCGCTTCTTGGAATAGCCCGATTTCATCGCGACTTCCGCCGTGCCGGTTTTTCCGCCGACGCGGTAGCCCGGCGCCTCGCCCTTCTTGCCCGTGCCCTGGAGCACCACCAGCCGCAGCAATTGGCGCATCCGCGCGCTCGTCGCGGCGCTGATCACGCGCCGCCCCGCCGCCGCCTTGCCCGGCGCGACCTTGAGCAACGTCGCCGGGCGCCAGATGCCGCCGTTGACGATCGCGGCATAAGCGCTCGCCAGATGGAGCGGGGTGACGGCGATGCCATGCCCATAGGCCGCCGTCATCGTGGTGACGCGCGCCCAATAGCTCGGCCAGATCGGCCGCTGGCGCTCGTGCAGCTCGACATCGGGGGCGGTATCGAACCCCAGCCGGCGGTACATCGCTTGCAGCCGCTCGGGCCCCATCGTGTCGGCGATGCGCGCGGTCGCGATGTTCGACGAGTGGATCAGCGTCTCGGCGGCGTTCAGATAGCGGCGCTGGGGGTGGTCGTCGCGGATGTGGAAGCGCCCGATCGCGAGCGGCTTGGTCGCGTCGAACCGCTGCGCCATCGATCCGATCACGCCATTGTCGATCGCCGCGGCGATACTGAGCGGCTTGAAGGTCGAACCCAGTTCATAGACCGATTGGGTGACGTTGTTGCGCAGTTGCAGCGCCGCCGGATCATCGGGATCGCGCGCGTCGCGCACGCGCGGCACTTGATTGGGATCGAAATTGGGGAGCGAGGCCATCGCGACGATCTCGCCGCTGTCGGCGTCCAGGATCACCCCGGCCGCGCCCTTGGCCTGGAAGCTCGTCATCGCCTGGCCGAGTTCGGCCTCGAACGCGCCCTGCACGCGCGCGTCGATCGAGAGCGCGACCGGCTTGGCGCGCGCGTTCTTGTCGGTGAGCGGCGCGTCGAGCCAGCGCTCCATGCCGCGCATCCCGTGGCCATCGTAATTCAAGAAGCCGAGCAAATGCGCGCCGAGCGCGCCTTGCGGATAAAGCCGTTCGGGCTCGCGCGCGAAGGCCATCGCCGGCTCGCCGAGCGCGTTCACCGCGCGCACCGTCTCGGGCATCGCGCGGCGCT
>LWDI01000088.1 GCA_002083475.1 Proteobacteria bacterium SG_bin5
CCGAGGCGGGCGGCTGGCGCGCGGGCGAGACGATCTGCGCGGTCGACGGCGCGCCGATCGACGAGCGCTATCAGGGCGAGCGCGCCGCCTGGCCCGCCGGGGCGCCGGGGCGGCGCGTCGCGCTCGGCCTGTGCGACGGCGGCGAGCGCGTGTTGACGCTCGAGCGCTTTTATTGACCCGCGCCCAGCGCGAGCGCCGCGCAAACGAGCGCGCCCAGCACCGCGAGCAATTGCACGAGCGCCCAGTCGATCACCCCGACGCGATCGGGGTCGCGCCGGTGGCGGCGGGCGCGGTCGCGCTGATAGCCGAGCAGCCCGAGCGCGGCGAAGGTCGCGACCAAAACCCATAGCCCCGCTTGCATCGCGTCCCTTCCCCGGCCACAACCTGGGCCACCTTGGCTCAAAGGAGTCCCCATGCGCTACCTTCTCGCCACCAGTTTCGCCGCCGCGCTCGCGAGCGCCGCGCTCGTCGCCGCCGCTCCCGCGATCGACCCCGCCCTCACCGCCGCGATCAAGGCGCCGACGCGCGCCGCCGCCAATGTCGCGCGCGACAAATATCGCCACCCGGCCGAAACGCTCGCCTTTTTCGGGGTGAAGCCCGGCGATCATGTCGTCGAGATTTGGCCGGCGGGCGGCTGGTATACCGAAATTCTCGCCCCCTATCTCGCCGCGAAGGGCCGCTACATCGCCGCCGCGCCGAGCGACAAGGCGCGGGGCGGCGTGCAGAAGCTGATGGCCGCGCACCCGCAGGTCTATGACAAAATCGCCTTCGCCACTTTCCCCTCCGCCGACGCGCCCGATCGCGTCGCGCCGGGGAGCGTCGACAAGGTGCTGACTTTCCGCAACGTCCATAATTGGATGGGCGGCGGCGCGGCGCAGGCGGCGTTCGATCAGATGTTCGCGATGCTCAAGCCCGGCGGCGTGCTCGGCGTGGTCGAGCACCGCCTGCCCGAAAACGCCAAGGGCATCACCGAGGCGAAGAGCGGCTATGTCAAGCGCTCGACCGTGCTGGCGCTGGCGACGAAGGCCGGGTTCAAGCTGGTCGGCGAAAGCCAGATCAACGCCAACCCCAAGGATATGCATGATTATCCCAAGGGCGTCTGGACGCTGCCGCCCAATTACGCCGAGGGGGACAAGGACCGCGCCAAATATGCCGCGATCGGCGAGAGCGACCGGATGACGCTGAAGTTCGTCAAGCCGGGGCGGTAACCGCGCGCCCCCCGGCGCCAGGCCGGGGGCGCGGCACGGCGTCAATCGTCGATGTCGTTTTCCTCGTCCGTGCCCATCCGCCGCGCGCGGATCGCTTTCCAGGCCGGGTCGGGGCGATCGTTCTTGATCAGGATCGCCTCCACCTCCTCGAACTCCTCGAGCCCCAGCGCCTCGGTGATCCCCATCGGGAAATAAACATTCTCGTCGGTATCGGCGCGGATCGCGAAGGCGCCGCGCCCTTCTTCGCTATTGGTGATGATGCACTTCGCAACGACTGCCATTGATCTTCCTATTATTTAAGGTTGTTGATAGTTTAACGTCTAAGCAGAATCGTCATGCCGGACTTGGCCCGGCATCCACCGGGGTTCCAGGCCCGGCCCGGGCCGGTTTGGAACCGCCGTGGACCCCGGACCAAGTGCGGGATGACGGCAAAGGCTTATAATGGCCGCGCGCGGGTGGAAAGCGGCCTCAGCCCAATTTCTCGATCTTCGCCTGCAGCACCGCGAGCTGCTGTTTGAGTTCGGCGATTTGCTCGTCCTTGGTTTTTTCCGGCTGGCGCGGGCCGAAGGCGGCGGTCGCGGCTTCGAACATTTCCATGTTGCGCTTGGCGATTTCGGCGAAGGGTGAATGGGCGAAGGCGCCTTCGACCGCCGATTTGAACTGCGCCTGGTTGCGGCGGAACCCCTCCATCGAGGCTTCGAGATAGCCCGGCACCAGCGCCTGCATCGAATCGCCATACATCGCGATCAGCTGGCGCAGGAAGCTCACCGGCAGCATCGTCTGCCCCCGGCTTTCCTCCTCCATGATGATCTGGGTGAGGACGTTGTGGGTGATGTCCTCGTCGCTCTTGGCGTCGACCACTTTGAAGTCGCGCCCGGCACGGGTCATCGCGGCGAGGTGCTCGAGCGTGATGTACGTGCTGCTTTCGGTGTTATAGAGACGGCGGTTGGCGTATTTCTTGATGATGACGACGCCGTCTTCGGCCTTGGTTTTCATGGGCGAGCCCTCGCATGATCGGTCCACCCATAACAGCATCGCTTGACGCACCGCAACACGGGCCGCGCCCGCTGCCGCTGTTTCTGGAGATGCTGCGACGCGAAACCGAAGGCGACGCCGAGGCGCGCGCCGCCGCGCTCGCCGGGCTCGCCGCTTATCAGCGCGCGCCGCGCCCCGCCGCGCCCGATCTGCCGCCCATCACCCACCGCGTCGACCGCGCCGGCCTGCGCGATTATGGCGGCGTCGGTACGCCGATCCTGTTCGTTCCCTCGCTGATCAACCCCCCGCACATTCTCGATCTCGGCGCCGAGACGGGGTTGCTGCGCTGGCTCGCCGATCAAGGCCGGCGCGTGCTGCTGCTCGATTGGGGCTGCCCCGCGCCGGGCGAGCCGCGCGCCATCGCCGGCCATGTCACCGAGCTGCTGCTGCCGCTGATCGCCGCGCTCGAGGCGCCGCCGGTGCTCGCCGGCTATTGCCTGGGGGGGACGATGGCGGCGGCCGCCGCCTGTCTCACCGCCGTAAAGGGCCTGGCGGTGATCGCCGCGCCCTGGCGCTTCCACGGCTTCGCGCCCCCCGCCCGCGCGCGCATCGCCGCGCTCTGGGCGGAGGCCGAACCGGCCTGCGCGCGGCTGGGGCTGGTGCCGATGGAAGTCCTCCAGGCGGGCTTTTGGCGGCTCGACCCCGCGCGCACCATCGCCAAATATGCCCGTTTCGCGCGGCTCGACCCGGCGAGCGCGGCGGCCGCCGCTTTCGTCGCGCTCGAGGATTGGGCCAATGGCGGCGCGCCCCTGGCTTATGCCGCCGGCGCCGAATTGTTCGACTTTTTCGCGCACGACGCGCCCGGGCGCGGCGCCTGGATGGTCGGCGGCCGCGCGATCGACCCGCACGCGCTCGATTGCCCCCGCATCGACTTCGTCTCGACCAGCGATCGCATCGTCCCCGCCGCCTCCGCCGCCGGCTTTCCCGACCGCCATGCATCGCGCGCGGGGCACGTCGGGATGGTGGTGGGCTCCGCGCGACGCGACGCTTTGTGGCACCCGCTGCGCGATTGGCTCGCGCGCATCGCCTGAAGCCTTCAACCCTTGGCCGAACTGGCCTAAACCCAACGCCGGACTCGAACCCCTAGGAGCCTTTCATGACCGAGATCGTCATCACCGCCGCCAAGCGCACGCCCGTCGGCAGCTTCAACGGCGCCTTCGCGACCGTCCCCGCGCACGAACTCGGCCGCGTCGCGATCGAGGCCGCGCTCGCCGAGGCGGGAGTCGCGGGCGAAGAGGTGAGCGAGGTGATCCTCGGCCAAGTGCTCACCGCCGCGCAAGGCCAGAACCCCGCGCGCCAGGCCTCGCTCGCCGCTGGTATCCCCAAGGAAGTGCCCGCCTGGGGGGTGAACCAAGTGTGCGGCAGCGGCTTGCGCGCGGTCGCGCTCGGCTATCAATCGCTGATGAACGGCGACGCGACGATCATCGTGGCGGGCGGCCAAGAGAATATGACGCTCGCCCCCCATGCCCAATATTTGCGCGCCGGGCAGAAAATGGGCGATCTCCAGCTGATCGACACGATGCTCAAGGACGGGCTGATCGACGTGTTCAACAGCTATCACATGGGGATCACCGCCGAAAATCTCGCCGAGCGCTATCAGATCACCCGCGACGATCAGGACGCCTATGCGGTCGCCAGCCAGAACAAGGCGGAAAAAGCCCGCGCCGAGGGGCGGTTCGCGAGCCAGATCGCGCCGGTGACGGTCAAGGGCCGCAAGGGCGACACGGTGATCGAGGCCGACGAATATATCCGCGCCGGCTCGACGATCGAGGGCGTGCAGGGGCTGAAGCCCGCCTTCAAGAAGGACGGCACCGTCACCGCCGCCAACGCGAGCGGGATCAACGACGGCGCCGCCGCCCTGGTGCTGACGACGCGCGACGAGGCCGAGAAGCGCGGCATGCCGGTGCTGGCGCGGATCGTCAGCTGGGCCTCGGCGGGGGTGGACCCGGCTTATATGGGCATCGGCCCGGTCCCCGCGGTCAAGCGCGCGCTCGAGAAAGCCGGCTGGACGATCGACCAGCTCGACCTGATCGAATCGAACGAGGCCTTCGCCGCGCAGTGCATGTCGGTGAACAAGGAGCTCGGCTGGGACGTGGAAAAAGTGAACGTCAATGGCGGCGCGATTGCGATCGGCCATCCGATCGGCGCCTCGGGCGCGCGGCTGCTCACCACCCTGCTCCACGAAATGGCGGCGCGCGACGCGAAAAAGGGGCTGACCACGCTGTGCATCGGCGGCGGCATGGGAATCGCCTTGTGCGTTGAGCGCTGAGCGCCGCCGCGAAGCCCTCGAGCGGCGTCCGGGCGACCGGGCGCCGCCCGCGCGACTCATTTCGGTCATCCACCGTTCATGTTGCAGTCATGCAACACCGCCGCGCATTCGTATGCGCCCAAGCCCCTTATCGCAATTATCGCTTGCGCCCCTTGGTCAATTGGACTTTTTTGCAATGTGAGCCCTTGGGAAAAGGGCCGAACCAATACCAATGGGGGTCCCTGAATGAAATTTTCGAAGCTTCTAGCGGCGACCGCGCTGGCGACCGCTTTCAGCCTGGCGCCCGGCGCGGCGTTCGCCCAGGCGCAGCAGGATCGTCCGGCCGACGCGCGCCAATCGCCCGACGAGTCGGATCCCAATGCGACCGACGTCGTCGTCACCGGTTCGCGCATCGCCCGCCCGGCGCTCGAATCGCCTTCGCCGATCACCTCGGTCACCGGCGCGGAGCTGCTCTCGCGCGGTCAGATCAGCGTTGGTGACGCGCTGAACGACCTGCCGCAGCTGCGCTCGACCTTCAGCCAGGCAAACTCGACGCGGTTCATCGGCACCTCGGGCGTCAACTTGCTCGACCTTCGCGGCCTCGGTTCGCTGCGCACGTTGGTGCTGGTCAACGGTCGGCGCCACATCGGCGCGATCCCGGGCGACTATCGCGTCGACACGAACACGATCCCCGCCGATCTGCTCGAGCGGACCGATATCGTGACCGGCGGCAATTCGGCGGTTTACGGTTCGGACGCGATCGCGGGCGTCGTCAACTTCGTGCTGCGCCGCGACTTCCAAGGCATCCGGCTCGCTGGCCAAGGCGGCATTACCGACAAGGGCGATCGCGGCTCCTATTTCGCCTCGATCACCGCCGGCCAGAATTTCAGCGAGGGCCGCGGCAACGTCGCCATCGCCGCCGAATATGCGCGTTCGAACCCGCTGTATTTTATCGACCGCCCCGATCAAACGGGGGCGTTCGACGGTCGCTCGCAGTTCAACCTCGCTCAAAACGTGAATGGCGAGCCCCAAGCCGGGGACGGGATTCCCGACAATCAATTCTTCACGGGCGTTCGCAACGGCACCATCTTCGACGGTGGTGGCCTGAACGCGGTTTGCGGCACCGCCAATATCAACGATCTGACGCGCTGCCGCAACTCGCCGCTCACCGCGACGACCGCCAATCGCGGCCAACGCTATGCCTTCCTGCCCAACGGCAATCTGGTGCTGAGCAACCCCGCGATCGACTTCCGCGACATCACCAACAACGGCAGCACCAACACGGTGGGCGGCCTTGGGTCGACGCTGCGCAACACCGGCCAGCTCAACCCGCTCAACGAACGTTATACGTTCAACGTGTTGTCGCATTATGAATTCGCGCCGGCGCTCGAAGCCTTTTTCGAAGGCAAATACGTGCGCGTTCGCGTCAATCAGGAGGGCCAGCCGAGCTTCTCGACCGGCGTCGGCGGCGCCGGCCAGAATCTGAGCTGCGGGAACGCTTTCCTGAACAATCAGGCGCGCACGACGCTGCAGGCGATTGGCTATTGCAACACCGCGACCGGCGCGTTCAACCCGGCGGGCACCTTCGGGATCAACCGCTTCAACGTCGATTTCGGCGGGCGCGGCGAGGAGCAAATCCGCGAGACTTGGCGGATCGTGACCGGGCTGCGCGGGCGGTTCAACGACGACTGGACCTATGAACTCGCCGCGACCTATGGCGAATTCACGTCGAACAACACCTCGATCAACAATCTTCGCTTGTTCGATTTGCAAGGCAATCCCGACGGCTATTTGCTGGCGGTGAACGCCGTCGCCGCGCCCGCGAACTTCACCGGCGCCAATTTCGTCGCGGGGCCGAATGGCCGGGTGATCTGCGCGGTCAATGCCGGCCCGGCGGGCAACGTCCGCCCGGACTGCGTGCCGATCAATCTGTTCGGTGTCGGCGCGCCGTCGGCGGAGGCGCTTGCTTTCGTCAATACGCGCGCCCAACGCCGCGAACGCGCGACCCAAACCGACATCACCTTCAACCTCACTGGCGATTCGTCGCAGTTGTTCGAATTCCCGGGCGGGCCGCTGCGCTTCAACGTCGGCGCCGAATATCGGCGTGAAACGGCGCGATCGGTTTGGGATCCGCTCACGGCCTCCGGCGGTACGTTCTTGAACGCGATCGCCCCCTTCTTGCCGCCGCCGCTTGAATCGTTCGAAGGCTTTGGCGAAGTCCAATTGCCGATCCTGAAGAATCTGCCTTTCGCGCAGGAATTGTCGCTGAACGCGGCGGGCCGTTATTCGAGCTACAACACCTCGGCGGGCGGCGTTTGGACCTATAACGCCGGCTTCGTCTACGCGCCGATCCGCGATTTCCGCATCCGGGGGAGCTATGGCCGCTCGGTGCGCGTGCCGACCCAATCCGACCTGTTCAGCCCCTTGTCGCAGAATTTCAATTTCGTCACCGACCCCTGCGACGTCGCGGCGATCAACAACGGCACCGCGAACCGGCCGGTCAATTGCGCGGCCGCGGGCGTGCCCGTCGGCTTCCAAAACGCGCTGTTCCGCCAGCAAACGGCGCGGCTGCTGAACGGCGGTAACCCGCTGCTTCAAGCCGAATCGTCGGACTCCTATACTGTCGGCTTCGTGGTAACGCCGCGCGCGGTGCCGGGGTTGTCGCTCACCGTCGATTATTACAACATTCAGGTGAAGAACACGATCGCTGGGCTTACGCTTCAGCAAATCCTCAACACCTGTTACGACTTGGCGTCGCTGCAGAATCAGTTCTGCGCGCTGCTGTCGCCGCGTAATCCCGATGGTAGCTTCCCGACTAACGTCGCCATTACGGGTCCGCTCAACTTTGCGCAATTGCGGAACTCGGGCATCGACGTCGACCTCAACTACACGAAGCGCTGGTCGAGCGGTTGGAATTTGGGCTTCCGCGCGATCATCACCTATATCTTCGAGCGCAACAACTTCCTCAATCCGACCGACCCGAACTTTGCCAGCCAGCAGTTGGGCAATGTGGGCGACCCCTTCTTTGAGGGCAATGTTCAGTTCAACCTGTCCACGCCTTGGGGGCTGCGTGCCTTCTACCAACTGCGCTACATCGGCGTTCAATCCCAGACCGCTTGGGAAAATACCCACTCGGTTCAGGGACGGCCGCCGCAGAATCCCGATGTCCTTCCGCTCGGGCAGGCAAATTTTCCTGCGGTCACGTACAGCAACTTCCGCCTGACCCAATCGATCGACAAGAAGTTCGACTTCTATGTCGGCGTCGACAACGCCTTTGACCAACTGCCGCCTTATGGCACTCTGGGGACCGGCGGGGGTGACGCGATTTTCGATAATATCGGCCGCTTCCTCTATGCGGGGTTCCGCGTGAATTTGTAATTCACCTGAGAAGGTTTCATCGAGAGCCGCTTGCCTTAGGGCAAGCGGCTTTTTTTGTTTTCACTTTGAAATTACGCTATCTTTCAAGTGCGATGATGAGTCGCGACATTGAAATGAATGGGAGAGCTAATGTGAGACATTTGAAATTGGCCGTCACTTCGGTCGCCGTTATCATGAGCTGCATGGCGCCTTCGATTGCGATGGCCGAAGAAGGCGAGAAATACGTCTATCTTGGCAACGGCATGTGCGGAATTTATTCATGCGATCCGCGCGGCAACTGCGTCATAACGGCAATTTTCCGCTGCCCGCAAGAGATCAACCCCAACGGTTGAACACTGCGCTCTAATTCAGCTAACCCTGTCGTGCGCGCTGTTGAAACAACCCGCCGCACCCTATCTGCCGCCCAGCCTCGAACTGGGCGGCCGCTTTTACCCCCACAGCCGATCGAACCGCGCCCCCAGCCCGGTCAGCAGCTCATATTGCGCGCGCCCGCTCGCCTCGGCGAGGCGGGGCAGGTCGAAATCGAATCGCACCCAATCGCCCTCGCGCAGATCGGGCGCCGCGCGCAGATCGAGCGCGATCAGGTCCATCGAGATCCGCCCGATCACCGGCAGCGCCGCCCCGCCCGCGCGCGCCACCCCCGCCCCCTCGAGCGACCGGGCGTAACCATCGGCATAGCCGAGATGGACGATCCCGACCGGCATCGCCTCGCGCGCGCGGTAGAGCGCGTTATAGCCGATCGCCGCCCCGGCGCGCAGCGTCCGGCGCTGGAGCAGCTCGGCCTCGGGCGCGACCACCGGGCGCAGCCGCGCGGCGAGTTCCGCGCGCGGCACCCCGCCGTACAGCGCGAGCCCTGGGCGGACGAGATCGAAGGCGAAGCCGCGCCCCAGCGCCACCCCGGCTGAATTGGCGAGGCTGCGCCGCGCGGCGGGGAGCGCGGCGGCGATCGCGGTAAAGGCGCTCCGCTGCGCGTCATTCTCCGCCACATCCTCGTCGGCGCGGGCGAGGTGACTCATCAACGTCGCGATCGCAAGGCCCGCCGCCGCGCCGAGGTCCTCGGCGGCCAGCCCCAGCCGGTTCATGCCGGTGTCGACCATCAAATCGCACGCGCCGCCGCCGCTCGCCCGCCAGCGCGCGATCTGCTCCGGGCTGTTGAGCACCGGCCGCGCGAAGCCGAGCGCCCGCGCGCGCGGCAAATCGGCCTCGCGCACGCCGTGGAGCACCGACACCGGCAAGCCCAAGGGCGCGAGTTCGGCGGCCTCGGCCCAGGTCGCGACGAAGAAATCGCGGCACCCCGCCGCCGCGAGCGCGGTCGCGACGCCGAGCGCGCCCAGGCCATAGCCATCGGCCTTCACCGCCGCGCCGCACGCCGTGCCCGCCATCGCGGCCAAGCTGCGCCAATTATGCTGAAGCGCGGCGCGATCGAGCGCCAATCGGAGCGGTGCGGTCATCGCGCGGGCGTTATCGCGCGCCCGGCCCCAAGGCTACCCCCGGTGCCCCTAACCCCGGCGGACGCGCGGCTCCTTGAGGAAGACGACCGTCACCACCAGCGCCATCGCCACCACCGCCCAGCTATACCAGAGCCCGGCATAGGGATCGCCGCTGCGCGCGACCATATATTGGCTGATGAACGGCAGGAAACCGCCGAAATAGCCGGTGCCGATATGATAG
This sequence comes from Proteobacteria bacterium SG_bin5, assembly GCA_002083475.1. Lineage (GTDB taxonomy): Bacteria > Pseudomonadota > Alphaproteobacteria > Sphingomonadales > Sphingomonadaceae > Sphingomonas. The sequence goes on from LWDI01000088.1 coordinate 9,541, forward strand.
GGGATCGACATCGACGAATAGCGGATGCGCGGCGGAAACAGCTCGGTGAGGAGCGCGGCGACCGAGCCATAGGTCATCCCCGAAAGCGCGGTGAGCAGCAGGATGCACAGCAGGATCACCGCGATCCCGCCCGGGCCCGGCACCACCGGCGCGAGATCATAGCCCGCGCGGGCGAGCGCTGTGTCGAGCGCTTCGGGGCGGGTGTCGGCGATCGGTTCGCCGCCGATCGTCACCACCGTCACCGGCGCGGCATGAGTGGTGTAGGCGACGCCCTTCTTCGAGAAATAATCGAGCAGCCGCGCGCATTCGTCGGCCTGTTCTTTCTTGAACGGGCTATAGGCGCAGTGCGGCCCCGACACGATCACCGGCGCCCCCCGCGCCGCGCGCGCGAGCCCGGGATTGGCGGCCGAGCCCATCACCCAGAAGATCGGGAACAAGGCGATCAGCGTCAGCGCATAGCCGATCACGATCGGCAGCTTGCGCCCCACCCGGTCCGACAGCCAGCCGAACAGCACGAACCAGCCGAGCCCCGCGAGCGCGCCCGCGCCCACGATCAGCTGCGCGGTCGTCTCCTCGACGCGCATCGTGCCTTGCAGGAACGCGAGCACGCTGAACATCGCGGTATACCAGATCACCGTCAGCCCGGCGGCGATGCCGAACAGCGCGACGAACAGCCGCACCAGATTGCCGGGATAAGTGAAGCTTTCGAGGAAGGGGTTGCGCGCGGTTTCGCCCGCTTGCTTCATCGCCTTGAACACCGGGCTCTCGCTGAGCTTCACGCGCATCCACAGCGACACCGCGAGTAGCGCGAGGCTGAACAGGAAAGGCAGCCGCCAGCCCCAGGCCTGCCAGATCGCATCGGGCAGCGCGAGCTTGGCCAGCAGCACCACCGCCAAGCTCAGGATGAAGCCGCCGGCGACGCTCGCCTGGATGAAGCTGGTGAAAAAGCCCGCGCGGCGCTGGGGCGCGTGTTCGGCGACATAGATCGCCGCGCCGCCATATTCGCCGCCGAGCGCCAGCCCCTGGAGGATGCGCAGCATCAGGATGATCCCCGGCGCCCAGAGCCCGATCGACGCCGCGCTCGGCACCAGGCCCACGCCGGCGGTCGCCAGCCCCATCAGGGTGATGGTGACGAGAAACGTATATTTGCGCCCCAGCCGATCGCCCAAAAAGCCGAACAGCACCGCGCCCAGGGGGCGGAAGCCGAAACCCACCGCGAAGCCCGCCCAGGCGAGCAGGGTTTGGACGATCTCGCTCCCGGCCGGGAAGAAGGTGCGGCCGATGATCCCCGAGGCCGCGAGCGTGCCGTAGATGAAGAAATCATACCATTCGAACACCGTGCCGAGCGACGACGCGGTGATGATCATCCGCATCTCGCCCGCGCTCGGCTCGGCCCGTGCCGCCTCGCTCGCCATTCCCCTCGATCCCCTCCCTCGTCGTCCCGGTCGCCACCGGGGGCGCGATCGTCTTGGCCGTGCGCGCGCCCCATCGGATCGGGCGTGACGCTCGGCCGGCGGTGGCGCGCCTGGCGACGGTGTTAGCGGCTCGCGTGCCGGGGGCAAGCATCAGGCGAGCGGCGGCTCGGGCTTTTCGGCGAGCATGCGGATGATCCCCGAAAAATCGAGGTTCGCATGGCCGGCATCGGCGAAGGCTTGATAGAGTTCGGCCGCGCGCGCGCCCATCGGCGTCTGCGCGGCGGCGGCGAGCGCGGCTTCCTGCGCGAGCTTCAGATCCTTGAGCATCAGCGCGGCGGCGAACCCGCCCTGATAATCGCGATCGGCCGGCGTTTCGGGGCCGACGCCGGGCACGGGGCAATAGCTCGTCATCGACCAGCTTTGGCCCGAGGAGACGCTCGCGATATCGAAGAATTTGTCCGCCGCCAGGCCGAGCTTCTCGGCGAGCAGGAACGCCTCGCAGGTCGCGACCATCGTCGCGCCCAAGAGCATGTTGTTGCAGATCTTGGCCGCCTGGCCCGCGCCGTTCGCGCCGGCATGGATCACCGCTTTGCCCATGTCGCTCAGGATCGGCTCGGCGCGCTCGAACGCCGCCTCGGCCCCGCCGACCATGAAAGTGAGCGTGCCGGCATTGGCGGCGGCGATCCCGCCCGAGACCGGCGCGTCGACCGCGACGAGCCCCTTGGCGGCGGCGGCCTCGGCGACCTTGCGCGCGGTGGCGACGTCGATCGTCGAGCAATCGATCAGCAGCGCCCCCGGGGGCGCGGCGCCGAACAAGGCTTCTTCATAGACCTGCGCGACATGGCGCCCGGCGGGGAGCATGGTGACCACCGCCTCGGCGCCATCGGCGGCGGCGGCGGCCGAGTCGGTCGGCAGGCAGCCGGCGGCCTTTGCGCGGTTGAGCGCATCGGTCGAAAGATCATAGGCGCGCACGTCATGCCCCGCCTTGGCGAGGTTCGCCGCCATGCCCCCGCCCATATTGCCGAGGCCGATGAAACCGATGCGTGCCATGTCTCTTTCCTTTCGAGCCCTCTCCCGCTGGCGGGAGAGGGTTGGGTGAGGGCCTTTAGAAGCAAGAGCTTGCCCCCGGCCATCCCTCACCCAACCCTCTCCGCTAAAGGGGAGAGGGCCAAATGTTCAGCGCCCCGTCCAATTGCCCGGTCGTTTCTCGACGAAGGCGGCCATGCCTTCCTTTTGGTCGTCGGTGCCGAATAGGCCGTGGAACAGCCGGCGCTCGAAGAGAATGCCCTGGGCGAGCTGCGTCTCGAAGGCGGCGTTGACCATTTCCTTGTTCGCGATCGCGGCGAGGGGGGGCATGTCGGCGATCGTCGCGGCGATCTTCAGCGCCTCGGCGAGCAGATCGGCCGCCGGCACGACGCGCGCGACCAGGCCCGCGCGCTCCGCCTCGGCCGCGTCCATCATCCGGCCGGTCAAGCACATTTCCATGGCCTTGGCCTTGCCGATCGCGCGCGTCAGCCGCTGCGAGCCGCCCATGCCGGGGGAGACGCCGAGCTTGATCTCGGGCTGGCCGAATTTCGCCGTGTCGGCGGCGATGATGAAATCGGCCATCATCGCGACTTCGCACCCGCCGCCCAGCGCATAGCCGGCGACGGCGGCGAGCCAGGGCTTGCGCGTGGCGGTCACCCGCTCCCAGCCGGCGAAGAAATTGCTCGCGTACATCTGGGCGAAGCCCTGCGCTTGCATCTCCTTGATGTCGGCGCCGGCGGCGAACGCCTTTTCGCTGCCGGTGAGCACCAGGCAGCGCTGCGCGGGGTCGGCGTCATAAGCGGCGAACGTCTCGATCAGCTCGCCGAGCACCTGGCTGTTGAGCGCGTTCAAGGCCTTGGGCCGGTTGAGCGTGACGAGCGTGACGGCGCCACGCGGTTCGACGAGGATGGTTTCGTACGACATCTGCTACTCTCCCAACGTCCCCTGCGGACTCGTTCCGGGGTCTACCGGGGTTCCTGTCCTGACGCCGCAGGGCTTTGCGCGACCGTGGATGCCGGAACAAGTCCGGCATGACGTTTATCGCGAGAAAACCGATCGCAAGAACCCCGACCGTTCGCCCCTCCCCGTCGCCCCGGCCCCCGAGCCGGGGCTTGGCTGCCTGTGCGACGGAAGAAGAAGGAGCCAAGCCCCGGATCAAGTCCGGGGCGACGGGGGGTGGAGGCGGAGAGGGAAAAAGCTGGTCACGCCGGCGTCCACGCCTCGCCCTCGGGCAAGGGCGCGAAAATCGCGTCGAGCGCGGCGTCGCTCACGCCTTCGGGCGTCGCCGGGTTCCAGCGCGGCGCATTGTCCTTGTCGATGATCACCGCGCGCACGCCTTCCTGAAAATCGGGAAGCATCACCACCCGGGCGGCGATGGCGAATTCCTGCGCCATTTCGGCGGCGAAATCGGGCATCGCCGCGCCTTCCTTCAGCTGGCGCAGCGCGACCTTCATCGCTTGCGGCGATTTGGTCGCGAGCGTTTCGCGCTGCTGCTTGGCCCAGTCGCCATCCTCGCCGTCGAGCGCGGCGAGCACCGCTTCCAGCGTGTCGGCGGCGAACAGCCGATCGATCGCGCCGCGATGCGCGAGGACGCGCGCGTCGGGGGCGGGGACGCCGAGCGCGCCGAGGATGCCCTCGATCTCGCCCGGCGCTTCGGCGATCCGCGCCTTCGCCTCGTCGAGCGCGGCGCTGGGCAGATAATGGGTGGCGAGGCCCAGCGCCAAGCACTCGGCGCCGTCGAGCCGGGCGCCCGTCAGCGCCAGATATTGCCCCATCCGCCCGGGCAGCCGCGCCAGATACCAGCCGCCGCCGACATCGGGGAACAGCCCGATGCCGCTTTCGGGCATGGCGAAGCGGGTGTTCTCGGTCGCCACGCGCCAGCGCGCCGGCTGGCTGATCCCGACGCCACCGCCCATCGTGATCCCGTCCATGAAGGCGACGATCGGCTTGGGATAAGTGAAGAGCTTGTGGTTCAGCCGATATTCGGTGCGGAAGAAGTCGCGCGCCTCGGCGCCGTCGCCCGCGCCGCTCGCCGCGAGCATCCGAATGTCGCCGCCCGCGCAAAAGCCGCGCGATTTTTTCGGGTCGCCATCCGGCGATGGGGCGTGATCGATCAGGATGGCCTCGACCGCGTCGTCCTCGGCCCAGCGCTGGAGCGCTTCCAGCATCGCGGCGCACATCGCGGTGTTGAGCGCGTGGAGCGCCTTGGGGCGGTTGAGCCGGATGCGCCCGACGCGGCCGGCAACTTCGGTGATGACTTCCATATTCCTCCCCAAGCTTGCTTGGGGAGGGGGACCGCCGAAGGCGGTGGAGGGGCGGATCAGCCCCAGAACCGCCGTTACGCGAGCCCCCTCCACCGTGCTCCGCACGGTCCCCCTCCCCCAGCATCGCTGGGGGAGGATTTGGACCTATTGCCGCGTCAGCTCGCGCCCGACGATCATCCGCATGATCTGGTTGGTGCCCTCCAGGATCGAATGCACCCGCAGATCGCGCCAGAAGCGTTCGATCGGGTAATCCTGCAAATAGCCATAGCCGCCATGCAGCTGCAGCGCGCGGTCGACCACGCTCGATCCGGTGTCGGTCGCGAGGCGCTTGGCCATCGCCGCGAAGCGCGTCTTGTCGGGCGCGTTCGCCGTCACCTTCGCCGCCGCCAGATAGAGCAGCGCGCGCGCCGCCTCCAATTCGGTCGCCATGTCGGCGAGCATGAATTGGGTGTTCTGGAAATCGCTCACCGCCTGGCCGAACGCCTTGCGCTCGCGGGTGTAAGTGATCGCTTCGTCGAGGCAGCGCTGCGCCCCGCCGAGCGAGCAAGCGCCGATGTTGAGCCGCCCGCCGTCGAGCCCCATCATCGCGATGCGGAACCCCTCGCCCTCGCCGCCGACGCGATTCTCGACCGGGACGCGCACTTCTTCCAGGATCACCTGGCGCGTCGGCTGCGAATGCCACCCCAGCTTCTTCTCGTTCGCGCCGAACGAAACGCCGGGCATGTCGCGCTCGATCGCGAGGCACGAAATGCCGCGCGGCCCCTCTTCGCCGGTGCGGACCATCACCAGGTAAAGCTCGTTCTCGCCCGCGCCCGAGATGAATTGCTTGGTGCCGGTGACGACATAATGATCGCCGTCACGCACCGCCTTGGTCTTGAGCGCGGCGGCGTCCGATCCCGAGCCGGGCTCGGTGAGGCAATAGCTCGCGATCCAATCCATGCCGACGAGTTGCGGCAGATATTTGGCCTTGACCGTGTCCGAGCCGAAGCGATCGATCATCCAGGCGGCCATATTGTGAATGCTGATGAACGCGCTGGTCGAGGGGCAGCCATAGGCCATCGCCTCCATGATCAGCGCCGCCTCGAGCCGACCGAGCGCGATGCCGCCCGATTCTTCGGAGACGTAGATCGCGCCGAAGCCGAGTTCGGCGGCGGCTTTGATCGTGTCGCGCGGGAAGATGTGCTTTTCGTCCCACTCGCCGGCGTGCGGGGTGATGCGATCGGCGGTGAAGCGGCGCGCGAGCTCCTGAATCTCGCGCTGATCGTCGGTCAGGTCGAATTGGCTCATGGGCCGCGCCTCTAGCGCGGTTCGGGCGCCAAGGCCATAACCGCCGTGTGCGCTGAACGAAGTCGATCGATCGCGAAATCGCGGCTGGTTTCGTGACGGGGCCGTGACTCGGCGCGGCGGAGTGGGTAACGCAACGGACGGCTTCGGCGCCGTCGGCCCGGGTGACGACGGTCAAGGATGGAGAATGCGCGTGCCCGATTGGTTGCTGCTCGTCCCCCAGCGCCTGCTCCACAGTGTCGAGATCGAATTCACCCGCTATTTGATCGGCGCGGCGGGGGTCGCCTTGCTCTATTGGCTGATCCGCGAGCTGATCGAGCATCGCCGCATCCAGGCACGGCGCGCGACCGCCGCCGATCGCTGGCGCGAATTCCGCCAATCGTGCGAGACGATCGCGGTGTTCGCGGTCGTCAATCTGCTCACTTTCGCGATGGTGCGCTCGGGGCTGATACCGATCAACCGCGGCGCGCCCGATGTGCCGATTCTGCTCGCGCAAGTGGCGGCGATGGTGGTGCTCCACGATGCCTGGTTCTATTGGATGCACCGCACGCTGCATCTGCGCCAATTGTTCCGCGCGACTCACGCCGCGCACCACCGCAGCCGCACGCCGACGAGCTGGGCCGCCTATAGCTTCGCCCCTGGCGAGGCGGTGGCCGAGAGCATCTATATTCCGATCATGTTCCTCGCGATCAGCTGGGCGGCGCCGATCCAGCCCTGGTCGGTGTTCATTTTCCTCGGCCATCAGATCGCACGCAACGCGATCGGCCATTCGGGGTTCGAGCTTGCCTGGCCGGGCTTCACCCGCTCATGGCTGACCGGCTGGTTGACGACGACCACGCATCACGATCTGCACCATACCGAGGGGCGCTATAATTTCGGGCTCTATTTCACCTGGTGGGACCGGATGATGGGGACCGAGCATCCGCGCTATCATGAAAAGTTCGAGGCCGTGGTCGAGCGGCGCGCGACGGCGGAGGCGGTGGCGTAGCGGCGCGGGTCCTAGCGCTGGTTCGTCATTCCCGGGAAGGCGGGACTCCATTCGGGCTGGCGGCGCTCTTTCTTGTCTCAGTCTGCCCGAATGGACCCCCGCCTGCGCGGGGGTGACGGTTCAAGGGCGCAGGATAATGCCGACCCCTTACCCGCCCGCCTTCGCCACCAGCAGATCGGGGGTCAGCACCTGGGGCAGCACCTCGGGCTCGGACGCGCCGACCGGGTAATAGAGATATAAGGGCACCCCCGCGCGGTTATGCGCTTCGATGAAGCGGCCGAGCTTGGCGTCGCCGCTCGTCCAATCGCCGACGAGCGTCGCCACCTTGTGCCGCGCGAAAGCCGCCCGCACCGGGGCGGTGTCGATCGCGACGCGCTCGTTCACCTTGCACGTCAGGCACCAATCGGCGGTGAAATAGACGAACACGGGCGTGCGATTGGCGCGCAGCGTCGCCAGGCGCTCCTCGCTGAACGATTGCGTGTCGGCCCTCGCAACCGCGGCCTTGGCCTCGGGCTTCACCGCCCAGGCGGTCGCCCCCGTCACCGCCGCCAGCGCGACCAGCGCCGCGAGCCCCGCGCTCAGGCCCCGCCGCTGGCGCTCGCCGACCAGGAACAGCACCGCGCCCAAGCCGACGATCCCGGCAAGGCCGATCGCCATGCCGTCCACCCCGGCCTCGCCGCCGAGCACCCAGGCGAGCCACACCGCCGTCAGCCCCATGGGCAGCGCGAGGAAATGCCGGAAATGTTCCATCCACGCCCCCGGCTTGGGGAGCGCGCGGCGCAAGGGGGGCACGAAACCGATCGCGAGGAAGGGCAGCGCCAGCCCCAGGCCCAGCCCGGCGAATACGCCGAGCCCGGCATACCAGGGCAGCACCAGCGCCGCCCCCAGCGCCGCGCCCATGAACGGCCCGGTGCACGGCGTCGCGATGATCGCGGCGAGCGCGCCGGTCGCGAAGGCGCCGCTCGCCCCGCTCGCCGAATCGACGAAGCGCGGCGTCGGGATCTCGAACAGACCCGCCAGGTTCAACGTCAGCGCGGCGACGAGCAGCAGCAGCACCGCGACCACCGCCGGATTTTGCAGCTGGAACGCCCAGCCGACCGCCGTGCCGCCCGCGCGCAGCGCCAGGATCGCCGCGCCCAGCCCCACGATCACCAGCAGCACGCCGGCGGTATAGGCGAGCGCCTCGCGCCGCGCCTCGCGCTCCTCGACCCCGCCGCGCGCGAGCTGCAGCGCCTTGAGACTGAGGATCGGGAACACGCACGGCATCACGTTCAAGATCAGCCCGCCGAGCAGCGCCCCGCCGAGCGCGAGCAGCGCGGGGAGCAGCCAGGCGCGCATCGGCGCCCCGGCGAGCGACGCGCCGCCCGCAGGCGCGGGCACCACGCCGGGCTCGGCGCGCAGCATCAACCCACGCGCCTTGCCGATCCGCAGCACCCCCTCGATCGCGCCATCGCCGGGCTTGGACGCCTGGGTCGAGACGATCAGCCGATCGCCCTCGCGCGTCACCATCTGCGGGGCGTTGTAGGCGACGCGATTGGGGGTGGTCGCGAAGAAATAAGCGTCGCTCAGCGGCGCGCCCGCAGGATAGGGGATGGCGAGCCGCAGTCCGCGCGCGTCGCGCTGATAAGTCGCCGCCGCCCCCAGCGGCTTGGGCAGCGCCTGGCGGAAAGCATCGAAGCGCGCGCGGGCCGCGGGGGTGATCGCGCCGTCGCCCACCGTCAGCGTCAGCGATAGCTCGGCCTTTTCGGGGACGCAGATTTGATCGGTGCAGACGAGATAATTGGTTTTGAGCCGGATCGGCAGCTTGGTGCCCTTGGCGAGGCCGGGGGGGAGGTGCAGATCGATCAGCGGGGTGAAACGCCGTTCGAACACGTAATTTTGCAGCGCATCGGCGCCCTCGCCGATCAGCAAGGTGGTCGGCACCGGATAGCGCGGCGCGTCCGCCGTCACGCCCGCCGGCAAGGTCCAATTCAGCTTCGCCGGAAAGCCCGCGTCGCCCGGATTCTGCCAATAGCCATGCCAGCCCGGCTGGGGCACCGCATCATAAGCGAGCGTCACCGTGCCGCCGGGCGCGGGCGTGTCGCTTTCGGCGGTGAGCGTGATGGCGATGTGCGGCCCCTTGGAATAGGGGTCCGGCAATTGCGCCATTGCGGGCACGGCAAGGCCGAGCCACAGCAGCACCGTCACAATCGCGAAACCTAAGCGCCTCATGTCCGCCGTCTAGCCTCTCTCACCGGCGCCAAGAAGGAGAAAAGCCGATGAAACACGCAATCGCCTTCGCCGCCGCGCTCGCGCTGGTTACGCCCATGGCCTTCGCGCAGGAAACGCCGCCCGCCGCCGTGCCCGCGCCGCGCACCCCGCCCAAGCTCATCGTCACCATCTCGGTCGATCAATTTTCGGCCGATTTGTTCGCCGAATATCGCAATCGCTTCACCGGCGGCTTCAAGCGGCTGCTGGAGGGCGCGGTGTTCCCCTCGGGCTATCAAAGCCATGCCGCGACCGAGACCTGCCCCGGCCATTCGACGATCCTGACCGGCATGCACCCCGCGCGCACCGGCATCATCGCCAATAATTGGACCGATCTGAAGGCGGCGCGCGCCGACAAGACGATCTATTGCGCCGAGGACGAGAGCGTGCCCGGCAGCAGCAGCGGCAATTACACCGTCTCCGACAAGCATCTGCTCGTCCCCACGCTCGGCGAGCGGATGAAGGCGGCGAACCCGGCCGCGCGGATCGTGTCGGTCGCGGGGAAGGACCGCGCGGCGGTGATGATGGGCGGCCACCGCGTCGACCAGCTCTGGTGGTGGGACGGCAAGAGATTCGCGAGCTATGCCGGCCGCGCCGAGCCCGAAGCGGTGCGCCTGGCCAATAAGGCGGCGGTCGAGCGGATCGCCGCCGGCCAACCCGCGCTTCCCGAACCCGATTTCTGCCGGCCGCACGACCGCGCGGTGGCGATCGGCGGCGGCAAATCGGTCGGCGCCGGTCGCTTCGAGCGCGCGCCGGGCGACGCCAGGCCGTTGCGCGCCTCGCCCGAATTCGATGGCATGGTGTTCAGCCTCGCTGCGGGCCTGATCGAGGAAATGCAGCTGGGCAAGGGGCCGACCACCGATTTGATCGCGGTCGGCGCCTCGGCGACCGATTATGTCGGCCATACCTACGGCACCAACGGCAACGAAATGTGCCTGAACCTGGCGTCGCTCGACGACACGCTGGGCGATTTCTTCGACAAGCTCGATTCGCTCGGCATCGATTACGAAGTCGTGCTCACCGCCGATCATGGCGGGCATGATCTGCCCGAGCGGCTGCGCGAACAAGCGGTGCCGGGCGCGACGCGGATCGCCCCCGATCTCTCCACCAAGGCGATCAACGACGCGGTGGTCGCCAAGCTCGAGCTGAGCGGCCAGGCGCTGTTCGGCGATTCGGGATCGGGCGACGTTTATATCGACCCCAAGCTCAGCCCCGCGCAAAGGGCGGCGGTGACGCGCGAGGCGCTGGCGCTCTACCGCGCGCATCCGCAAGTCGCCGCCGCGTTCAGCCGCGCCGAAATCATGGCGGCCGCCCCCGCGAGCCTGCCGCCCCCCGCCTGGAGCCTGATCGAGCGCGCCAAGGCGAGCTTCCACCCCGATCGCTCGGGCGACATCGTCGTCGCCTTGAAGCCGCGCATCACCCCCATCGCCGATCCGACGCGCGGCTATGTCGCGACGCACGGCTCCTTCTGGGATTATGACCGGCGCGTGCCGATGCTGTTCTGGCGCAAGGGAATCGTGCCGATGGAGCAGCCCTTGGCGGTGGAAACGGTCGACATCGCCCCCACGCTCGCCGCGACGATCGGGCTGAAGCTGGGGGCGCCGGAAGTGGACGGGCGGTGTTTGGATCTCGACGCCGGGGCGGGGGATAGTTGCCGGTAATTCGTTGCGGCAGTCGAGCAACGAGAACGACGTCACCCCGGCCTCGCGCCGGGGTATCGGTCACTTGCTTTACCCGAGCAATGCTTCACCGCGCGCGGAATTACCGCGCCTCATACGCCCGCACCCCCGGCCCCAGCGTATTGGCGCCGATCGCCAGCCGCTGCTTGCTCGCGTCCGCGACGAACGCCGGCGAGCGGGTTTCGCCGGGCGATAGCCGCGCGCTGTTACCCTCGATCCGCAGGCCCGCCGAGGAATAGGTGCGCGCTTCGGGCGCGACGCTGATGAAAGCGGTCCAATTCTCCTTGTTGCGCCCCTGGACCATCGCGTTACCCGTGATCGAGCCCGTCGCGCCTTCGGACAGATCGATCATATAATTGGTCTTGGCGCCCTGGCTGTCGTCGAAGCTGTTGCCGCTGATCTCGACCTTGGGCACGCGCAGCTTGACATAATGGCCGCCGCGCCCGCGCTCGAAGCGGCTGGCGGTGACGGTCACTTGCCCCTGATTGGCGAGATAGATCGAATGCGCGCAATCGGGGGTCTCGTCGCATTGGCCGAGCCCGGCGAAGGTCGAATGGTCGATCACGATCTTCTGCGGCCCGGTAACGCCGCCCAAAATGCCCTCTTGGCTATCGAGGAACATCGAGTCCTTCACCGTCAGATCGCCGATCTCGCTGCGGATGCCCGCGCCATTGCCGTCGGGGACGCGGATGCCGCGAAAGACGATCCCATCGACCACCGCGCCGCGCCCGCGCAGCACCAGCGCCGCCTTGCCCTCGCAGGCGGTGCCCTCGAACACCACCGTGCCCGGCTGGCGCGCCTTGAAGACGGTGCGCCCCCAGCTCTGCACCGCGCATTGGCGATAGCGGCCGGGGGCGATGAGGATCGTCGACCAAGTGAATTCGCCGCGCGGCTTGGCCGCCTCGAGCGCCTGGTCGAGCGTTGAGAAGCTCTGCCCGGTTTCGGCGAGGGTGAAGGCGCCGCCTTCTTGCGCGGCGAGCGGGGCGGCGAGCGATAGGGCGAGAGCGGGGGCAAGCATCGGGCGCATCGGCATTTCTCCGCCCGATGTCCTGCGCGAGGGGCGCGCGGCGGGGAAGCGCGATCGATGGTTAACGCTTTCCCGAAATGGGCCTGCCCCTTACCAGCCGGCCCTTACCAGCCACCGGTGCCGGGGCCGCCCTTGATCGGCCCCTTGATCCGCGCCGTCACCCAGCCGCCATAATAGCCGCCGGGCTGCGGGCGGACACGCTCCTCGCCCACGAAACACTCGAGCGCGGCGGGATAGAAAGCGAACCAGCCCGCGATCGCCGCGAAGCCGCGCCCCAAATCGTCGAGCGGATCGGGATAGCAATAAGCGACCGAGGCGAGCCGCTCGCCGCCCAGCACCAGATCATGATGGACCGCCGCGCCTTTCCACTCGCACAAGGTGACATGATCGGCGGGGAGCAACTCGGCGCGCACGCTGTCGGGCGCGAAATAGGGCACGGGGGCGCCGGCGGTTTCGCACACCCAAATCGGCGCGCGGGTCTCGGCGACGAGCATCCCCCGGTGCTCGACGCGCAGTCGTTCGCCGCCCGGGCGCACCAGCGGCGGGCGCGGATAATCCCATACCGATTCCTCGCCCGCCCCCACCGGCTCGCGCGGCGGCTTGGGCGCATGCGCCCATTTGGCGCGCGCGGGGCCGACCATCGCCAGCAGCTCGGCATGGCTGGGGAGCGTGATCATGCGACGCAGCGCAGCCAGAGCGCGGTCGCGTCGTCGGAGGTCTTGAAGCGCGGGTAGCGCGCGCAATCCGCGTCCGCCGCCTCGATCGCGCGCAGCCGCGCGGCGAGTCCCGCCAGCCCCTCGCCCGCCAGCGCCGCGAACAGGCCGCGCGCGTCGAAAGCGGCATATTGGTCGATCAGCGCCGCGAAGCCGTCGGTCATCAGCAGCAATTCGTCGCCCGGCGCGCAGGGCACGGCCGCGAACGACAGCGGCGGCGGCGCGAGCGCCTCCACCCCCAGCACCGCCTGGCCCGGCCGCCCCCGCCGCGCGCGCAAACTCTCCAGGATCGGCGCCGGCCGCGCCTTCAGCCCCAGGCCATGTTCGGCGAGCCCCGCGGCATGCGCCAGTTCATCGTCGCGCGCCTCCGCCAAGGGGCCGACGCGTTCGACCAGATCGCCGCGCTTGACGAGCGCCGCGCAATCGCCCGCCCAGGCGAAATCGAGCCGTTCGGGGGTGACGCGCGCGGCGAGGAACGAGGCGCAGGGCAATTCCCAACGCCCGAGCGGGGCGCGCGTGCGCACCGCTTCGAACCGGCGCGCGATGCGCGCGGCGACACCCTTGCAAATCAGATCGAGCCGCGCGTCGCCGGTGGCGGCGAAGCCTGCGTTCGCTTCTTGCGCGATCCACGCCGCGCCGCCGCGCGTGCCGACGAGCCCGGGCTCGCCCAAATCGGTCGCGCCGTCGATCACCCAGGCGAGCACGTCGCTCGCGCCGCCGCGATCGTCATTGGCGGCCGCCGGGTCGCCGGCGAGGCTAAGAGTCTGGAGCAGATCGAAGCGCATGGCCGCCCCTTAATCACGCGGTGTGACAGGGAAGAGTCAAACCGGTGCGATGTCGAAGTGCAGCACTTCTTCGCGGGCGCCAAGGCTTTCGTACAAGGCGATCGCCGGCGCGTCACCGCGATCGGCCTGGACGAACACCGTCCAGGCGCCGCGCGCCTTGGCGATGCGGCGCAGTTCGTCGATGAGCGCGCGCGCGCGCCCCTGTCGCCGATCGGGCGCGTCGACGGCGAGATCGTACAGATAAATTTCGCGCCGCGCCTGCTCCAGCTTGTCGAGCTCATAGGCAACCAGCCCACCGGCGAGCCGATCCCCCACCATCGACACCAGCACGATCACGTGATCGCGCGCGAGCGTGGCGCGCAGCCAATCATCATCGGGCCGCGCGCCAGCGTAATTGGCGTCATCCTCGAACGCGCGGGCGAAAAGGGCGTTGAGCGCGCGCAGGCGCGACACGTCTTCCGCGCCCAGGCGCTCGATCGCCATCAATCCGCGAACAACAGCACCGGGGTTTCGAGCAGACCCTTCAGCGCCTGGACGAAGCTCGCCGCGTCCCAGCCGTCGACGACGCGGTGGTCGCAGCTGATCGACAGGTTCATCAGCTTGGCGCGGACGATCTCGTCGCCCTGGAAGATCGGACGTTCGACGATCTTGTTGGGGCCGATGATCGCGACTTCGGGGCGGTTGATCACCGGGGTGGTCGCGATGCCGCCGAGCGGCCCGAGCGAGGTGACGGTGAGGGTCGAGCCCGAAAGCTCCTCGGACTTGGCCTTGCCGCTGCGCGCCGCTTCGGCGAGGCGCGTGATCTCGGCGGCGAGCTGCCAGATATTCTTGTCCTGCGCGTCGCGGATCACCGGCACCATCAGCCCGGTATCGGTCTGCGTCGCCATGCCGAGATGGACGCGGCCATGGCGGGTGACGACGCCCGCCTCGTCGTCATAGCGCGCGTTGATCATCGGGAATTGCGGGATGGTCTTGCAGATCGCGACGATCAGCAGCGGCAGCAGGGTGAGCTTGGGCCGGCTCCCCCGCGCGCCGTTCAGATCGGCGCGCATCGCCTCGAGCGCGGTCACGTCGATCTCGTCGACATAAGTGAAATGCGGGATATGGCGCTTGGCCGCCGCCATATTCTCGGCGATGCGGCGCCTAAGGCCGATCACCTTGATCGGCTGATCCTCGCGCGCGCGAGACGCATGGGGGGCGTGATAGCCCTGGCCCGATTGATAGCGCAGATAAGCGTCGAGATCGGCGTGGCGAACGCGGTCGCCCTCGAACTTCACTTGGGCGAGATCGATGCCGAGATCCTTCGCGCGGGCGCGGACGGCGGGCGAGGCGAGAACCACCCGATCCTCCCCAAGCTTTGCTTGGGGAGGGGGACCGTCAGCCGTAGGCTGATGGTGGAGGGGCCACTCCACCTCAGAACTAGCGTCGGCGCGCGCGGCAACCGGCGTTGCCCCTCCACCATGCTGCGCATGGTCCCCCTCCCCAGCAGAGCTGGGGAGGATCGGAGTGCCCGGATTTTCTGCCTCATATTGCTCGACGACTTCGGCCTGTGCCGAGCTCGGCGGCGCGACCACCGCCTCGGCCTCCACCGCCACCTCGCCCGCGGTTTCGATCACCACCAGCGCCGCGCCGATCGGCACCATCGCGCCGACTTCGCCCGCCAGTTCGACGACCTTGCCCGACACCGGGCTTTCCATCTCGACCGTCGCCTTATCGGTCATCATATCGGCGATCGGCTGATCCTCGCGGACTTCGTCGCCGACCTGGATGTGCCAGGCGACGATTTCGGCCTCGGCGATGCCTTCGCCGATATCGGGCAAGCGGAAGGTGAAACGCGCCATGGTCAGTCCTTCATGATCGTCTTGAGCGCCTCGCCGATCCGCACCGGCCCGGGGAAATAAGCCCATTCCAGGCTATGCGGATAAGGCGTGTCGAACCCGGTGACGCGCAGCACCGGCGCCTCCAGATGATAGAAGCAGCGTTCCTGCACCAAGGCGGAGAGTTCGGCGCCGAAGCCCGAGGTGCGCGTCGCCTCGTGGATGATCATGCAGCGCCCGGTCTTCTTCACCGATGCCTCGATCGTCGCGATGTCGAGCGGCACCAGGCTGCGCAGATCGATCACCTCGGCATCGACGCCATGTTCGGCCGCGACCGCGAGCGCCACATGCACCATCGTGCCATAAGCCAGGATCGTCAGCGCCTCGCCCGCGCGCGCGACATGCGCCTGGCCGAGCGGGATGCGGTAATAGCCGGTCGGCACCTCGCCTGCGGGATGCTGCGACCAATTCTGCGCGGGGCGATCCCAATAGCCGTTGAACGGGCCGTTATAGAGCCGCTTGGGCTCGAAGAAGATCACCGGATCATTGTCCTCGATCGCGGCGATCAACAGGCCCTTGGCGTCATAGGGGGTGGCGGGGACCACGGTCTTCAACCCGGCCACATGCGTGAACATGCTCTCGGGGCTTTGGCTATGCGTCTGCCCGCCGAAAATGCCGCCGCCCATCGGCGATCGCACCGTGATCGGGCAAGTGAACTCGCCCGCCGAGCGATAGCGCAGCCGCGCCGCCTCGCTCACCAATTGGTCGAGCGCTGGATAGATATAATCGGCGAACTGGATTTCGGGCACCGGGCGCAGGCCATAGGCGCCCATGCCGATCGCGACCCCGGTGATGCCGCATTCGGTGATCGGCGTATCGAACACGCGGGTCTTGCCATATTTCTTCTGCAAGCCCGCCGTCGCGCGGAAGACGCCGCCGAAATAGCCGACGTCCTCGCCCATCACCACCACGCCGGGGTCGCGCGCCATCATGACGTCGAGCGCGGAGTTGATCGCCTGGATCATGTTCATCCGCGTGGTTTCGCCGTGAACAGGGGCGGCGCTATCGTGCAACAAGTCGCTCATCGCGCCCTCATTTCTTGGTCCAGAAGCGGCCCGAGGCTTCTTCCTCGGCGGCCATTTGCGCGCGCTGTTCCTGGAGATGCCAGGGCAGCTCCTCGTAAACGCCCTCGAACATCGTCTCGAACGGCTGGTGGAGGCCATGGCCGAGAATGCCATTGGCCTCGGCTTCCTTCTGGCTCGCCTTCACCAGCTCGGCGAGTTCCAGGTCTTGCGCGGCATGGGCGTCTTCGTCCCATTCGCCGAGCGCGATCAGATGGTCCTTCAACCGGCGGACCGGATCGCCGAGCGGCCAGGCATTGGGCTCGGCGGCCGAACGGTAAGCGCTGGGATCGTCCGAGGTCGAATGGCCCTCGGCGCGATAGGTGAACAGCTCGATCAGCGTCGGCCCCTGGTTGGTGCGCGCGCGCTCGGCGGCCCAGGCGGTGGCGGCGTATACCGCGAGCGCGTCGTTGCCGTCCACCCGCAAGCCGGCGATGCCGTAACCGACGGCGCGCGCGGCGAAAGTCGTCGCCTCGGCGCCGGCGAAGCCCGAAAAGCTCGAAATCGCCCATTGATTGTTGACGACGTTCAGGATCACCGGCGCGCGATAGACGCTGGCGAAGGTGCAGGCGGAATGGAAATCGCCCTCGGCGGTCGACCCCTCGCCGCACCAGGTCGCGGCGATGCGCGTGTCGCCCTTCGCCGCCGAGGCCATCGCCCAGCCGACCGCCTGCGGATATTGCGTCGCGAGATTGCCCGAAATGGAGAAGAAGCCCGCTTCCTTCGCCGAATACATGATCGGCAATTGCTTGCCCTGCAGCCGATCGGCGCGGTTCGAATAGACCTGGTTCATCATATCGACCAACGACCAACCCCGCGCGATCAGCAGCCCCTGCTGGCGATAGCTGGGGAAGCACATATCCTCGTGATCGAGCGCGAAAGCAGCGGCGACGGCGACCGCCTCTTCGCCCGTCGATTTCATATAGAAGCTGGTCTTGCCCTGGCGCTGGGCGCGGAACATGCGCTCGTCATATGCGCGGGTGAGCGCCATCGCGCGCAGCATGCGGCGCAGCGCGTCGGGGCCGAGCTTGGGGTCCCAGGGGCCGTGCGCGCGGTGATCATCGCCCAGAACGCGGATCAGCGTGTAAGCGAGGTCGGTGAAGTCGGCGGCGGGCGTCGCGGGATCGGGGCGCGGCTGCGCGCCGGCGGGGGGCACCGCCACGTCGACGAAATCGACCGGATCGCCGGGGCGAAAGCGCGGCTCGGGCACGTGCAGCGCGAGCGGCGGTAGATTGGCGCGCGAACGGTCGCCCATATCCTCTCCTCGTCGGGACTCGGGCGCCAGGCGGGCGCGCTCCCGGTCGCGAGCGCCTTTGCGGCGGCGGACATAAAATTTCAACGGCGAAATTGCGCCCGGGAACCACGGCTTGCGGCGGCCGAGCGCGCCCGCGCGCTTCGGTTCGTCGCAAATGGGTCGCTTGGCGCTCGTTTCGGTGCGACGCGAGGGTGTCGCGCCGCGTCGAAGGCGCAACCAACGTCGCGTCCAGCGGTTGAGCCAACATCGTTCATTCAGGCGTCGGATGCCCGTGCGGAGAAATGCTTTCTTCGCCGGGGAAGCGCGCCACGAGGATGGTCCATGACGAATGCTCGAACCGAAATCGGCCATATCGCGCTGATCGGCAATTTCCTGCCCCGCCGCTGCGGCATCGCGACCTTCACCGCGCATAGCTATCACGCGCTGCGCGAGCGTTATCCCGCTCTGCGCGTCGATGTTTATGCGATGGACGATCGCCCCGGTGCCTATGCCTATCCCAGCGAGGTGGTCGCCGCGATCCCGCAGCACGACCGCCACGCCTATGCCGCCGCCGCCCGCGCGATCGAGGCATCGGGCGCGCAGGCGATTTGGGTGCAGCATGAATATGGCATTTTCGGCGGCGCGGCGGGCGACTATCTGCTCGCCTTGCTCGATCGCACGAGCCTGCCCGTGATCGTGACGCTGCACACGGTGCTCGAGACGCCGAGCGCCGACGAGCGCCGGGTGATGGAGCGGCTGCTGCGCCGCGCCGCGCGGGTGATCGTGATGGCCGAGCGCGGGCGCGAGATGCTCGTGCGCGTCCATGGCGCCAATCCGCGCCAGCTGAGCCTCATCCTCCACGGCGTTCCCGACCGCCCCTTCGCGCCGACCGCAGGCTTCAAGGCGCGCTTCGGTTGGAGCGGGCGGCGCGTGGTGCTCACCTTCGGCCTGCTCTCGCCGGGCAAGGGCATCGAGACGGTGATCGAGGCGCTCCCCGCCGTCGCCGCCGCGCATCCCGATATGCTCTATGTCGTGCTCGGCGCGACTCACCCCAATCTCGTCGCGCACGAGGGCGAGGCGTATCGCGAGCGGCTGCAGGCGCTCGCCGCCGCGCGCGGCGTCGGCGATCATGTGCAATTCGTCGATGCCTTCGTCGAGCAGGACGAATTGCTCGATTATCTCCAGGCGGCGGACATTTACGCGACGCCCTATGTGAACCCCGCGCAGATCACCTCGGGCACGCTCAGCTACGCGATCGCGCTGGGCAAGCCGGTGGTCTCGACCCCCTATGTCCATGCGACCGAGATATTGGCCGATGGGCACGGCGTGCTCGTCGATTTCGGCGATTCGGCCGCGTTCGCGCGCGAAATCGCCGCGCTGCTGGGCTCCGAGCGCAACCGCGCCAAGCTCGCCGAACGCGCTTATGCGCGCGGGCGAACGATGCTCTGGTCGCGCTCGGCCGAGGCGGTGATGGCCGAACTCGTCGCCGCCGTCAGCGCGCGCCCGGCGCGGCTGCCGAGCGCCGCCCCCGCCTTCGCCCCGCTCGCGCCCGATTTCGCCGCGGTCGAGCGGATGAGCGACGCGACGGGGATGCTCCAACACGCGATCTATTCGGTGCCCGATCGCCGCCACGGCTATCGTATCGACGATAACGCTCGCGCGCTGATGCTCACCGCCAAGATGCCGGGGCTGACCGAGGCGCAGCGCGACAAATGGATGACGGTCTATGCCGCCTTCGTCCAGCACGCCTGGAACCCGGATCAGCGCCGCTTCCGCAACTTCATGCGCTTCGACCGGAGCTGGTGCGAGGAGGTGGGTTCGGAGGATTCGAACGGGCGCGCGCTCTGGGCGCTCGGCAGCGTCGCCGCCCATGCCCCGCTCCACAAGCATCGCGACTGGGCGACGCGGCTGTTCGACGAAACCGCCGCGCTCGCGTTCGAACTCGGCAGCCCGCGCGCGCAGGCCTTCGCGATGCTCGGCGCCGCCGAAATCCAAGCGCGCCACCCCGGCCATGCGCTCGCGCGGCAGATTCTGGAGCGGCTGAGCGCCGACCATGCCGCGCTGCTCGCCGAGGCGCGTCGGCCCGAATGGGAATGGTTCGAGATCGTCCTCGCTTATGACAATGCCCGGCTGCCCGAGGCGATGATCCGCGCCGGGCGAGCGCTGGGCGACCCCGCGCTGATCGAGCAAGGTCTTGCGACGCTCGATTGGATCGTCGCGTGCCAAACGAGCCCCGACGGCTGGTTCCGCGCGGTCGGCACCGACAGCTTCGGTCGCGCCTATGCGCCGCCGCTCCCCTTCGACCAGCAGCCGCTCGAAGCGCAGGCGACGATCGATGCCTGCGCCGCCGCCCACGAAGCGACCGGCGATCCGCGCTGGATCGAGGAAGCGCGGCGCGCTTATCGCTGGTTCCTGGGGGCCAATGATCTCGAACTCGCGCTCGCGAGCGGCGCCGATGGCGGCTGTTTCGACGGGCTGACCCCGACCGGGCTCAATCGCAACCAGGGCGCCGAATCGATCCTGGCGCTGCAACTCGCCTCGATCGGAATCGCCGAGCTTTGCCAACCGCTTGACCTGGGGGAGACGGTGCGCGCGGTTGCGTGAGCGCGGGGCAATGGCTAAGCCGCCCCCGCCAAGCCAAGGGGGGCCGCGTGCTCGACGTTCATCACCACCCGCTGCGTCTGCGCGCCGATCCGTCGCGCGTCGTGGTGCGCCCCTTTCATCTGGCGATGGCGGGCAATGGCGGCGCGCCCAGCCGCACCGAACGGCTGGTGCGCGAAGTGCGCGCGATGAGCGCCGAGCGCGCGCGCTGCGAACTCGATCTGGTGCTCACCGATTTCGAGGCGCGCCATTGGCAGACGCGGCGCATCTTCATGACGCGCTATCACGAGATCGCCGCGCAATTGCAGCTCGACGACGCGACGATCGACGACGAGCATCGCCAGTTGATCGGCGCTTATTTCTGCCACGAATATAGCTATGCCGCCGCCGCGCTGATGAACCCGAGCGCCGTGCCGCATCCCGACCAATCGGGAATGCCCGAGGGATCGCTGCGCATCGCGATGTCGATGCGCGCGGTGGGCGAGGGGCATATCAGCTCGATCGCCTTTCGCGAGGGGATCATCACCGCCGATCACGAACTGATGCTCGCCCCCGAGCCGCCCTTCGCGACCGCGACCGACGCGATCGGCGCCGACGATCGGCTGCTGCCGAGCGGACCGGTGACGGTCCACCGCCACCGCGATTCGACGCTTTCGGGCACGGTGATCTTCCCGATGACCACCGCCCAGGCCAAGGGGCTCGAGGATTTGCGCCTCGTCCGCTTCGATCATGGTGATGGCGATCACGAATGGCTTGGCACCTATACGGCGTATAACGGCTCGGCGATCCAGTCCGAACTGCTGCGCACGCGCGATTTCCGGCGCTTCGATCTGGTGCCGCTGTCGGGCTCGGCCGCGCGCAACAAGGGGATGGCGCTGTTTCCGCGCCGGATCGACGGTCGCTATTGGATGATCGGGCGGCAGGACGGCGAAAATCTGTTCCTCATCGCCTCCGACACGCTCACCCATTGGGAAGAGGGCGAAAAGCTGCTCACCCCGCGCTATTCCTGGGAATTGGTGCAGATCGGCAATTGCGGCGCGCCGATCGAGCTGGACGAGGGCTGGCTGCTGCTCACCCATGGCGTCGGCGCGATGCGCAAATATTCGATCGGCGCGGTGCTGCTCGATAAGGATGATCCCGCGCGCGTGATCGGCCGCACCCGCGCCCCGGGGCTCGCCGCCGCCGATCAAGACCGCGAGGGCTATGTCCCCAATGTGGTCTATAGCTGCGGCGGGCTGCGCCATGGCGATTGCCTGTTCCTGCCCTATGGCGTGGCGGATAGCTCGATCGCCTTCGCCTTCGTGCGGATTCCCGATCTGCTGGCGGCGATGTGAGCGCGGCGGCTGTTCAGCGCGGGTAAAAGCGCGCTAGGCTTTGTTCGCGCCCGTTCGACCAGGGAGACATGCCGATGATCCGCACGCTCAGCCTCTTGCTCGCCGCCAGCCTGGTGCCGGCGCTCCCCGCCGCCGCGCAATCGCCGCAGGACGAGCAGCGCTTCCAGCAAGCGCAACAGCGTTTCCAGAACGAGCTCACCCTCTTCCAGCAGGAATTCGATCGCTATCAGCGCGCCCGCGCCAATCGCCCGGCCTATGATCCGCGTTACGACGATCGCGGCGGCGGCTATGACGATGGCTATGACGCCGCGCAATATTATCGCCCCGGCCAGAGCGAGCGCGTGCTCGGCGCCGACGACCGCGTCTATCGCGGTTCCGACGGGCGCTATTATTGCCGCCGCACCGACGGGACGACCGGGCTGATCGTGGGCGGCGCGGTGGGCGGCATCTTCGGCAACGCGATCGCCCCGCGCGGTTCGCGGACGCTGGGAAGCATCCTCGGCATCGTCGGCGGCGCCGCGCTCGGCGGCTCGATCGACCGCAATCGGGTGAGCTGCCGGTAGCGCTACCGCACCGTGAACACCACCTGATCGACCACCCGCCCCCCCGGCTCGGCCAGGCGCAGCAGATGCCGTCCTGGGGTCGGGAAGAACAGCGTCGAGGCGAGCGCGCGGCCGTCGAGCGACAGCCGGTGCCCCTCGGCCGCGCCCGAGAGCGTCACCGCCAGGCGCTGATTGTCGCGCGGAATATCGGCGTCGAGCGCATAGACGCTCCCCGATACGGGGCTGACGATGCGCGGCCGGCGCGCGGCGGCGGGGGCGGCGGCGATCAGGCTCTGGCTCGTGCCGGCGAGGAAAAAGTCGCGCCGCGGCGGCTCGCGCGTGTCGGCGAAGCGCACGGTCCGCCCCTCGATCCCCGGCGGCGGCGGCGGCGCGCGGCCCGCCGCGCCAGCATGGAGCGCGCGCATCACGTCGCGCCACACCGGCGCCGCGCCGCTCGTGCCCGAGACGGCGTGCATCGGATCGCCCTCGGCATTGCCGATCCACACCCCCACGACATAGCGATCCGAAAAGCCGATACACCAATTGTCGCGCATCGCCTTGGAGGTGCCCGTCTTCACCGCCGCCCAAAAGGGCAGCCGTAGCGCCGAATCGAGCCCGAAGGTCACCGCGCGCGCATTGGCGTCGGCGAGCATGTCGCTCACCAGCCAGGCGGCTTCGCGGCTGGTGACGCGCTGGGGCGCGGGCGCCGCGCCGGGAATGGTGGCGAGCGGCGCCCACAGCCCCCCGGTCGCGAGCGCGCGATAGGCCGCGACCTGTTGGGCGAGCGTCACCTCGGCCGAGCCCAGCGCGAGCGAAAAGCCGTAATAATCGCCATCCTCGACCAGGCCGCGATAGCCGGTATCCCACAGCCGGTCGCGAAACGCCTCGACGCCGACGAGCAGCAAGGTGCGCACCGCCGGCACGTTGAGCGACCCCGCGAGCGCGGTCCGCGCCGAGACCGGCCCCTTGAAGGCGCGATCGTAATTCTGCGGCACGTAAAGCCCCGAGGCGGTGTCGAGCTGCACCGGCGAATCGTCGAGGATCGAGGCGGGGGTGAGATAGCCGCGCTCGATCGCCTGGGCATAAAGGAACGGCTTGAGCGTCGATCCCGCCTGGCGATAAGCGGCGGCATTGTCGACCGCGCGGGCGGTCGACGCGGTGCCCGCCCCGCCGACATATGCCAGCACCTCGCCGCTCGCGACATCGGCGACGATCACCGCCCCGTCGCGCGCGCGTGCGCCGAGCGTGGCGAGCTGGTGGCGCAGCGCTTGGCGCGCCAGCCGTTGGACGCGCGCGTCGAGCGTGGTGCGCAGGCGCAGGCCCGGCTTGGTGAGCAGATGTTGCGCCAGATGCGGCGCGAGCCCCGGATCGAGCGCGAGGCTGCGCGCGGGGCCGAGCATCGCCCAGGCGGCGCTGGTGAGCGCGCCGCAGTCACCCCCCGCCTTCAGGCGACACGCGCGCGCCGCGAGCCGGGCGGGGGTGGCGCGGGGATCGGGCAGGAGCGCGGCGAGCAGCAGCGCCTCGTCCCGCGTCAGCGCCTCGGGGGTCTTGCCGAACAGGCCGAGCGCGGCGGCGGCGACGCCCTGCGCCTCGCCGCGAAACCCGGCGAGGTTGAGATAGGCCTCGAGGATCTGGTCCTTGCGCCAATTGCGTTCGATCGCCCAGGCGGCGCGCATCTGGCGCAGCTTGTCGCGCCAGCCGCGCGCGCCCGGCGCGGCGAGCGCGGGGTCGAGAAAGGCGGCGAGCTGCATGGTGATCGTCGAGGCGCCGCGCCCGGCGCGCCCGCGCAGCCGATCGCGCAACGCCCCCGCGAGCCCCCAGAAATCGACCCCGCCATGGCTGTGGAAGCGCTTGTCCTCGGCGGCGACGATCGTCTCGCCCACCACGGGGGCGATTTGGCGCAGCGGCGTCCAGCCGAGCCGGCGCGCGGCGAAATTCATCCGCTCGCTGTCGATCAGCACGCCGTGGCGATCATAGAGCCACGCCTCGCTCGGCCGCCAGCGCGCGCGCACGGCGGTATAATCGGGGAGCGGCGGCGGGCGCGTTGCAAAGTCGAGCGCGGCGAGGCAGGCGATGAGCAGCAGCACCGCGATGGTGAGGAGCGTGGCGCGGGGCGGGAAGCGCGTTGGTCGCGATCTTGGCCAATTCCTCCCCCATAGGGGGAGGGGGACCGCCGTAGGCGGTGGAGGGGTATCCCCGGCAAATAGAGGGCGACACCCCTCCACCATCGCTTCGCGATGGTCCCCCTCCCCTTGCAGGGGAGGACCTTGGTGCCGTCCGCCGCGTCGCATCGCCGCCCCTAATTCACCCCCACCGCGACCGGCGCATTGGGGAGCGCGGCGTGGAGTTCGGGCGAATACATCGCCTCGACCCGGCTCGGCGGCAGCGCGAAGCGGCCGGTGCCGTTGAGCCGCACGGTATAGCTCACGCGCGTCTCGCCCTCGCCCAACCAGGCGAAATAGCCGCGCCACATCGCCCCGCCGCGCTCGACATAGCTCGGCCCCCCCGGCTCGCCCTCGGCGAGCAGCGCCGATTGATTGGCGTTCGCGCCCAAAATGCTCGCCCCCGGCGGCACCGGATCGCTCACCACCACCCAATTGCGCGCGGCGCTCGCCGACACGGTGAGCGTCACGCGCAGCACGTCGCCGCGCGTCAGCCGCCCGGGGTGCTTGGCCTGCACCAGCTCGACCTTGCGCGCGAGGCGATAGCCGGCGGCGAGCGGCGCCTTGAGCGGCACCGCGGCCTTGAGCGCCACGAACGCCCAAGGGCTCGCCCCGCCTGCCTGGGTCATCACCAGCGGCTCGCGCGCTGGGGGCAGCGGCAGCGACACGGTGCGCGCCTCGGCGGCGAGCGGCCAGGCGCGGCTCGCCTCGGCGGGGCCGAGCACCAGCCGCGTCGTCCCGCTGATCGCGCCCGGCGGATAAAGCGCCGCCACGCCCCGCGCGAACACCGCGCCCCAGGCATTGGCGGTGGTCGTATCCCACGCCCCGCGCTGCTGGCGCAGCGAGACCCCGACGATCAGCTTGGGCGCGTCCGCCTCCCAGCCCGGGCGGCCGAGCACCGCCAGCGCCGCTTTCACCGCGCCGAGATCCTCGGAGGCGAGCAGCCACCAGGGCTGGGCGTCGTCGCTCAAGTCGATCCGCGTGCCTTCATAGACCAGGCGGCGGCGGAGTTCGGCCTCGCCCGCGCGGCGCAGATCGGCGCCGTTCGCCGCGCCGAGCTTGTCGAGCGCCATCAGATAATCGGCGAGCAGCGCGGTCGGCATTTCGGCGGGGGTCAATTGCACTTGGCCGAGCATCGCCGGGCTCGCCGCGCCGGCGCGGGCGAGCGCCGCGAACGCCGCGAAGCGGGTGAAGCGCGCGTCGCCGAAGCTTTCGTGCTTCAGCCGCCCGTCGAGCACCGCGCGCAACGCGTCGATCATGCGCGCGCGGGGCGCTTCGGGGATCGCGAGCCCCGCCGCGCTGGTGAGCGACAGCACATAAGCGGTGAGCGCCTCGGACCCTTCGAGCGTGTCCGACGGCCAGAAACGGAGCAGTCCGTCGCTCGCCTGATAGCTGGGGAGCGACGCGGCGAGCCGCGTCCACCCCGCGCCGTCGCCCAGCGCGACGATCCGCGACAGCTGCTGTTCGAGGCAATCATAGGGATAGGCCCGCATATAATCGCGCACCCCCTCGAGCGGCGGCGCGAGCCCATCCTCGAGCCGCACGCTCACCCCGCCGCGCCCGGGCAGCGCGCCCGTGGGCGGCGCGAGCAGCAGCGGCGCGCCGCCGACGCGGGTGAGCGTCGCCGCCCAGGTTTCGACCGGCACCAAGGGCTCGATCTGTTGGGTGACGCTGATCGAATCGGTCGCCGGTTGACCCTCGGCGCGCGCGCGGACTTGCCAGCGCAGCGTCCCCGGGCTTGGCGGCGCGGTGAGCGTCCACATGATCGGCGCCGCGCCGCCCGCCGGGATCACCACCGTCTGCGGCCGTCCGGTCGCGACCGCGGGGGTGAGCGCGACCTCGGCGGTGACGCGCATCGGCTTGGTCGAGCCGTTCTTGAGCGTGAAGATCGCGCCGAATTGGTCGCCCGCGCGCGCGATCGGCGGGACGCCCGCGAAGATCGACAGATCCTGCGCCGCGCGCACCGCCGTCTCGCCGGTGCCGAACGCGCCCGCGCCTTGTGTCGCGATCGCGACCAATTTGAAGCGGCTGAGCGCGTCGGAAAGCGGCACCGCCACCCGCGCCCGCCCTTGCGCGTCCAAGGGGACATGCCCGCGCCAGAGCAGCACCGGCTGGAAATTCTCGCGGTTGATCGCCGCCGCCGCGTCGCCCCCGCCGCCGCCCGCCGCGACCGCCTTCTTGCCATAATGGCGCTTGCCGACGACCTGGGTCTGGGCGGTCGCGGTGAGCACCGACAAGCTGCGCTCGCCCATCATCGCGGTCAGCACGTCCCAACTGTCATTGGGGGAGAGCTGGAGCAGCGCCTCGTCGACCGCGACGAAGGCGACATCGGCGTCGGGCGCGGGCTTGCCCTCCGGCGTTTTCACCTGGAGCGCGACCTGCGCCACCTGGCGCGCGGCATAGCGCTCGCGATCGGCCTGCACGCTCACCGCCAGCCGGTGCGCTTCCCAGCCGACCCGCACCTTGGCGATACCCAAGCGATAAGCGGGCTTGGCGAGATCGACGAGCGCGGTCGGCGCCCCCGCCGGCTCGCGTTTGGCGGTGATGCCCAACCAGGCGCCGATATCACCCAGCCAGTCCCAAAACCCCGGCTCGATCCGCCCGCGCACCGCGAGCACCGAGACGAAGACGTCGGGGGCATAGCTTCCGGGCATCGGCACCTCGACCACCGGGTCCTTGCCCGAGAGCTGCACCACCCGGCTCGCGAGCACGCCTTCGCGCTCGACCGTGACGAGCGCGGTCGCGGCGCGGAAGGGCATACGCACCTGGAAGCGCGCGGTCTCCCCCGCCTTATAGGTCTGGCGCTCGGGGATCAGGTCCATCCGGTCGCCATTGTCGCCGCCGAACCACCAATCATCCTCGCCCGCGAGCCACACCGATTGCACGCTTTGGCTGACGTTGCCCTCGGCATCCTGGGTGGTGGCGACCGCATAGACCTCACCCGAGACGCCGGGGTCGATCTGGCATTGGGCGAGCCCCTGCGCGTCAGTGCTCGCCGTGCAGCCGGCGGCGAGCTTGGTCGTCTTCGCCTGATTGTCATAGGCATAGAAGCCGCCGATCAGCCGCCGTCGCGCGGTGAGAATCTGGCGGCTGTAGAGCGCGACCTTGATCCTTTGCCCACGGATCGGCGCGCCATCGACGTTCAGCGCGACGAAGCGCAGCCGCAGATCATCGGCTTTCATCAGCCAGCCGTCGGTCTTCACCCCCAGCCGCACCGCCGACGGATAGACGGGGAGCGACCGCGCGGCGGTGAGGATTTCGCCGTTCGCGTCCTGATAATCCATTTCGACGCGCATCGTCGCCGCGCCTTGCAAGCCCGCCGGCACCTCGACCAAGGGCCGCGCGCTGCCCTGGCCGTCGAGCGTCACCGGCAGCGTCTGCACCGGGGGCAAAGGCGGCACGTCCTCCTCGCCGTCGCCGTTGAGCGGCCGCACGCCTTCCTTCACCGGCGCGCCGCCGAACGCATAGCCCTCATAACCCTCGGGCGCGTCGTCGCTCTCTTCCCAGGCGACGCGCAGATCGACCGGCAGCCGCGCCGCGCCCCCGCCCGACAGAAAGCCGACGAACAGATCGAGCGGCACCGACTTGGGCTTGACCAAGGCCGCCTTGGGGCCGGTGATGCTCGCGCGCATCGTCGGCAGGCGATATTCGTCGACGCGGAAGCTTTGGCTGGTGAAGATCGTCTCGCCGCCCCGCATCACGCGCAGATTATAGTCGCCCATCGGCGCGCCCTGCGGCGCGGTCCAGCTCGTCTCGCCGACGCCGTTCGCGTCGATTTCGAGCGGCAGGTCGAACTCGGTGCCCGAGCCGGCGTGGCTGAGCCTCAGCGTGCCGGTGAAGGCCTTGCCCCGCGCGAAGCCGGCGGCGACGGGCTGGCGGACGATATGCTTCATATGCACCGTCTCGCCCTGGCGGACGAGGGTGCGATCGAACACGGTGTGGAAAATCTCGCCCGGCGCGTCATAGCCGAAGGGCAGATCGAAATCATAAGGCCGCAGCCCTTCGCCCCACTGGGTGAGGGTGAAGCTGAAATCGCCCGCCGTCCGCGCCGAGATCATCAGCGGGTGCTGCGCGTCGCCCTCGCCGTCGCAGCCGCCATAGGTCTGCGGCTCGGGCAGGCCGCGCACGTAAAGCCCGCCCGCGCGATCGGTCGCGCCGCGCGCGATCAGCCGGCCGGTGCAACTATCGGTCACGCGGATCTCGGCATTGGCGACCGGCTTGGCGCCGTCGAGCGTCGTCACCCAGGCGAGGCTGCGGTCGCGCCCCCATTTGAAATGCACCGCCAAATTGGTGACGAGCGCCGCGCTCGCGACATAGCGCGGCGCCGCACGGCCGAGCAGCGCCGCGCCCAGCACCGGGCTCGCCAGTTCGACGACATAGAAGCCCGGCTTCGCCAGCGGGATGCCGACCACTTCGAACGCCCGCCCCTTGCCCGGCAGCCCGAGCTCGAGCGGCGCCCCCGCGCCCTTGCCCAGGATCGGCGCGGCGCCGGTGTCGTTGATCGTCACCGTTTCGCCACCGCGCTTGACGTCATGGCTTTTGTAATCATCGGCCTTGTCGGCGGTGCGCAGCCAGCGCGCGACCTCGCCATCGGCGCCGTCGACGCGCAGCGCCTGGCCGCCGAGCGGCAGGTTGCGCCCGGCGAGCGCGGGCTCGACCGCGCGCACGGTGACGGGGAGCACCCCGCCTTCCTTGGCCTCCAAAATCCCGAAGCTCGCCGCGAATTTGACGAGCGGCGGCGGCGCGTCGAAGCGAACCTGCAGCGGGAAGCGCTGGGCATTGGCGAGCGGGCGCCCGCTCTCGTCGGCGATGCCGGCGGGCAGCGTCAGCGTCGCGCTCGCGTCTTGCGGCAGCGGCGCGGCGAAGCGCACCTCGCTCACCGCCACCACCAGCTTGGCATCGCCGCGCTCATCGTCGCCGCGGGTGTCGACCTGCGGGGAGAGCTTCCTGCCATCGGCGGTGGTGAGCGTGATCGCCTGGGCGAGCTTGATCGGGATTTCGGACGAAAAGCGCACCCAGGCGGGCTCGACCGGCGAGCAGCCCGCCTGCGGATTGACGCGCGAGCATTCGAAGCGCGCGGTGAAGGGCTTGCGCACGGTGAAATCGAAGCGCTGGTCGCCGCCGGCGGGCGGGCCGCCCGCGCCGCGGATCGCCCCCGACCAGACGAGCGCCATGTCGCGCCCCGGCGGCAGCGGACGACGACATTTGAGCGCGACCACCGATTTGAGCGCGCTCGCGCGGGCGCGCGCGTCGCCGGGCAGCGCGGTCGGCAGTCCGGCTTCTTCGAGGAAATTGGTCACCTGGTAGCGATCGGTGCCGAGCTCGCCGAGCAATTTGCCCGGCAGATCGGCGGCGAGCACATCGACCGGGATCTTCTCGCCGATGCCGTCGACACTGCAATAAGCGTTCGCCCCGACCGACTCCCTATCGGGCGCCATCGCTGCGGCGACGAGGAAGACCTGGTCCTCCTCGATATCGCCATCATAGCGCGCCGGCAGCACCGCGCGCGCGACCGGGCCGCCCGCGTCGACGGTGAAGCGCCGCTGGCCGACCACCGCATAGCCGCTCGCGCTCTTCAGCCCCGCGCGCAGTTCGAAGCCGCAGCGCGTGCCGCCGGGCAAGGGGGCGGCGAATTCATAGACATAAGTCTGCTGGTCGGCCCAGCGTCCTTGCCCGCCCACCGCGCAATCGATGGTGAAGGGCCCCGCCGCGCGCGGATCGCCCAGGGGCACGATCGGCTGATTGAAGCGCGCGGTGAAGCGGGTGATCGCGCCACCATTGGTCCCCGGCGTCGCGAGCACCACCTGCGGCCCATTTTCGGCCGACGCCGCGAGCGGCCCCAGCGCCAGCGCCAGCCATGCCAGCCGAATCGCAAGCCTCACGCGCACCCCCCCTGATTTCGCCGGCGCGAGGGTGACCGCTTTGGCCCGAATCCACAACCGTCATTGCACGCGAGGCGACGCGGTCGAACGACGGGCAAGGTCCCTTCGTTGCCTAGTCGTTCCGCAGCGATTCACGGTAAGTCGACCGCGCCTCAGGCTAAAAACGGCGGGTGCCGCAAGTCCGGTTGATCCGCCGGTCATTTCGCCGCAAAGTCACGTGAAGGGGGAGAAGCGATGACGCTGCTCGACGTGATCGACGCCAGCGCGGGCGAAGTGTTGCTGTTCGCCGCCGTGGGCTTCGTCATCGGCGGGCTCGACGATCTGGCGATCGACTTGCTTTTCGCTTGGCGCAGCGCAAGACGCGCCGCGCGTGGCGGCCCGCGTTTTTCGGCCGCCGACTTCACCCTCGCCGAGGCGCCCGGGCGGATGGCGGTGTTCGTGCCCGCCTGGGACGAGGCCGAGGTGATCGGCGCGATGCTCACGGCGCTGCTCGATCGCTATGATTACCCGCATTACACCGTGTTCGTCGGCGCCTACCCCAATGATCCGGGAACGATCGCCCAAGTCGCCGTGATCGCCGAGCGCGATCCGCGCGTGCGGCTGGTGATCGGCGCGCGACCCGGCCCCACCACCAAGGCCGATTGCCTGAACACGCTTTGGCAAGCCTTGCTGCGCGATGAAGCGCACGGTGGCACGGCCAAGGCGGTCGTGCTCCATGATGCCGAGGATTTGGTGCACCCCGCCGAACTCAGGATTTTCGATTGGCTGATCGGGCGCCACGCGGCGGTGCAGCTGCCGGTGCTGCCGCTGATCGACCCGCGCGGGCGGCTGGTGAGCGGCTGTTATGCCGACGAGTTCGCCGAAAGCCATGCCAAGCAGCTGCAAGTGCGCGAGGCGCTCGGCGTCGGGCTGCCGCTCGCGGGCGTCGGCTGCGCGATCGCGCGCGATTGGCTCGCGCGCATCGCCAAGCCCGCCGGCCCGTTCGACGCGGCGAGCCTGACCGAGGATTATGAACTCGGCCTCGCGCTCGGCACGGCGGGCGGCTCGAGCATTTTCGTGCGCGTGCCCGAAGCGGCGGGCGGGCGTGTGCCAGTCGCGGTGCGGGCTTACTTCCCCGCGCGTGTCGATGCCGCCGTGCGCCAGCGCGCGCGCTGGATGGTGGGGATCGCGCTCGCCGGCTGGGATCGGCTCGGCTGGGCGCGCCCGCTCGCCTGGCGCGATCATTGGATGCGGCTGCGCGACCGGCGCGGCCCGCTCGCGGTGCTGGTGCTCGGCGCAGCTTATCTCGGGCTGCTGCTCTGGGGGGCGAGCGCGCTGGGCCATGCGCTGGGCGGCACGCCGCGCCCGGCGCTGTTGCCCGCGTGGCTGGTGCTCGCGACGAGCGCGCTGATGCTCTGGCGGCTGGTGCTGCGCATGGGCTTCACCGCCGCGCTTTATGGGCCGCGCGAGGCGCTGTGGGCGGCGCCGCGGCTGGTGGTCGGCAATTATCTTTCGCTGCTCGCCGCGCGGCGCGCGCTCACTTGCTATGTCGCGATGCTGCGCGGGCGCGCGCTCGCCTGGGAGAAGACCGCGCATCATTTCCCCGAAAGCGCGCGATGAGCGGGCGGCCGCTGCGCTTCCTGGGGCTGGTGCTCGGCGGCTGGGTGGGGCTGCGCGTGGTGATGCTTTGGCCCGCGCCGCCGCCGGCGCCATCGACCGCCGCGCCCGCGCCGGTCGCGCTCGACGATCGCGGCGTGCTGCGCCTGCCCGAGCTCGCCCCA